>CAMCMT010000092.1 GCA_945875915.1 Synechococcus sp. UW140 | reverse complement strand
ATCGGCCGGTCGTTGCGGAAGTAGGTGAGTAGCCGCAACCAGCAGCGCAGGGCAGAGGAACTCAGCCGATCGCAGGCCCAGCTGGCGCGGGCGTAGTCGATCTGCAAATAGGGGCGCCCCGGCACCAGGCCAGGGCAGGACGGGGAAGCAAGCATCGGGCCTCAGGGTGAGGGATCAGGACAGCGCTGCAACTCGGGGTGCCGTCTTGCCCGTTCCTGGCGGCAGGGATTACGGGCAGCGGCTGGGAAAACCGTTGCAGTGCGGTGCTACTTGCGGACGCTATCATGAGTTTCTGAACTGTGTTGGCCTAGTCAGCGGCATCCAGTGGAGCAGCAGTGCCCCCTCCTTGATGGCAGGTCCCATGGCAGTTACAACGGCAGCTCCACGGCAGTCGCTTCCCGTCCAGGCCCCGGCGCTGGACTCCTACCTAGTCCTGGCAAAGGCCAGCAGCTGGCTTGAGCCCCTGCCGATTGCCCGTGATGACGCCAGCTGGACCTACTGGCACACCCAAACCGGCCACCGCTTTCCGGTCTCGATCACCGGGGTGATCAGCCGCGTGCACAAAAGCAGCATTGCCCTGGCGCGGATTGAGGCTTGCCGGGAGGTGTGGGAACCCCGCGGCAACACCTGCCATGCCGCCCTGCAGCACTTTGCGATCGCCCGCTGGCGGCTTCCGGCGATTCAGGGGTCTTCCAGCAGCCAGCATTTGCCCTGGCCCGACTGGCAGCTCCCGCCCGATCCCCATGGGCCCCTCTATGGCGCCTATGGGGCCTGGATCGAACCGCTTCTCGCCGAACCGCTTTGGGACCACGTCAGCGTGATCGGCAGCGAGCTGATGCTCTTTGATCTTGCGCGCAATGTGGCTGGCACGATCGATCTGGTTCTGCGCCTCCCCGATGGCAGCTGCGCCCTGGCCGATCTCAAAACCTTGTCCGCCAAGGGCAGCCGCTACGACACGCGCCCCCAGCTGGGGGCAGGCATTGTCATGGCCGAACAGCACTACGGCCTGGAGTTCTCCAGGGGCCTGACGATCTGGAGCAAGCCGGGCCAATGCCGGATCCAAAGCCATACCGCCCAGGACTGCCGCCAAAGCTGGACAGGCACCTTCGCGGCCTACGAGCAGCGCTGGCGTCCCTTTTGACGCGCTCAAGGGATTCAGAACCAATTTTTGTGCAATAGCGTGAGTTAGTCCTAGGATTTCTCCGTAGGCTGCCCAACCCAGAAGCCCCTTGACCGGTCCCTCCCTGCCAGCGCTGAATCGCTCCCGGAATCACCGTCCACCCCGCTCCTTGCCCCATGGCCGTTCCCGCAAGCAACAACGAGACCAAGCGCGTCGCCGCCACGCCCTTGTGCTCTGCAGCATCGCCGTTGCCTACCTGCTCGGCTTTGCCAGCAGCAGCCTCCTCACCGCTCTCACCCGCCACTGCTGAGGCGCTCCACGCCGCTGCTTCTGCCAAGGCCAGTTGCCTCACGGCCCAGGCAGAACTGAGCTGCGCCCTGGCGGTGCTCGATCAACTCGTTGCCGAGGGCCAGCTAGCGGTTACCGGCCTGCCGGTGGTCCTGGGCTTTCAGATTTACCGCCAAGACGGCCGGCTCAGCTGGCAGTACCCAGAAGCGATCCAGCTGTTGGAAGGGACCTTGAAAAAGCGCAAGCAATTGGCCGAACAGCTCGGCGAGGCCCACTCCCAGCGCGGTGAGCCCTACTGGACGATCAAGGCCAGCAAGCAGGAGGGCCAGCCATGAAGCCCCACCTATTGCTTGTGGCTGGCTCCAAAACAGCTGAAGCTCTCACGACCCACCTGCGTGAACTGCCCACCGATGCCCTGCACCTGGCGCTTGATCTCGCCTACCAGCAGGGCCCGCTGGCTGTCACTTGCGCCATCGCCGCCGAGCTGGCCCAGCGCCAAGGCCGCTCCCATCGTCATCCCAGGTCCCACTAACGAACAAGCCAACCACCCCCAAATCCACCCACCTATGACAACCGCCCTAACCAGCCCGATCTGGATTGGCGCCAGCCAGGCCGCCGGCTACCTCGGCATCAGCATCAGCACCATCTACCGCTGGCGCAGTAGCGGCCTGCTCAAACCCGGGATCCACTGGCGCCGCAAAACGCCCAGCACCAATTCCCCGGTGCTGTATCACCTGGAACGCTGTAACCAGGCGATGGCCACTGCAACGACTACGGGCTTGGATACCGTCGAGCCGATCTGGGCCCAGGCCAAGCCAGCTCTCAGGTCCCAAAGCTGAGGTTGGGCTTGCCCCAAGCCAAGAGGGTCGCACTTATGCCGGTACGGGCCGAAGTACCCCAGATAGCCAACCTGCTGATTGGGTCGATCCAGCAGGCACGGAAGCCCCAACGGCAGTTCCACGCCTAGGATGTGTACACAACTGGACGGGCACGGTCCGTGGCTACCCGCGTTGGCATTCGTGAACTCAGGGCCCAGCTGGCTTCCCGCCTGGAGTCGGCGACACCGATCGAGGTGACCCGTCACGGCCGGACAATTGGCCTTTACGTGCCGCTGCCCCAGCAGGGTGACCTGAGCGACCGCGAACGGCTGCTAGAAGCTGGCCGCCTGATGCAGGTCGAACTGGAGCGCCTCGGCCTCACTGAGGATGAACTCAGTGCCGATTTCAAGGCATGGCGCAAACAACGTCAGCAGAGCCAGGCGACCTAAAGGTGGAGCGCAAACGACTGGTCCTTGACACCAACATCTATTTCGAGGTTGCCTTGGTATTCGGGTCAACCGCCCCTTCGCCAGCTGTAATCACATCTGGCCATTCGATTCACAGATATCTACACGCCATAATTCACAACGAAGTTTCAGCACTTTGAGAACCTGAGGTTTAGTCAATAAGCTCGACAAATACACAATCTATCGACTAGCGATCAACGGGCCAACCCCAAATACACAAGCAGCGAACGATTCAGTCGTAGCAAGTCATCATCAGCAAGCATGCCAATCCGTTGTCCCAGCCGATTTCGGGGAACGGCTGTGAGGGGGCGTCCCGCCAAGTGGTGTAAATCCCTGGGCTCAGCACCGGCGTAGCCGGTGCTGACGGTCCGTTGCTCAGAGCCCTTGCGGGGGAATGGGTGGGCTGGTCTGTGACTCTGGTCGGAGCACTACCACCTTCCCGAGACCAGA
>CAMCMT010000091.1 GCA_945875915.1 Synechococcus sp. UW140 | reverse complement strand
CCGCCGCGGCTGGGCAAATCGCTGCTGGTGTCCAAGCTGTTTCCGGCCTACTTCATCCAGCGCCACCCCCAGCTGTTTGCGGCGATCGCCAGCTATTCGGCTGAACTGGCCTATGCCCATAGCCGGGAGGCGAGGCACTACTACCGCCTCACCGGCAACTTGCTGTCCAAGGACTCCGCAGCGGTGGGCAACTGGCTCACCCCCCAGCGGGGCGGCTGCATCGCGGCGGGCGTAAAGGGCCCCTTTACGGGTAAGGGCTACAGCCTGGGAATCATTGACGACCCCTACAAGGGCCCCGAGGATGCCAAATCGGCCTTGCAACGGGAGCGGCTAATCGACTGGCTGCGCTCGGTATGGCTAACCCGGGCGGAACCGGCAGAAGTGGAGGACGACAAAGGAGTGCTGCGGCCAAACCTGTCGGCCCAGGTGATCGTGCTGACCCGCTGGGACCACCAGGACGTGGTGGCCTGGCTGCTGGAGCAGGAGCGGGGGGAAGCGCCCCAGCACTGGCAGGTGCTGGACCTGCCTGCCATCGCCGAACCCCCGGAGGATCGCCCCCAGTTCCCTCCCACCTGCACCCTGGTGCCTGACTGGCGCAAGCCAGGGGAGGCCCTTTGCCCGGAACGGTTCCCGCTGAGCGAACTGCTCAAGATCCGGGCCCGGCTGGGTTCCTACTGGTGGCAGGCCCTCTACCAGCAGCGGCCCTCTCCGGCGGCGGGGTCGATCTTTCTGCGGGCCTGGATCCGGCCGCCGTTTGAACGCCAGGGCCCGCGCCACTATGGCCCGTTGATCCTGAGCTGTGATCTGTCGTTCAAGGGGGAGGAGGACAGCGACCACTGCGGCTTTGTGCTGATGGGGCTGCTGCACCCCGACCCGAAGGTCGAGCAGAGCCCCAACCGCCAGGCGACCAGGCAAGGCCATGGCGCTGGTGCAATCGAACCTGTTGTCCGGGAGCTCGAGATCGAGGTGCTCTGGGCGGCCCGCCATCGCTTTGGCCTGCCAGAGACGGTGAAGTTCCTGCTGGCTTCTATGGCGGCCCTGCAGCAGCAGGGCCTTAAGCCCGATGCGGTGTTGATTGAGGACGCCGCCAACGGCCCGGCGGTGCTGCAGCTGCTGCGGCGCAAGGTGCCAGGCCTGCTGCCGATCACGGCCCGGGGCAGCAAGGAATCAAGGGCCCATGCGGTGGCACCGCTGCTGGAGGCGGGCCAGGTGCGCTTTCACCACCGCGCTGCCCCCTTGGTGGAGGAACTGCCGCGCTTCCCCAAGGGCAGCAAAGACCTGGTGGATGCCTTTGGCCACGGGGCCCTGTGGCTGGAAGCCCGCTACTGGCGGGGCCTGGGCCTGAAGCAGGGGCCGATGCCCTTATTGCTGTCGCGCTGATGGAGATGCTGCAGCCACTACAGGCCGTTCAACCGGAGGCTGAGGCCTGCCACCGGCCAGGAGTCGAGAGGGGCCGGGGCCATGCCCCTGGGGCGCGAAGCACTTCTACTGGGCATTCAGGTGCAGCGCTCGCTCGTCCTTGCCCACTGCCCCATCAGCCACCACAAGCGCCCCACCCGAGGCCCAGGCGCCAAAGGCCAGTCCATCCCCATGCCGCCGCCCATGCGCTGGCGCTGGCCCATGGGGATTTGGCCGACAGGATCGCCGGCAACTTCGCCCGGCGCACCAGCCATCCATTTGATGACCTGCGCCAGCTGGCGATGATCGGCCTGCTGAAGGCTGCCTTGCGCTTTGACGGCAGCGGCGGGCGCCAGTTCCGGCCCTACGGGCGCACCTTTGCCAACGGCGAGATCACCCATTACCTGCGCGATCACGGCTATGCGATCAAGGTGCCGCCGACCTGGCGGGATCTCTATGCCAGCGGGCAGAAGTTGCTGCGGCAGGGGGTAGAAGCTGCTGAGGTGCCGGCGCGGTTGGGGATCAGGGCGGAGCGATGGCGGGAGATCTGTGGGGCTTGCAGTGTGCGAGTGGTGGCGTTGGGGGTTGAGGAGTTGGGGTGAGAGCAACCCAAAGGCTGGCGCCACTCGCGGAACTCTGCTGCTAGGGCCGGTTGTCGCGCTGGTGCTGGACCACCTCACCTTTGGAGTGTTGGGACGGCATATCAAGTGTGCGAGTAAAACACTATGAGCTTCCCGGAGATCTTTCGGCTTGCGGTAAGGGAGCGAGCTGTAATAGCTACCACAGATGATTTTGTGAGCAGAAAGACAGTAGGTGTCGCCAGAGAAATAACATACAGAGCAATCCGCTGATAAACAATCCAAACTGCCTGATAACGTTCTAGCTTGCAAAAGATATGTGCATTATGCATAAAGCAGTGTGTACGCCTTGAATCCCTGCCCCTCGTGTCTCCCATGCCCACTAAGCCCGCTGCGAACAGAAGACGGAGGATTAGAACTTAATTGCATAATGGGCATAAACGGCTCAGACCCATTGGCCTGTAGTGGGCTGGGGATTAGCGAATGACGAGACTCATGGAGACACAAGGCCAACAAAGCCTAGAAATACAATCGTTATAATTGCCTAAATGCTATAATTAAAGAGTAACCCCATAGCTACCAAAGCACAGTCAACGCCATGGCTAGCGCCAACGTCCTTCCTCTCCCCTTTGGCATCGACGAGGCATGGCGCAGGCAGCTGATCAAGTGGGCGAGTGACGGAAGCCTTGAGGGCGCAGCCCAGCAGGCTCTTCAACTGGGCCAGAACCCTTCTGCTCTTCAGGTCCTTAACGGACAGTGGGCTGAAGGAGACTTTGGGGCTCTACCACCGATCGAACTGATCAGCGGCGGTGCCATACCAGGAGCCGCTGGGGCCTATGCCAAAAGCACGGGTACGATCTACCTCAACCAGGACTGGCTCAATAGTGCTACAGCAACTCAAGCAATTGCAGTTTTAACTGAAGAACTAGGCCACTGGTTAGACGACAAGTTCAATCAAGTTGATACACCTGGCGATGAGGGTTTGGCATTTGCCAGACTCCTTCTTGGGGCACAGGTGACAGAAGGTAGAAATATTCTGTCAAAGGATGCCATCACCATTGGGATCGGTACTGGTTTGGCCGCAGAAGCTGCCCTAATCACCGGTGATTCTGGGGATGACACTATTTATGGGACGACAGACAACGACACCCTCAGAGGACTAGGTGGCAACGATGAAATTCATGGGGGCGATGGTGCTGACACGATAGAAGGGGGAGATGGTAACGACACGCTCTTTGGAGATGGCGGCAATGACACGATAGAAGGTGGCGCCGGTGTTGATATCATCTATGGTGGGATTGGCAATGACATTCTCACCGACGTAGGAGATTCCACT
>CAMCMT010000090.1 GCA_945875915.1 Synechococcus sp. UW140 | reverse complement strand
TGTGGTCCAGGTGAACGCTGGCCACTACAAGACCTTGCGCCGGCAGCAACAGAAAAGGCAACGCTATACTGACAAAGGATGGTAGTGCGCGAGATTATCCAGGAAGACCCAGAAACAGAACTAACTTGCGGCAGGGCCATCCTCTTAATCACAACGAACTACGATCCTTATAAACGCCTAAAGATCCTGTAGAGGATTTTGCTAAATGAAGGCAATTAGTCTGCTGATTTTGCTATTGGTAGTCTCTCCCGCCTTCGCTGGCGGCAACAAAACCCAAGGTAACAAGTGGGAAACCCTCTACCAGTGGTGCGCTAACGCGGCACCCGAGTATTTGTTCGACGCCAGTTTTGACGAGTGGATGGATGCTTGCCTGAGTAATCGAGGCAAAAAGAAACGCCGTTAAAACCAGTTTATCCTCTCTTGGAATCAGTCTTAACGGCCTGGGGAGACCTTAGGGGGTGGGGTATTGGGCGGCGGCTTGGGCTTGGCAGGTGGCCTTTGCCTGATCAATGGTTGCTCGGGCGTTTACCTGTTGAATCACGCAGTTGCATGTGAATGGAATCATCCCGGTAGGGGGTGTTTTGCCCGCCTTGGCGAAGTCGGCGTTCATTGCCTGGGTGCAGTAGTGATTAATCAGGGCGTCTTGCATGGATTGGGCCCGGGCCGCCCCTGGGATGGTCGGGAAAAGGAGGCAGCTGGCGGCTGCTAGGAGGGCCCATGGTCGCCGCTGTGAGCTGACCCGCAAAAGTTGTTCAACCATCGTGGATCCTCAAGTACAGTGGGTCTTATTGATTTTAGGGCTTTGTTGGTACAGAAAACAACCTCCTGGCCTCCACTAGCGATAACCCGGCACTACCACCGGTGATACCGGAGTCGGTGATGAAAGTATCTGGGAGTCTGACGTGGACCCAGGCAACCGGTCCAGGGTGAATAAGAGCCCTCAGCGGGCCAGACTGGGCCGGTGACTCCACCATGAAACGCACCAGGCACACAACGGAGCAGATGGCCAACTTGCCACGTTCATCGGCAGCGCAGAAAGCTTGTCGCATGGGGCTTCGGCATTGTTTCAAGCAGGGCCCCGTCAATCGGACAAGCGCCCTGAATCCAGGTGACACCCACCCTGAATCAAGGGTGCTGCCAGCCGCTGGAAACAAGCCAGCGCATTGGCTGCCTCCCAATCGGTGAGCCCTCGCATCGGCTCGGGCCCCGGCAGGCCAACCCGTAGACCGATGGCCCGGCCATGGATGACGCTTTGGCCGAGATAGGGCCAGCGCAGGGATTCCAGGCTTCTGGAGCGGGCCCAGGCCCCGCCATGGACGAGCTCAATCGGCCCGACGCGGCTGAACTCGATTTGGGATTGGGTGCAATCGAGCCACCAGGCCAGGGTGGCTATATCCAGGCCAAACCCCGGAGCAGAGACCAATTTGAGCTTGGTGCTGGCTCTATTGGCTATCTCCTGGCGGGAAATCAACAGCACTTGGGACGCCACAACAGGCAGGGCAAAGGACCCGCTGCCCCACCACGGCGCAGTCAAGGGGCGTCGCCGACTTGCTGCTGCTTACGGCTCCATCAATGCGACGCCTTGCGTTAGCCCTTGACCGTCGTGGACGCTGCGGGATCCCTGAGCCCCAGTCCCACAAGTCAGCGCTACCGGGCTTGGTTCCTTGAATCGAAACGGCCCCCGGCCGTGCCGTGGCCGTGGCAATAGCTGGGGACGTTGCTGGGGCCGGGCCCCGGGGTGAGCATGGGCCTGACATTGATCGAGGCGGCTAAACACGAGACGCGGGTGGAACGTCTGGCCGTGATCCGCACCTTCTCAGAAGGGCAACTGATCCGCCGGCTGCCGTTCCGCAACCTCACTGGTGGGGCTCTGAAGTTCGCCAGGGAGAAGAAACTGCCCCGCGTCGGCTTTCGTGCTGTGAACGAGGGCTACCGCCGGGACTACGGGGCGGTGGCGAACGAAACCGAGTTCGTGCACCTGTTTGGCGGTGACCTGGATGTGGACCGCTCGATCGTTGATCTCAACGGCTCAGAAGCGCGGGCGTCCCAGACCGAACAAAAGGTGCGCTCGATGCGGCTGACCCTGGAGGCGGCGATCCTCAATGGTGATGCCAATTTCGATCCCCGGGCCTTTAACGGCCTGAGCAAACGGCTCCTTCCCGGTGGGGTTCAGACCGTCGATAACGGCGGCGGCACCGTCAAGTTGACCCGCATCGAGCAACTCGTTGATGCGGTGAACGCCAACGGCGGCGAGAAGGTGCTGATCACCAGCAAGGCCGGCCGCCGCCAGATCAGTGCCGCCTGCCGCGATGTGGGCGGTGAGCTCTACCAGGTGATGGAGGGCCGCCACTGGTTTGAGGACGTCGAGATCCTGGTGGTGGACCAGGACGCCAATGGCCAGGACGTGCTCGGCTTTGGCGAAGCAGGCAAAACCACGTCGTTTTACTGCTGCAGCTTTGGCGATGAACTGATGACCGGGCTCCAGGGCCCGTTTGAAGGTCGCTACGGGATCTCGGTGCGGGATTTCGGCGAAGTGCAAGACGCCCCGGTGTTCCGCACCCGGGTGGATTGGTACGTGGGCTTTGCCGTCTGCGACGACAAGGCCGCAGCCCGGCTCTACAACATCGGCCCGGCGGTGGCCTAGGCCCCAGGCCAGGGGCCTGTTCCAATTTCGAGCCGATCAGCGTTTCAAGCCTGTCGGCGCCCTTATCAAATTTTCAACCCTCAACTCCCCCCTTTCACGAGGACAATCCCATGGCTCCGCTGGCGAATAGGCGCCTTGATGCCCTCACCACCCTGGTGGGCTGGATCAACAGCACCGCCACCGATCCGCTGGAGCGCACGCGCCTGAGCAATGAGGTGGTGCGGCTCACAACGCCCCTGGATTCAGCTGATCAGATCACCCTGGTGACCTCCCACCCCGGCGCAGGCAGTCCGATCACGGTGGTGTTGGCCCTGGCGCCGCTGCTTAAGGACGGCAGTACCGGCACCTTTGTGAATGTCGCCACGGTCGTGATTCCAGCGGTGGGTGGACTGATCGAAACGGTGATCAACCCCGCCAACTTGGTGCTGGCGGGAACTGACGGGGCCAACAGCAAGGCGCCCTGCCTGTTCTTTGCGAGGGCCAACGTGTCGCCGTTCACGCCGCCGGGCTGCCATGTGAGCCTCACCCACTGAGCCGGCACCTGCCTGGCTTGCTTCTGGCAGAACCAGCCCTGAATGGAGCCCCAGCCATTCCCATTTTTTTCCCAACCTTTGCCGTGAATCGATGGAGACCACCTCTCCCCCCTGGCTGCCTCCCGAGGTAGCTGAAAGCCAA
>CAMCMT010000089.1 GCA_945875915.1 Synechococcus sp. UW140 | reverse complement strand
AGAACCGGCTTTTTGCCCTGGAGCTTTGTGACTCTTTGCTGTTCGTCCCAGAAGCCTCTCTGACCCACCGTTGTCGCAACAAATGCTCAGCAAATCATAATCGGGAGTATGCTGGAATCAAGTGTATTGTTAATTTTTCGAGGTGCCCTAGAGTCATTCCGGCGCAGTAGTCCCGCATAGTCGATCATGGGATTCTTATAATATAGGAACGCTTATGGGATATTTGCGGCTAAATTTGAGCGTAATTTTTGTCCTTAATTCTTCTTCTTAAGCTCTTAATTGGCTTTTGATCACGATTCTCGTCACTCCATTAAAATCTTTATTGGTTTGTAGCCTGCCTCCTTCGTGCGCTTCCCCCCAATCCCGTTCGTCACGATCCATGCCGCCGTGCTGACGGGGCTCCTGGGAGTGGGGATGGCGCCCCCCGTGGCCCTGGCTGCCGATCCGCAGGGGGGGATAGCAATCGGGCAAGCCCAGACCGAGGGCCATGCTGGGCCAAACCCCCTATCGACTGGTCCTAATACCAGTGGCAAGAGCCCTGGCCCCCAAGCCTCGCTGTCCCCCACGGCCGGCACCGTAGAGCTCTATGGCCTGGCCCCGTTAAGCACCAACGGTACCGCCACGATTAGGGGGCTGAGCACCGACTTTGACCTTGATTTGGGCCAGGTGCTCCAGCCCCTCACCGCCCTTGCCAGCCTGCGCGGCAGCGTGGAATACGGGCGATTGGGCCTGCTCACCGACCTCAGCTATCTATCCCTGCAAGGAGCCCAAGGGGTCAGCCGGGGCGGCCTCAACGCGGACGGGAGCTTTGGGCCCTTGGGTCGCAAAAGCGCCAGCGTCGCGATCGGCTCGACCTCCATAAACGCCAGCATGGGCCTGGTCCAAGGCGTCTACGACCTGGCCCTGCGCTATCGCTTCGGCGAGCGGGAGACCGCGGTGGCCCGGCCCGGCAGCTTCAGCGTGATCCCCTATGCCGGGGTCCGCCTCGTGAGCGTGCAGTACAACCTGGGCCTGGAAGGCCAGGGTTCTGGCTCCAGCCTCACCGTCACAGGTCCCAACAACAGCTTCAGCCTCAATCGCCCGGCCGGCAGCTTCACCCGCTATGGAGAGCTCAGCTCCACGGTTGCCCAACCCCTGCTGGGCTCCCAGGCCATGCTGTTCCTCTCGCCGCGGCTGCGGCTATTTGCCCGCGGCGACATCGGCGGCTTTGGCATCGACCAGCCGGAGAACCTCTCCTGGAATGCCCAGGCGGGTGTGGGCTATGCCATCGGCAACAGCACCCAGCTCAACCTCTCCTGGCGTCTGCTCCATCTGGGGGGCAGTAACGGCGCACCCCAGCCGAACGCCTTTGCTGTCAACGAAAACGGCATTGAGGCGGGCGTGAAGTTCTTTTTCTAAGGGGACTAAATTGTTGTCATCTTGTTTGGCTAGGGCGTTGGTGCTAGCACCCTGGGCGATTGCCTTTGGCACAAAATAGAGGCTCCCCGGTCCCAGGCGCAGCGACGGGCCAGTAATTCCAAATCATCAAACCAGCTGGTTTTGGTCATCTGGCCGCCATGGAGGCGAATGTGATATACGTAGGCATCAATCACTAGCCCTGGCGCCAGGCTGGTGACGGCCATCATCATGCCGATGTCTTCCCCCTGGGGTAGGCCCATCCAGCCGCCGGCCCGTTTGAGCAGGTTGGCCTGCACCAGCAGGGTGGTGGGACCCAGGGGAATCGGGTGGTGGGGGCTGGGCCAGGCCTGCCAGATGGCGCCTGGAGAACAGAATCCTGCCGGCATGATTTCCGGGTCGACGCTGTCATCGTCGGTGCAATAGCCCGCTGCCCAGAGGGCCCCGGGCTGGTCACCAATCGCCTCCAGCCGGCGATCGATCGAATGGGGATGGAGCCAGTCGTCGTCATCGGCGCTGGTGATCCAGTCGCCCTGGGCCACCACCAGGCCCAGGTTGCGGGCCGCCGCCTGGCCGATCGGCCGGGGACTGTTGATGATCGTGGCTCGTCCGGCCAGCTCCGCCGGAATGGCCGCCTCGGGATTGCCGTCGACCACAATCACATGCTCAACCGGGCAGCGGTTGCGGCTCAGGCTTTGGTTGAGTTCCACCAGCATGCCCACCCGGTCCGGCAGCAGCCTGGTTGGCGTGATCACACTGACGGTCATGGAGTGGGGGGCTTGGAGGACTGGTGCTTTGGGGCCTGAAGTGGGTGCTGCCTTGCTTGATCCCAATGCCGCCTGGCCGATTGGCTGGCCGTTGCCGCAGAACTGCCTGGGGACTGCCTCTGGCGGGCTGCAAGCTGTCAACAATGGATGCTTGTTTTGGCCGATCCTTCGAAGGTCGTGGCTGAGGCGCGGCTCCCGTTGCTGCTGACAAAAGCAGCCGCACGCTGAGCTAGGGATTCTGGGGGGGGAATAACGCAATGTTGCGATTTGATCTGCTGGTGAGGTGTTACTAGCCTTGACCTCAATTGAATCATCTCTATCAAGTTTTGGCTCGATGGTTGGGGGCCAAGCTGATTAAGCGAAGGCGTTAAATCCACCTGGAAATGATTGGGACAAGGCTGGGAGTTGGGTTTGGGTTTAGGCCCTATCTTGAGATCATTTGTTTTGATGCAACTTGACTTCTCCTCCCAAGATTTGTGGTCCCCGTGGCTGTGGCGTAGGAGCTTTGGATGGGATAGCCAGTTGATCGGTTGAGTTGAGGTTAGGTCGCCGTGGGCGCTGGGCGTGTGGGGGCTTGGGTTTGCCGATTGGGGTGGCTTCAGCCTTGCTCGCCTGGTGTTGGGCCTAGCCGATCCCCCACACGGGCCCCAAGCTGTTGCAGCAAGGCCTGGCCGCTGACCACCCCCTTGCCCTCCAGTTGGGCAGTGCGCAGCAGTAGGGGGCAGCCCCCTGTGGCCAGCACGAGCCCCAGCTCCTTCACCAGGCCCAGCACCGTGCCGGGTTCGGTCCGTTGCCGATCGGGGCCGGCGGGACTGACTGCCGCAGTGCTCGCCGCCTGGGTGGCGGGATCGGAGCGCAGCAGCTCGGCGGCTTCTGGGCTAATTAGGTCTACCAACCGTTGCACTAGCGGTTCTGTGGCCAGCAGTTTGAGCCGCTTGCCTGCCCAGCTGGTTTGGGCGTTGGGATAGAGGCCCATGACGCGGCGGTGGAGCTGCAGGGCCGATTGCTGCCAGTCGATCTGCAGGTCGGCCTTGGTGAGCAGTCGGGCCGTGGTCAGGCCCTCGTCGCCTTGGCGGCGTACCCCTAGGCGGGTCAGCCGCTCGGCCTCCGGGCCCGGGCCGGCGGCGGCGATCAGGGGTAGGGCCTCCACCAGCAACTCGGCGGTGAGTTGGGAGAGGCGTTCGCCCAACTGGGCGGAGTTCTCGAGCAGGCCGATGGCCAGGGCGCGCTCCAGCAGCACCGGGCCGGTGTCTAGGCCGGCCTCCATCGCCATGATCCCCACCCCGGTTTTGGCATCGCCCTCGAGCAGGCTCCACTGGATTGGGCCGGCGCCGCGCCAGCGGGGTA
>CAMCMT010000088.1 GCA_945875915.1 Synechococcus sp. UW140 | reverse complement strand
TTGGTTCCCCTGGCAGCAGTTCGCCGCTGATGATCTCCAGCCGCTGGCTGTATTGATCCCAGCGAACCGGACGAAAGCGCAACACAGCGCGGCCATCACTGAGCCACCAGGTGCGTGAGGTGTAGGGAGGCAGCGGACTGGGGTCTTGGCTCATGCCGCTTCTGGCGCCCAACCCCGCGGGCCTGTGGACTCGCCGGCCCAGTTGGGACAACGGCGGGTGAGGTGCTCGCCCTGGCCGATCAGCCCCTGGTGGAACTGGCAGGTGAGCAGGGGGATTTCAGCCTCACCGAGGTGATGGCGGAAGGAGCGGCAGGTGAGGCAGACCTGCTTGCTGCGGCTGGCGATCAGCAGGGAAGAATCCAGCTGGGGCCAGCTTTCTGGGGCCTGGAGGAGGGACGGGACCATGGCCGGCTTGGGGCGAGATACGCACACTTGTACTAGCAGAGAAGGTCTGGTTTTGTCTGCCTTGCTCGGGGTGCCTGTCGCCCAATTGCAGGAAGGTGGCGATTGATCAGCGGCCTGACGCCATCAAGACTTTGTTGATCCAGTCACCACGGCCTCTACTTGGTCGATGAGGATTTGCACTTGCTGATTGAGGGCTATGCGATTTAGTCCTAATGGCGTCGGGTCTGCGTCATAGCGGAATTGGACGGCGTAGTCAGTCAGTTGATCTAGCTCAAGGAACTTTTCTATCTCAACATTCTGCTCCAGCAATAGCTTTAATAGTCTGGTCAAATCGTGGGAGAGGGGTGGTGTGCTGCCTAATTCGAGCAACCAGGCTTTTAGGGTTTTCTCGACAGACTGCTGCAGCCAAAATCCCCAAGCGGTTTCCCGGAAAATTGTTGGATCAGACGAGGCGATTGCAGTGTCCAGATCGGCTTTCGCGATCTGGAGCATATTGAGGGCTTCAGGTGAGGCCATCGATTCGCAACCCTTCCCGGTAAGCGCGGGCGATCACATGGTTGAGCCAATCTTTGCGCTCTAACACTTCACTGACGGAATACAGCAGCAGATCCAGCGAGACATCTGACCTGCCTAACTGCCGCCGCAACTCAGCGAGCACCTTGTAGCGGCTGTGGGTCTGCAACCAGCCGTCGGGTGCTGTGATCAAGAGGTCAATGTCGGAGTCTGGGCCGGCGTTTCCCTTGGCCCTTGATCCAAACAGTCGAATTTCTGCGCCGGGGATTGCCGCGGTGATCATCCCTGCCATTACTGGCAAGCGGGCATCAAGAGGCAGGGTCGGTGCTCTGGTCATGGGTGCATTCTGAACGTAGTGACCAGATTTGTGCAGCCAGGAGCCCTCACGACAGCCGCTGCCCTTGGCTCTCCACCTGAACCAGATACGCCTCAACCCAGTCATGGTGCTGCTTCTGGGTAATCGCAGCCGCCACAGAAGCACCCTCAGCTAGCCGGAACCGCTGCCGGAAGGCCTTGACTAGCTCCTCCAGCTGGGGCCGGGGAAGGCCGCGGACTTGGGCATGCAGCTGCTGGATCACCTCAGGCGTTAGGGCCGCCAGGCCAACAGCGCCGAGCTCCGCCGGCGAGATAGCCAGAGTGTCGGCCTGAGCCTGGGGCTCGATCGCCCTCGCCTCCGGTAGTGGCTTGGGATGACCCGGCTGGACCAGGGGCCCCTTGCCCTGGGGAGCTCGCTCATCCCGCACTGAACTGGTGACCTGCCGCTGCTGCTTGTCGTAGAGCGCCAACCCGAAGGGATTGCCAAAGGTCATCAGGGCCCGTTTCATCGCATCGGTTTCTGCCTCCTTGAGGGCGGATTCATGGGCCAGGCCCAGATCGACGTCGATGCCATGGCCGGCGCCACTGCCCTCCCGGATCAGGGATGGGGCCCCATTGGCCTGGCTGCCCAGACGGATGCGGACCCGGGCGATGTAGGTGACACCCCAGCCGGGCTTCTGGTCCCGGCCGATCGGGCGCTGGCTTTCAGAGACGCAGCGCAGCTCGATCGTTTCCCGCTGCCAGCCGTCAAAGCCAAAGATCCTGTTTGCCTCCCGGATCGCTACCCAACCCTCCAAATAATTGAAGGAGCGCCCGGCTTGGCTGCGGGTCTGGACGTTGGCCCGGTTGAGCGGGGCGGCCAGGGCGGCGGCTTGCTCGGGGGAGAGCAGACCTGCTGGCGCTGTTGAGGCTTGGGCGTGTAGAGCAGGTAGCTGGGGCCTGGCTGGACTATCAACTTCCGGGACTGCAGGAGCTTCGATCTCCGGCCGGCGCAGTAGCTGCAGGGCGGATGACTTCTGGACCGGCCTGGCTGGAGCGGCTGGCCTGGATCCGTTGGCAGTGGGGATGGTGCTGGTCATGGCCTGGGGTGGAGCTTCGGACGGAGTGGAGTGGATGGGAATGGGGCCTAGCTTTCTCGCCAGGCCCTGAATCGAAACCCCCTGTGGGGGGGGGTCAGTGGATTGACCAGCTGCGCCGCGATACCAATTGGGCACCTGGGATCTGCTGGCCGGCCTTGAGGGCTGCCTTGATCGCTCCCTTATCGGGAGTTGTGGCCGTGGTGATGCGCAGCCACTCGGGCGCTAGTTCCTCTTCTGCGCTGATCTCGACGGCCTCGCTGCGGCGGCTGGTGAGCTCGTGGTGGGGGAAGGAGAAGCGGGTGGCTGACGGCTGCAGCCGGGTGAGCACGAAGACCAGGGTGTTTTCCAGGGCATCGGCCCGGCGCTGATCGCATTTGGCCAGTTCCACCAGGCGCTTGGCCTGTTGCTGGCGGTAGCTGCCTTGGGCGCGGAGGTGATCGATCACCCAGCAGGTGGCATCGGCCTTGCGGGCTAGGGCCTCGCGGTTGCCTTCCTCAACTAGGAGGGCATCTTCTAGGGCCTTGATAGCGGCCTGCTGCTGCTCGGGCTCATCGGCCTCCAGCTGATCAGCCAGGCGGGCGATGCGGCTGGTGAGCTCCTGAGCCTCGATGCCGAGGTGCCACAGGCTTGAGCTGGGAGTGGCTGGAACTGGTGCCGTAGGAGCTGGGAGGGCTACGGCCTTGGGAGTGATTGGGGCTAAGGCGGCAGGTGTGGAGCGGGGCATGGGACTAGGGCAAAGGGCTGGAATCGAACGGGGGGATAACTGGGGCGATGCCTCTCAGGGCTGGATCTCGACCAGGGCGATGGGCTCGCCATCGGCGGCGATCAGGTGGCGGGCCTGACGCACTAAGGAGGCGGTGCCTGCGGCGCCGGGGAAGGCGACCACCAGCACCGAGGCCTGGGCTGGGCTGGCCTCTTCCAGGGCCCGGCGGAGCAGCAGGCCATTGCGCAGGGGCCCGGCGGCGCGGCCGTAGCGGCCCCATTCGGCAGCGATCACCTCCACCGGCCAACCCAGGTAGTGGGCGGCTTTCTCGATCAGGCGATCGGCACCGCGGGCACCGCCGTGGAGCAGGCGCAGCACAGGCCGGCACCCACAGGCCTGCAGCAGGGCGGCGGTGATCTGATCGCTAGGCCAATCGAGAGCACGGCCGCCACCGGCGACGATCACTAGAGGGGCAGATTCATCGCTGAGGGGATCACAACGGGAGCGCGCCAAGGCGGCGGCCTGGAAATCAAGGATCTGGGCCATTGGCTACAGGCAAAACAACAACGCACCAAGCTCCGATCAGCGCCCCAGTGGGGCGGGATGGGAGGAGCAAACCCAGCT
>CAMCMT010000087.1 GCA_945875915.1 Synechococcus sp. UW140 | reverse complement strand
TTGCGTCTAAATAAGGGTACTTTTAAAACTCTTCTGAGATCAAAGTGCCCAAGGCGTATTGACCAGAGGAGTTGACCGCGGTGAGGGCATGGTGGAAGAGTGATTGGCCTAGGCGATTGGTATCTCATCGCCTTCTAGGAGTATGTCATTGCCTTAGATCGCTCTCTCCGCACCGTTTCAGCACGGTTTCGATCACTGCAACTGCAATTCGGAAATCACTGGCATGGAGCTGGGCAAACACAGCCCGGGCTGAGGGGATTAGTCCCCGTTGGCGGGCCATGCCGATGACGGCCGCGGTGCCGGCAACCCGCAGTCCAAACTCCATGGCGCTGGCTCGGCCGGCCCGTTCATCGATCAGCAGTAACGTTGAGCTGGCTGGGCCAAAGGAGAGGGCAAGGCGGATGCTGGCCGCTTCTCCCTCATCGAGATCCGGCAACGCTGGGCCTGTCTCAATGTCAGCGGCAAGACGCAGCCACCCGGCCCCGATGGCCTCTTGGATCAGGGTTTCCTGAGCTGGAAAGTGGCCGGTGAGAACCTCATCGGCGACAACCGATGGAATCAGAACGACGCCAAATAAATCCTTTAACCAGCTGACCCCAGATACGCGGGCCAGGCCAATCAGGGGACTGGCGTCAGTGATGACGATTGCAACCACTGCTCCAGGGTGTCGAGGTCGGCGTTGGTTTCTGTTGCGGTTAAGCGGATGGCCTCAATGCCCAATCGGGAGAGATGGGAGAGGAAGCTGGCCGTGTCCATCGCCGCAACCCTGGCGGCACGGGAGAGGGAGAGGTCGCCATCGCGGTAGAGGGCCGTGGCCAGGGCCGCGCGCACGCCGGGTGCCTGGAGCAGGCCATCTTGATCGAGGCCCACAAGCACCGCATCTGGGTGGTCGCGATTGAGCACCACCACCAGATCTTGCTTGGCTTGGCGCAGGGCAGCGGTTGGGTTGTTCTTGAGGCCGCTGACGCTAACGGCACGGATGGCCATGGCTCCAGGGAAGACCAGATGGGAACAGTTTAGGGGCGGTAGAGATGGGATGGATTGCCAGCTCGTTCCATCGCCACCGCCTGCCCCCCGGTGGCAATAGCCCCCAGCCACCCCAGCCCCGTTGCCGCGCAGCAGCCCGAGCCGCCCCCGCCGCCGCAACCGCTGGCAGGCGCTGAGCCCCGAGGAGCTGCAGGCCCAGGCGGTCGAGCAGCGGGCCCAAGGCTTGGGAGGCCCCCTCCCCTGGCAGCCCCACCCAACCCTGGTGGCACTGCAGGAGCGGCTGCAGCTGGTGGCCGACTGCTGGAACCTGCTCGATGGCACCGGTGGCCAGTCAAGAAGGGGCCTGTACCTACCCCAGGGCAGCAAGGAGCCAGAAGCGGCCTACCGCCAACGGCTCGCCAATGCCAGGCCCAGTGGTTTTTTCAGGGATGCCCTGCGGACCTATGCCGGAATGCTGGCTTCGGTGCAGTGGCGCGAGCTGCCGGGCTCCTTGGCTGGGGTGCTCAGCGATGTGGATGGCCTGGGGACGGACCTGGGCGTGTTTTTGTTTTTGGCCGACCTGCTGGTGCTGCGCGATGGCGGGGCGTTGGTGCTGGTGCTGCCAGCCGAGCACCGCTGGCCCTCAGAAGGGCACCGGCAGGAGGCAATCCGGCGCGGTGATCGGCTGTCCTTGCCCCGACTGGCGTTAGTGCCCCGGCGGGATTGCCTCGATTGGCAGTTGGCCAACGGCGACGGCCTGCCGCAACGGATCCGCTGGCGGGAGCGGTGCAGTCAGGGCCAGGCCCAAGCCAAAGCCCGAGGGTCCGACCCCCAGCTAGCTTGCGGGGTAGCCGTTCACCTTCTGAGCCCGGGCTCCCCCCTAGAGCAGCCCGATGACCCGGAGGGCTGGATCTACCGGGAGGCCCTGCTGCAACCCGGGGGCCTGCAATTAAGTTCCTACCGCGCGGTGGCGAGCCCAACGGAACCCGCCGGCTACCGGGCCGAACGGATCGGCCGGCCGTTGGTGCTGCCGGGTCAGCAGATGCTGCCAGCCGTTTGGTACGCCGCCGATGGGGCGGCCTTTGGCGAGGGCGACCTGCCCCACCTGGGCCTGGCCAACCAGTACCTCAACCACTACCGGCTCAAAAGCGACTACGAAGACCTGCTCTCCCGCTGCGCCCTGCCGGTGGGGGTGCGCACGGGCCTGGTCGACCAGTTCGGCTACCAGCGCGACGAAGACGGCGCCGGCCGCCAGCCGGAACAGCTCACCCTGTCGACCAGCACGTTCATGGACCTGCCGGAGGGGGCCGATTTCCAATGGAAGGAGATCCGGGCCCAGTCCCTTGCTGAACACCGGGCCTACTTGACGCTGCTGGATGAAACGATGCACCGCGATGCATTGGTGCCGACCCAGAACCGGGGGGCTGGTCGCAGTGATACGGAGATCTCGCTGTGCGCCGGCCAGGCCTATGCCTTGCTGCAATCGCTGGCGACCCAAAAGAGCTCGATCTTTTCGTCGCTACTGGGCCATTGGTGCCGCCAGAGCGGCGAGGCCCTGGCTCCAGGGGCCGGGATCTCGCTCAGCGTGACCCCGATGACGCCACCGGTGCGGCCCCAGCCGAGCGTGGCCGAATGGCTGGAGCTGGAGGCCCGGGGCGTCATCAGCCGCGACGAACTGCGCCAGCAACTGGCGATCAGTGCATCGCCGGGTCAGGTCAACCCGGTGGGGCAAGGGGCATTGCTATGAGCACTGAACAAGGAACCAGCTGGCGAGCCGGCGACCTGGAGGCGATCCGCTCGGCCCTGGGCATCCCGGTGAGCGCGGCCTCGATCGGGGCGATCGGTCGGGCGATGGCGGACCTGGAGCGCGACTACCCGGCAGGCATTGCCGTGGCCGTGGAGTGCCTGGAGCGGATCGCCGCGATCGACCAGCAACTGGCCTCTGCCCCGGTGGCTGCCGAACCGGTGGTGACCAAGACCAGCCGCAAGGGGGCCGCTGGCCCCGTGCCAGCCGAGCTGCCCAAGAGGAAGCTGGACGTGATCGAGTTCGCCACCGAGCTGCTGATCGAGGAGGTGGAGACCGAGTACGCCCTGCCCGAGAGCCAGGGCCTGAGCCTGGCGGCCCAACGGCGCCAGCAGGTGGAGGCTTTGCTGCTGGTGCTGCCGGGGCTGCGGGTGTGGCAACCGCAGGCGGCTCCCCGGTTCCAGGGCCGCCTGGAGCGCAGCTGATGGGACAGGCCCTGCCGGCAGCGATGGCCCTACAGGGGGTGGCCAATGCCCGGCTGCTGCTGCACCAGCTCGATTACCCGGGGGCTGCAGCTGCCAAGCCAATCGCCCGGCAGGCCTGGGAGGTCTCCTTGAAGCAGGTGGATCTGATCTCCAGCCGCGATAACGGCCCGGGGATCGATACCGGCGACATCCTGTGTGAGGGATTTCTGTGTCGGGCGGCCTTGCTGCCGGCAAGGACAACGGAGCCCTGGGACTGGTTGGCGAAGGAGCTGCCCTGGCAACAGCCGGGCCTAAGGGCTGTGCTGGACCAACCCGCAACCGACCGGCGCTCAACGATCGAGGTGCCGACAGGCGGCCTTTGCTGGTTTGGCGATCTAGGCGGCCTGACGACGCCGGGCTCGTTGCCCAATCAACCGCGGGCGGTGCTGGCGGGGGTGTCGCTGCTGCTGGTAGGTGCGGCCTATGGCCCGGGCGGGATTGGGACGTTGCTGCAGGCCGAGCTTGGGGAAGCGATCACGGTGGCGATCAAGCCCAACCGGGTGCAGGTGATCGGCCCCGGCGACACGTTGGCGGTGCTGGCTGCTCGCTATGGGACAACGGTTGAGGCTCTGCGGCAGGTGAACCCGGAGCTGCAGGACCTAAAGGCCGTTACGGCGGC
>CAMCMT010000086.1 GCA_945875915.1 Synechococcus sp. UW140 | reverse complement strand
AAGAGACCTACAACATCGTGGCTGCCCACGGTTACTTCGGTCGCCTGATCTTCCAATACGCCTCCTTCAACAACAGCCGCAGCCTGCACTTCTTCCTGGCAGCCTGGCCCGTTGTCGGCATCTGGTTCACCGCCCTCGGCGTGTCCACGATGGCCTTCAACCTCAACGGTTTCAACTTCAACCAGTCGATCCTTGATTCCCAAGGTCGGGTGCTGAATACTTGGGCCGATGTGCTGAACCGCGCTGGCCTGGGCATGGAAGTGATGCACGAGCGCAACGCTCACAACTTCCCCCTTGACCTCGCTGCTGCCCAGTCCACCCCCGTGGCCTTGACCGCACCTGCGATCGGTTGATCGAATCACCACCTGGCCCTAGGGCTTGAGCTGAACCAAAGCCCCCTCTGCAAGGAGGGGGCTTTTTGTGGTTTGGCCTTGATCTGAGCTTGGGTCCTGCTTCTCGCTGGCAGAAGCGAAAAACTTCTAATGGCCCATTGGCGCACCAGAGAGGGTCCTTTCAACGGCCCACCCGTTGCGCGCAAAGGGTCTCGAGATCAGCTCGACCCGTGATCTTTAGGCGCCAATGTGCCCAATGGCCGTAGATCCCATCAACGACCGGCTTGAGCAAGGGCCAGGTGGTGGGGGCGTACAGCCAACCCAGGCCAACCAGCCTGTAGGCCTCCCGGAAGGCCGCCACGTCGACGATGACGCGCCCATCAGCCGCAAGGGCGTGGATTCGGCCCATGGCCTCGCGGTAGCTGATCCCCCCATGGGCGGTGGGGTCGTAGTCCGGCGCATCAATGTCGACAAAACAAATTCGGCCGTAGGCCTGATCCCGGCTGCGCAGGGCCTCGACCTCCCTTTGGCAAAGGGGGCAGGCCCCATCAAAAAGGAGCGTGAGTGCGGGATTGGCCATGGTCCCAGCCTAGAAATCGCCAGGGGGCAAGCGTTCCTAGGGTTGGCGCAACAACGCATAACCCAAGGGAGCTGTTTGCAGCCGTCGTCCCCAACTCTCCAGGCAGCGCTAGCGGTTCCCCTAGCCGTTTTGTGGAGCCAGCTGGCCGAGCGGCAGCTGAGGCCCGAGGTGATGGATCAGCCAGGCCTTGATCCCCAGGAGCACCAGGCGGCTCTGCTTGGCCTCGCCCGGATCAATGCGTTGACCCGCAGTGCCAGCTGTTTTTCCCCCGCCATCCGTCGCCTGGCAAGCCTTTACCCTTCGCGGCGGTTGCGCATCCTGGATGTGGCCTGCGGTGGGGGCGACACGGTGCGGGCCATCAGTCGCCTGGGCCGCCGGGAGGGCCTGGATCTCGAGGTGCATGGTTGTGACCTCAGCGAGGCAGCCGTCGCCCTCGCCAGCGCAGCGGCCCAGGTTGAGGGCCTCGAGGCCCACTTCTTCCAGGCCGATGCCATCGCTGCACCCCTTCCCGGCGGCTATCACCTGATCACCTCGTCCCTGTTTTTGCATCATCTCAACGAGTCCGATGCCGAAACCCTCCTGCGCTCCATGGCCGCTGCCACCCTCGATCAGCTGTTGGTTCACGATCTGATCCGCAGCCACCTGGATCTGGTGCTCACCTGGATCGGCACCCGGTTGCTGAGCCGCTCCCCGATCGTGCACATCGATGGTCCCCTTTCCGTGGGGGGCGCCTTTCAGCTGGATGAAGTGGCCCATCTGGCCACCGCCGCTGGCCTGGCAGGCGCGCAAATCAGCCGTTTCTGGCCCGAGCGTTTCCTGCTCTCCTGGAGCCGAAATGCCCCCAGCCCCTGAGCTCCTGCCACTGTCACCGCCATTGCCGATCGCGTCCGACTGGGATGTGGTTGTGGTCGGCGCTGGACTGGCCGGCGCCTTGGCGGCCCATGGCCTCGCCCGTCGCGGCGTGCGGGTGTTGCTGGTTGAGCAGCGGGTCTTCCCGCGCTGGAAAGTCTGTGGGGCCTGCCTCAGCCCCCAGGCCCTGGCAGCCCTTGAGGCCGCTGACCTTGCTGGGTTGGTGTCGGGCCAGGGTGGCACTGCCCTGGGGTCGCTGGAATTGGGGGTGGCTGGTTTGGTGAGCCCGATCGCCCTGGGTTCTGGCCAGGTTCTGTCTCGGGCCCGCTTGGATCAGGCGCTGGTGGATGCGGCTGAGGCTGCAGGTGCCACGGTCCTGACGGGTACTCGAGCTGTTCTTGGCGCCCAAGCCGAACTCGGCGCCGCCACCGCTGGCCTGGTCCCCCATCGGCAGGTGGTGCTGCAAAACGGTGCTGCCCGGCGGATGGTCAGCGCCAAGGTGGTGTTAATCGCGGCGGGCCTCAGCCACCGCTGCCTTGATGGCGAGGCGGAGATCACCAGCAGCATTGATCCGCTTAGCCGGGTTGGAGCCGGTTGTGTGCTTCCTGGCGACGCTGCCGGGCCTCCGCCAGGGGTTCTGCAGATGGCCGTGGGCTGGGGCGGCTATGCGGGACTGGTTCGGGTGGAAGGGGGCCAGATCAACGTGGCCTGTGCATTCGATCCGCCCATGCTGCGTTCCAGCGGCGGTGCGGCCGGTGCCTGCCAGGCGATCCTTACGGAAGCGGGCTTTGCAGCCCCGTCTGGCCTGGAAGCGGCGGCCTGGCAGCTCACCGCAGCCCTGAGCCGCCGCAGCAGCCCACTCTCAGCCCACCGTCTGCTGCTGCTTGGTGACGCCGCCGGCTACGTGGAGCCCTTTACCGGCGAAGGCATGGGCTGGGCCCTGACCTCCTCCTTGGCGGCCCTGCCGCTGGTGTTGCGCGGACTGGAGCATTGGGATGGCGCCATTGAGGCGGATTGGCGGCGCCGTCACCACCGCTGGGTGAGCCAGCGCCAGGGTTTCTGCCGAGCGCTCGCTTTGATTTTGCGGAACCCTCGGGCTACCTGGGGACTTTCCAGGTTGGCTGCAACCTTCCCCTCGATCACTAGTTCCATGATTGGGTTTGTGCAGAGGCCCAGCTTGCCCTGCTTGACGGACTGATCAACCATGCCCTTGTCCGTGATTGGTCTTGGCACCGCGGTGCCCCAGGGGCGGCTCAGCCAGGACGAAGCCTTGGCCCTTGCACCGCAGATGGCCACTGCCAGCCCCCGCCAACAGCGCCTGCTGGAGCGGATTTACCAGCGCTCGGGGGTGATGCACCGCCACTGCATTCCCCCTTCGGTATCCCCCAACCCCAGCACCGCTGAGCGCATGCGGCGCTACCAGCCAGCGGCCCTGGATTTGGCCCAACGCGCTTCTCGCGTGGCTCTCGATGATGCCGGCATCGAGGCCAGCGCGATCACCCATCTGATCACGGTGTCGTGCACGGGCTTCGGCGCCCCGGGCTTCGACCTGGCCCTGATCGCCAGCCTGCCCTTATCGGTGGATGTGGCCCGCACCCACGTGGGCTTCATGGGCTGCCATGGGGCCTTCAACGGCCTGCGGGTGGCAAGGGCGTTTGTGGAGGCCGATCCCAGGGCCTGCGTGCTGCTGTGTGCGGTGGAGCTGTGCAGCCTGCACCTGCAGGAGGGCTGGAACCCCGACCACATCGTGGCCAATGCCCTGTTTGCCGATGGCGCTGGAGCTGTGGTCGCGGTGGGTTGCGAGGTGGCTCGTGAGGACGGTGGTGGCAGCACTAGTAAAAGAAGCGGCCTGCAGCTCGTTGCCTCAACATCGACGGTGCTCTCCGGCAGCGAAGACCTGATGGGCTGGACCATTGAAGACCACGGATTTTCGATGGTCCTTTCGTCCCAGGTCCCCAGCCGCATCGCCGCCCAGCTGCGTCCCTGGCTTGATCACTGGCTGGCTGGCCAGGGCCTGACCCTGCCTGAGGTGGAAACCTGGGCCGTCCACCCCGGCGGCCCCCGGATCCTGCGGGCGGTGCTTGAGAGCGCCGCTTTGCAAGCAGTTCAGATCGATCTGTCCACCGAGGTGTTGAGCCAGTTCGGCAATATGTCATCAGCAACGATTTTGTTCATCCTGGAGCGGCTGCGCACCAGGGCTGGCTCCGGGCCATGTCTGGCCTTGGGCTTCGGTCCGGGCCTCACGGTGGA
>CAMCMT010000085.1 GCA_945875915.1 Synechococcus sp. UW140 | reverse complement strand
GGGTTATTGGACTCAGCTTTCTTGCTTCGCTAAGCAGCGACAAGATTTCTGTGTTGGCTCAGTCGGCGTAGGCCACCCCGCCCCCCCGGCCATGCGAACCCGATCTTGGTGGCCTAATTGAGCAGCAAGCAACCCGTAGAGAGAGCGCGCGGCTACTGCGGTGCGGTGGCGTCCATGCCATGGGCTCTCTGGATGCCCTGCGCAGAGCACACCCATCAGGGATTCTTTGGGTTTCTTCCGTAGGCCCAGGATGAAGGCAATGGGCTCTCAGCTGATGAACCGCATCCACTGGCAATTGAGTGTGCTGTCCCTTGCTGCAATGGGCCTTGCCTTGGCACCGGCGGCTGCCTGGGCCCATGTCGATGGCCACCACGGCGGTGGTTTCCTGGCTGGCTTGCTTCATCCCATCTCGGGCCTTGATCACGTTGTGGCGATGGTGGCCGTGGGTCTGTGGGGGGCGGTGCTCGGCCCTCCGGCCCTTTGGGTGCTGCCGGTGGCCTTTCCCCTGGTGATGGCCTTCGGGGGACTGCTGGGGCTGCTCGGCGTGCCGATTCCGGGGGTGGAAATCGGCATCGCCGTCTCGGGTCTGGTGATGGGACTGATGGTGCTGCTTGAACTCAGACCACCGCTCTGGCTGGCGGCGCTGATCGTCTCTGCCTTTGCCGTGTTTCACGGCCATGCCCATGGCGCTGAACTGCCCGCCGGCAGCAACGCGCTGCTCTACAGCCTCGCGTTTGTGATCGCCACCGGCCTTTTGCACCTGCTGGGGATCCTGCTGGGCGAGACGCGCCGCTGGCCCGGTGGCCGGCGCTTTGTCCAGGGAGCTGGTGGGGTCGTGGCGCTGGTGGGGCTGTGGTTCCTGGAGCAGGCCCTCACATGATCGCGCTCCTCGCCCACCTCACCCCCACTGGCTTCGGGCCCTGGACTGATGGCATGGCACGGCTGTTTCTGGAGCCCACCGAGCTGCTGCTGGTGATTGCCCTGGTGCTGCTGGCGGCCCAGTCCGGCAGACCCTGCACCAATCGTCTGCCGTTGCTTCTGCCGCTTGCCTGGCTGCTGGGCGGACTGATCGGTCTTCATTTGTCCGAGGAGCTGCTGCAGTCATTGGCCTGCACGGCCGTGGTGGCAGCCACCGGCTTGCTTGTGGCCCTGGGGGTGCGGCTGCGGGCGCAGGTGCTGTTGCCATCCGTCGTCCTCCTGGCTTCTGGGTTCGGCCTAGTGGCGGGTTCAGCGCTTGAAGGACACCCCGGTGCTCTGGCAGCCCTGCTGGGGGAGACCGTCGCCATCGCTGCCTTAACCACCCTGCTGGGCCAGCTGCTGGCTCCGCCCCATCCCCGCTGGCGGGCTATCGCTATCCGGGTGGGCGGCAGCTGGATCACCGCCGCCTCGATGCTGATGGTCGGTTGGCTGGTCCGTCACCCAAGGTGAGGCTCCTGGAGCCGGCCTCACCCTCAATGGAGATCCCAGTTCCAGTTGTTCATCTGGAGGCAACGAGGAGAGTCTGGTGGGCTGCAGGGTTCTCCTGAGCTGAGTCCGGCGCTGTTCCGCAGCTGCGATGGAGCCTGGCTCCTCAGTCAGAACACTCGCTGCTGCAACCCATCCATCACTTCTGGCAGGTCCATAGTGAAGCTCATGCCAGCTCGGCTGGCCAGCCTCCTCGGCATGGATGGCCTGAGTGGACTCTTCGTTGTTCCGACCCCGGCACCAGCGCTGGAGATGCCCATCGCCGAGGGCTTCCTGCCGGTTCAGTGGGCTGCTTTCTGGTGGTTGGTGTCGCTGCCCTTCATGCTGGTTCGTCTGCGCCCCCAGTCCCCCCGCAGGCCCACCCTCCTGACGTGGTCAGGTTTTCTGCGGGGGAATGCCACTCTTCTGTCTTAGCTCCCCTGGTCAGCAGAGCGATTGCGCGATCGCGTTGCACTGCTGCTCCAGCAGGCCGATGCGCTCCATCAAATCGCCGAACGCTGGCACCTGGCCTCGCATCATCCCCGAGCTGGTCATGGCTGTGTAGTCGGTTTCGAGCGCCTCCCGGCCGTCACCGGTTGGCACCAACTGCAGATCGCCACTGAGTGCCTGGAGGTAGTTGATCGGCGGCTTGCGCCAGAAGTCCTCCTTCTGCTGTGCCACCTCAATGGCGAGTTCCCGATCACGCATCGCGGCTTCCGCGATGCCAGCACTGGCCAGACGATCGAGGTCGTACCAGTGCCGTGAATAACGGTCGCCTTCTCCGCTGCCCCAGCTCCCTTTTCGGCAGGCGACATGAATCGCCGCGGCCTTCTCCAGGAAGGTGCGCTTGGGGTCCATCACCAGGGGGTGGGCCATTGGGAAAGCCAGCATGGTGAGGTGAGTCGCTGCCTCGCAGGCAATCGGCATCGCTCCATGGGGCTCGCCGGTGGAGTGGGCGCCGAACTCCAGCAGCACCGTGGGCCGGATATAGCCAAAGCTCCAGTCAGGAGCCGGGATCAGGGGCTGGTAGCGCAGAACGATGGTGGGTGGTTGCCGGCGATCCGGTTCGGCAGCTTTCAACGACAGATCCAGAGGAAAGCCTGCTGCGGCGACCGCACGCTGGAGCAGCGGCAGCGGGATTTCCTGCACCCATTGCTTGAGCTTTCTGTCGGCAAGCTTGCGGCGAATCTGAGCCTGGCTGGGGCTGGCAGCGGCAGACAGGTCAACCTCAGGCCAGAGGTGCTGAATGTTGAGGGTCAGATCAACGTCCTCCGAAAAGCGCTCGATCAGCCCATGGGCCTTGGAGAGCGACGTGCCCCCTTTGAAGGTGAGGGAGGCGAGCAGCTGCTCGTCTGCCCCGAGTGTTTGCAGCGCCCAGACCACCCAGATGTCCTTTTCTAGGAGGTAGGCCGGCCAGCCGCTTTCGGAAGCCGCCACCTCCAGGGCTTCTCGCTGATCGGCTGCTGACAACGAGATCCAGGACTCAGCCATGCAGCTCATGTGCTGCCTGCTCGTTCAGCAGCTCCACCAGCCAGCTGGGCAGTTCGGCCCGCACTGCCAGCAGCGCATCCCAATCCTGCTGGGGCAGGGCCTTGCGGAGCTTCGGTAGAGCGGCGCCGGCCTGATCGGGGCCCAGCCAGGCCAGGGCGCGGATCGCCTGGCCGGCAGGGCGATCGGCCAGCAGGAACTGCCAACGGGGTGCCTGGCGCAGGGTCACCTCCTGCTTGCCGAAGCGATAGCGCTTGCGGCTCCTGGTGCGGCTCAGAAAGGTCTGCTGCACGGGCACCTGGGTGGTGAGGCCCAGGGCATTGGCCGAAGCCACACCGCTGCTCAGTAGCTGGTCGCCCTGCTCGTCCTGCAGGCGGGCCATCACCAGTTCCGGTGCCGGAGGGCGTGTGCCAAAACGACTATGCACCGGCAGGGCGTACCGGCCGCGGGTGATCTTCACCAGCTGGCCGCGGTTCGCCAGGCGTCGCAGGGCCTGGTCCACGGCATCCCGCTTGCCCAGGGCCAGGAATTCCTTGGCAGCCAGCAGGCTTCCCTCGGGCCGGCGGCCCGCTCTTTCCAGGATCTGGGCACTGAGGGCGGTCATGGCAGTTCAGGTGTGTTGTCTCGTGCGCTGATGTGTCAGAAGTGTACGCAAGTTTCTGACACTTTGTCCACGGCCTTGGCGCTCCTGGTCTCCATTGCCGCAGATTCGGGCGCCCGTACTGGCAGGATTCCGAAACCCTGTCAGCCGGGCTTACGCATGGGAGGCGGTGCATGGGCGATCCCCTCCCCAGGTCAGCGGCCTTCGTCGCCAATCTCGCTATCCCCGAAGAGGACTGGCCTGACCTCGCCAGCGACGTGCTGCTCAGGACCCCCAGCCGCAAGGTCTGCATGACCTGACACTGGTTTCGGCACCACGCGGGGGTGAATTGCATCCCGGTGCTGACCTATCAGCGGCACCAAGGCTTGGTCGCCCATGGCGAGCACCTCACCAGCCGCTGGCAGGGCTGGACTGACGACCTGGAGCGTCAGAAGGGCTGGGCGCCGGAGGTGGCATCAGATCTGAACAATGCACGTCGGCGATCAGTCGCGCCGCGCACCGCTC
>CAMCMT010000084.1 GCA_945875915.1 Synechococcus sp. UW140 | reverse complement strand
TCGCTATGGCCCCCTTTACGACTTAGCCAAGCTGTCCCATAAGGCCAAGACCGGCAAGGCGTCGGGCTGGCAGCCCGATGGGGCCTTCCTTAAGGAGTTGGCCCCGGAGCAGGAGCCTGAGCGGTCGTTCGATGAGCTCAAGGCCCTGGCCAAAGCGATCCGCCAACTGCTGACGGGGCCAGCGCTGCAAAGTCTGGATGTCTTGGCGGCCCAAGGCATCCAGCCAGCCAATCCGGCCTCCCTGGATTGCGTCACCACTGACGAACCAGACCCTGCTGAGCTGAGAGGCCTAATCAACTCCGCCCTTGATCGGGCCATGGACCAGCTCATGCCTGCAGTAGTGGGGGCACCAGGAAAAAATGCCCAGCTCCAGCGTTGCCTCTGGGCAGGCTGGGCCGATGGCCTCTCCAACCGCCCCTTGGCGGAGCGCTGTGGAACCACCTGCGGCACGGTCAGCAAAAAAATGCGCCCCACCGAACACGCCACCGCCATCGCCACCGCTGCGGCCCTCGAGCTCAAGCGCCAACCCGCCTTCGCCAGTTGCGGTTCCAGCGTGGAGGCGGCTGAACGGTTGGTCACCGCCCTGCGGAATCACCTGCTGGAGCCAGAACGAGAGGGAGACATCGCCCCCCTCCGCCGGTGGGTGCAGACCTATTTGAGCCAGTCATGACCCATACCCCCATGCCACCACCCGAACCGCTGGAAGCCCTGCCGATGCCGCTCGGGGCGATTGAACTTCCCATCGATCAACAGGCCCTAACGGCCCGGGCCCTGGCTGTCGCAGCCCTGCGGCAGGCCCTAGCCGAGCGCCAGTTGAACTTGCCCTTCGGACCAGCCCTTGGGGCTGAGGAGGAAGACCGCTCCTTGAGCCTCAACCGCTTTGCCGTTCAGCTGGTCACCAGTGGCATCGGCTCTGATCAATTCACTGTCAATGGAGTGCCCTGGGCTGCTGTCGCCACAGCTCCCCAACTGCTGCTCGCCGCCAAGGTCGATGAGGAAAACGACCTGGTCTGGTTTGCCGGCGTGCTCACTGGCGAGGAATTTGTGAGCCTGGCCCGCGGAGCCGAACGCAGTGGTGATCAAGTGTTGCTCGATATCTCATCGTTTCGTGGTGGCCTCGATCGGCTCTTGACCCTGGTGCAGCTGCTAGAGCCAGCCGCCCTGCCCAGGCTGGCTCTCTCGGGAGCATCTGGTCAGTTCAAGGGCCAGGTCATTGCCGTTGCCGATTGGCTGAGCGGCCAAGTGGATGGGGCCTTCCAACAGCTCTTTGGGGCCCAGTGGCAGCCGCTCACCCAGGGGGCGTTCTTTGGTGGCTCCGTAGCGGCAGCCGAAACGGATGCCTTGGCCTTGGTGGCCATTCCCCTCGGACTTGACGGTGATCAACTGGTTTGCGGCGAGGCGGCTGAAGGGTGCATCGAACACTTTGTTCTGCAGATGCTCGCAACCGGGTCCGATCCCGCCAGGCCCGATCGGCTGGTGCTGCGGCTCATCGCGTCCATAGGAGACGATCTGCTGCCCGATGGGCTGGTGCTGACGGCACGCCAGGGCAACCACAAACAACGGCAGACCGCCAGTGGCAGCACCCTGATCGAACTCGTGTTCCAGGCCAGCCCCGATCTGATTGAGGTGAGCCTCAGCTATCCAGGCGGTAGCGACCTGGTGCTGCCTCCCCTGCAGTTGCCGGGTTGATGGCAGCCCCTATTGATCTGTTGATCCGCCATCCAGCAACTGCGGATGGCACCTTGCTGGTCTTTGTCTCAGCGCCAGGCAGCCAAGACGCCTTCGTTGTGCCGTACCCGGCCAAACTGCAGGCGCTGCAGCAGGGCTGGCGGCAGCGATTTTTGCGTCACCATGACCCCGCCTTTAAGTGGGCTGGTGGTGCGGCCGCGGTGGGGTCCTGGAGTGAACGGCTCCTGCAGGGGCTTGATCAATGGCTCACGGAACCGGAATGGCAGCCCCTAAAAATCCTGTTGGCTCAGCTGCCGGATGTGCCGTTGGCCCTGCGGATTGAAGGCCCTGGCGATGGTCTCGCCACCCTGCCCTGGCAAGCGTTGCGGTTGCAGCGCCCGATCTTTCGCGTCGAAAGCCAAGCACCCGTTGCTTTGAGCAAACAGGCCCGAATCAGGGCCCGTAAACCGCGAATAGTGCTCCTGGTTGGATCTGAGCAGGATCTCAATCTGGGTAGCGAGGTGGAGCGGCTGGAGCAGATCCGCGACGCAGGCGGCATTGACCTGCGTTTGCTGCGCGGGCCCGACAGCTCTCCGCCGGCCCTGCGATCAGCCCTGGCCGAGCCAGCTGGTTGGGATGCCCTGCTGTACCTGGGCCATTCAAGTTCTGGGCCCGATGGCGGGCTCATGCAATTGGGCGACGGCAGCCAGCTCTCTGGCCAGGCGTTGCAGAAGGACTGGGCCTTGGCGGCTCGCCATGGCTTGCGCTTGGTGCTGTTCAACAGCTGCAGTGGCCTACCCCTGGCCCAGCAGGCCGTACGGGCTGGCCTGGATTGGGCGGTCTGTTTTCTTGAGCCCGTGCCGGCCAAGGCTGCAGCCATTGCTTTTGAGGCATTGCTCCAGGCCATGGAGGTCGGTTGCGACCTGATCGGTGCTGTCGCTGCGGCCCGCACCACCCTGGAATCGTCCCCCGATTGTGAGGGCTGCTCCCTCTTACTCACGGCAGTGGCAGCGTCTGGCGCTGCGCTCTTCAGGCTGCCCTTGTCGCGCAATCGCCAATTTTGGCTGCGGCTGGCCCAATCCAATCGCAGGCAAGCCATTGCCCTTGGACTCTTCATGGTGGTTGCTTGCGTCATGGAACTCACCGCTCACATCAATCCAGTGAGCAATTACTTGCTCAATCGCCGGCTACAGCTGCAACGGAGCTGGCGCTTAGCAACAGGTCAGGTCAAATTAGCGACCAAAAAGCAACTCCCTTCCATTTCTGTGTTGCTACTCGATCCGAATAGCACCATCCCGGCACTGGGTGCCAAGCCGGAAGCCGATCACACTTCTTGGCTGGCACTCGCTGCAGTGCTGCAACGCACTCCAGTGGATCAGGTGCCTCTGGTCGGTCTTGACATATTTTTTGATCGGAATCGGCCAGGAGCCAGAGAACTGGCGGATGTGATCGCCAATCAGTCCAAGCGCCTCGTCGTCGGGGGTCTTGTTGGCCCCGATGACGATCAGAGCCAGCTTGGCAGTATGGGAAACTGGTTTCGCCATTCTTCCCTTGCCGTAGCAGGGCTGGAGCTGAAAAGCCTTGGTGTAGGCACGCCGGCAGGAGCTGGCCGGCTTAAGCCTATTCCAGTTTATTTGTATAGACCCATTACCGACGACAACTTCGCCGGCGCTCTTGCAAACCCAGCGAATCGATGGCTCCCAGCTGATCGGGTGATCGACTGGTCAATTAATTGGGCTGATCAGATCAGGCTTGTTGAGCCAGCAGACCTGCCCCGGCTGCGTACGCCCTTGCTACTTGTCGGCACCAGCGGCCGCCGTAGCGATCAAGCTGTGGATTTATTTACAGCACCAGCAACAATCAAAGATGCTCTACAGGATGGGGAGAAACTGCTTTGGACTGACAGCGCCAACGAAGTGCCAGGGGTTTTGGTTCAGGCAGTCCTGATCCAGTCGCTCAATAGCGGCCACTGGCTGACCCCGATTTCACTCACCCTCTGCACCCTCTCGGCTGGGGGCTTGGGAATACTGCTGGCCGCCCTACTGGAAAAGCGCGAACATCGAGCTATTGCTATTGCCCTACTAGGCGTGGCCAGTTGTCCGCTGAGCTTCTCCCTAGCCGTGATGCAGCTCTGGTTGCTGCCCCTGCTGCTTCCCTTGCTGGCCCTGACGGCCACGACGTTTAGCCGTGATGACTGACTCCTCTTCCATGAATCGCCCACTTCGTCCCATCCTTGCCCTCGCCGCTGCGGCGCTCACGATCGGGGCCGGCATCTCCGGCTTGTGTGGCCTTCCAGCTGTTGCCCAAAACCAGGGCAAGGCAGCAAGCGCCGCTGCGTCTCAAGCCCTGCCGCCGCGCAGCTTGATCCAGAAACTGCGCGACTTTTTGGGCCTCAACCCACCTGTGGCGGTGGGGGG
>CAMCMT010000083.1 GCA_945875915.1 Synechococcus sp. UW140 | reverse complement strand
ATGCTGTGCTGCTCGAGGGCATCGCTAGGGGTGCGGCCGGCCAGCTTCAGCCACAGTTCTTCGGCCAGGTGGGGGGCGAAGGGGGCCAGCAGGATGAATAAATTGCGCAGGGCTTCGGCCGCGAAGACATCGCTTGATCCCTCCAGATGGCTGGCCATGGCATTGCTGAGCTTCATCAGCTCCGACACGGCGGTGTTGAACTGGTAATCGCCATCGAGGTCGTCGCTGATCTCGGTGATCGCCGTGTGCACGGCCCGGCGCAGCTCCCGCTCGGCAGCGTTCAAGCCAGGGCCAGAAGCAGCACGGGCTAGGGCAGCCGCCATGGCCTCCGGTCCACCAGCTCCAGCCGCCAGGTTCAGGCCCCGCTCTTGGGCGGTTTCGGCCAGGCGCCAGAGGCGCTGCAGGAAGCGGAACTGCCCCTCCACATCGGCCTCATCCCATTCGAGATCCTTCTCGGGTGGCGCCTTAAACAGGATGAACATGCGGGCGGTGTCGGCGCCGTAGCGATCGATCACCCGGGCCGGATCAACACCGTTGTACTTCGACTTCGACATCTTTTCGAAGAAGGTCTCGAGCGGTTCATCCGTGAGCGGATCGCGGGGATCGTTGGCATCGGCGACATCGGCGGGGGCGATGTATTTGCCACTGGCCGGATTTTTGTAGGTGATGGCCTGCACCATGCCCTGGGTGAGCAGGCGTTTGAACGGTTCATCAAACCCCAGTAGGCCCCGATCGCGCAGCACCTTGGTGAAGAAACGGGAATAGAGCAAATGCAGGATTGCGTGCTCAATGCCGCCCACGTATTGATTCACCGGCAGCCAGCGATCAACGGCCTCCCGGCTGAAGGGCAGCTCCGTGTTGCTGGGGTCGCTGAAGCGCAGGAAATACCAGCTGGAACACATGAAGGTGTCCATGGTGTCGGTCTCGCGCCGGGCGGGCTTGCCGCAGCACGGGCAGGCCACCTGCACCCAGGAATCGAGTTGGGCCAGGGGCGAAGCACCTTTGCCGCTGAAGGCCACATCACGGGGTAGCTCCACCGGCAACTGTTCGGCGGGCACGGGCACCAGGCCGCAGGCTTCGCAGTGGATCACCGGAATCGGGCAGCCCCAATAGCGCTGGCGCGAGATCAACCAGTCCCGCAGCCTGAATTGCACCTTGCCAGTGCCCCAGCCCCCTGCCACGGCGGCGGCGATGATGGCGTCCTTGGCAGCAGCCGAGGTCATGCCCTCAAAACGCCCTGAATGGATCAGCAGCCCAGGGCCAGTCCAGGCGCCACCTTCGCAATCGTATTCATCGCTGCCCTCGGGGATCACCACCTGCTTCACAGGCAGTTCGTACTGGCGGGCAAAGACAAAATCGCGCTGGTCGTGGGCGGGCACGCCCATCACGGCACCGGTGCCGTACTCGGCGAGCACGTAGTCGGCGATCCAGATAGGAACCAGTTCGCCGCTGGCCGGGTTGCGCACACTGGCACCAATGGGCACACCCCGCTTAGGCCGGTCCTCGGCCGTGCGCTCCTGGTCGCTCTGGCGTCCCACCAGGTCGCAGAAGGCAGTCACAGCCAGCTGCTGGTCAGTGCTGGTGAGGGAGGCCACCAGGGGGTGCTCGGGCGCTAACACCACGTAGCTGGCACCAAACAGGGTGTCGGGCCGGGTGGTGAACACCGTGATCGTGCTGCCCGTGGCCTGGCCGGCCCCATCGACCACTGCGAAGCCCAGTTCAGCCCCCGTGGAGCGGCCAATCCAGTTGGCCTGCATGGTGCGCACCCGCTCCGGCCAGCCCTCCAGCTGGGGCAGGTCATCGAGCAGGGCGTCGGCGTAGGCGGTGATCTTGAGAAACCATTGGCGCAGCTTGCGCTTCTCCACCAGGGCACCGGAGCGCCAGGAGCGGCCTTCGCCATCCACCTGCTCATTGGCGAGCACGGTCTGGTCGATCGGATCCCAGTTGACGGTGGCGTCCTTCTGGTAGGCCAGGTCGGCGTCGAGAAACTGCAGGAACAGCCACTGGGTCCAGCGGTAGTAGTCGGCGTGGCAGGTTGCCAGCTCCCGGCTCCAGTCGATTGACAGGCCCAGCTGGCTGAGTTGCTGGCGCATCGAGGCGATGTTCTGGTCGGTCCAAGCACCCGGATTCACGCCCCGCTCAATCGCCGCGTTTTCGGCGGGCAGGCCGAAGGCATCCCAGCCCATGGGGTGCAACACCCGCTTGCCCCGCAGCCGCTGCACCCGGGCGATCACATCGGTGATCACGTAATTGCGCACATGGCCCATGTGCAGGTTCCCCGACGGATAGGGAAACATCGACAGGGCGTAGAAACTCTCCTGGCCCGGGGCGGGCTCGGGGGTGTCGTGCAGGCCGAGGCGCTGCCACTCCTGTTGCCAGCGTGCTTCGATCGCCTCGGGTTGGTAGCGGCTGCTATCGCTCACTGCAGGCATGGACGCAAGGCTGTGATGGTGCCACAGCCTGCCGGCGTGCCCTTGCCCTGGCCCGTTAGCCCAAGCATCGCAAGACCGCGACGCAGTCGCGGCGTACCAAGACAGGTGGAGCTTCAGGGGCCTGCCGGATGGCGTAAAACTCCAGGTCTTGCCACACCAAGCTGCCCTCCAGCTGGGGGCCGCCGCTCAACTGCAGGCTGAGAACCTGCTTGCTGCGGATCCAGGCCTGGAGCTGGCGCACCCCCGGCATGGAGGTGTCCAGGTTCGCCGCAGTCCGATCAAAGGCAGTCGCCATAGAATCAAGGTCCGTCTAAACGGCCCGTAGTTGTGCTCCAGTTCAGCAAATACCAGGGATTAGGCAATGATTTTCTGCTGATTGATGGTCGCCAGGCCAGCCAGGAGGACAGTGAAGCCGGCCTAGAACCTGAACTGGTGCGCCAGCTTTGTGATCGCCGTTTCGGCGTCGGCGGCGATGGCGTGATCCTGGCCTTACCCAGTCAGGCGGGCGGCGAGTTACGCATGCGCATCTTCAACGCCGATGGCAGCGAGCCGGAAATGTGTGGCAATGGCATCCGCTGCCTGGCCCGCTTCCTCGCCGATCGCGATGGCGATGGACCCGGCCGCCGTTGGCAGGTGGACACCCTGGCGGGCCGGATCGTGCCCGAGCTCCTAGCCGATGGGTCGATCCGGGTTGACATGGGCCCGCCCTTCCTGGAGCCCGCCACGGTTCCCACCACCCTCCCCCTGGGGCCCGCCGGCCTGCCCCAAGGGGAACTGGAACTGGATGGCGAAGTCTTTGCCGTGGCGGCGGCGGGCATGGGCAATCCCCACGTCGTGGTTCCGGTGGAGGATCTGGTCGATTTTGATTTGGCGCGCTTTGGGCCCCAGCTGGAGGTCCACCCCAGTTTTCCCGCCAAGACCAACGTCCATTTTGTGCAGGTTCTGGCCCCCGATCACCTCGTAATGCGGGTGTGGGAACGGGGTGCTGGCCCGACGCTGGCCTGCGGCACGGGCGCCTGCGCCACCCTGGTTGCCTGCCATTGCCTGGGGCTCGTCGAGCGACGCGCCCGGGTCGACTTGCCCGGCGGTCCCCTGCAGATCCACTGGGATGCCACCACGGGGCACGTGATCATGGATGGCCCAGCCGAGCATGTCTTCGATGGGTCGATCCCCAGTGCTGAAACCGTGCACGAGGCCAGACGCCAGGCGGCCGGGGCTGGGGTGCAGCAGCCTGCCGCTGACCCCGAGCTAGCCCCTGACGGGGAACCAGCTGGAGCTAGCCCCGCTGCTGAAACGATTCAGTGCTCCGTGGTCTGCATCCATGGCTGCATCCGGCCCGATGCCTGCCCCAGCGCCGATGCCCGGGCCAAGGTGGCAGCCTTACTCGCCGGCAACAGCCTCGATGACCTAGTGGCCATCGCCAGCAATTCGCTTGAGTCGCGTATTCGTTCCCGCATTAGCGGCCCAGGCGAAGCTGGCTAGCGATGGCCGTTGAATCACCTCTCTACCTCGATGCCTGTGCGGCGGCCCCGCCGGCGGAGCCGGTAATTGCGGCCATGCTGGCCGCCTACCAGGGCGCCTGGGCCAACCCCTCAAGCCTCCATGGCTTTGGTTTTGAGGCAGCTGATTGTTTGGAACGCAGCCGACAAGCCATCGCTGCCGCCCTTGGATTTCCAGCCAATTGGCTCACCTTTTGCTCTGGCGGTACCGAGGCCAGCCATGGTGCCCTCCTGGGGGCTGCATCCCGGTTAGCGAAGGGTCGCCTGGTGATCTCGGCGGTCGAGCATCCCGCCGTCCAGGCGGCGGCCCACCAACTGCAGGCCCAAGGCTGGGAGTTAGTGATCTGGCCGGTGGATGGGGTGGGCCGGGTCGATTTGGCCTGGCTCGATCGCCTGCTGGCGCCGCCGACCCGGTTGATGTCCGTGCTTTGGGGCCAAAGCGAAGTAGGGACCCTCCAGCCGATCGAAACGATTGGGGCTG
>CAMCMT010000082.1 GCA_945875915.1 Synechococcus sp. UW140 | reverse complement strand
GCTCGATGGAGGAGGAAGCCCGCACGATTCTTCGGGCCGCCATCGCAGCTGGGGAGCCAGCCCCTAACGGCAAGGGCCTGGGTAGTCGCATCCATGACCATTTCGCCCAGCTCGGCGGGGTGGAGCTGGACCTGCCGCAGCGGTCCTCCTTGCCTACCCCAGCCCAATTCGATATCGAAACCAACCTGGAGCCCTGAGGCAGATCGATTCCCAAACGGAGGCGACCCGGTGATTGTGCTCGACACCAACGTGATCTCGGAATTGATGCGCCTTGCGCCTGAACCGGGGGTGCTGGCCTGGGCCGATGGCCTTGATCCAGGGGCGGTGGCGATCACGGCCATGAACGAGGCCGAAATCCTGCACGGCCTGGCCCGACTCCCAGCTGGCCGGCGTCAGCAGCAGCTCCAGCAGAGCTGGGAGGCCCTGGCGGCCGAGCTCTTCCCTGGTCGGATCTGGCCCTTCTCAAGCGAGGCAGCCCACTGGTATGCCGAAGTGCTGCGGCGCCGCGAATTGCTGGCCCGGCCGATGGCAACGGCCGATGCGGTGATCGCGGCCACGGCCCTGGCCCATGGGGTCCCCCCTAGCCACAAGGGACAGCAACGACTTCGCCGGAATCGGCCTGGAGTTGATCAATCCCTGGGACTTGGCCTGAACCGCTCACCATGCTGGGCATTCAGGTCCATGGTCCTGGTGGTCTCCACACCGCTGCAGGTCTGCTCGGGCAGCAAGGCCCGCAGGGCCGCTGGCTCGCGCAGCAGATCGAGCACAGTGCGGCCCGAGCCAGTCGCTCACGTCATTGGCACGGCGTTGGTCCATCTCAGGTATTAGCGGCGTGGCCAGATAAGCGAATACAAGGCAGGTATTCGCCAAACAGCAAATACTTGCCACTTCCGGCGACCCGCCCCATGTGGCAATAGGGGCCATGGCCCCCGCGATGAACGAACAGGAGATCCAGCAGCGCATCCGCCTGGCCTGCGGCCACGGCCCGGTGCGGCTGTGGCGCAATAACAGCGGCGCCCTGGTCGACCAGCAGGGCCAGCTAGTGCGCTTTGGACTTTGCAAGGGCAGCAGCGATCTGATTGGCCTGCGCACGCTTGAGATCACCACGGATCTGGTCGGCCAGCGCCTCGCCCAGTTCGTCGCCCTGGAGATCAAGACGCCCAGCGGTGTCGTCAGCCCTCAGCAGCGGGCCTTTCTCGCTCTGGTTGAACAGTTGGGCGGCCTAGCGGCCATCTGCCGCTCCGTCGAGGCGGCGGAGCAAACCCTGCAGCTGGCGCCATGGCCAGCCAGGGACCTGCTGCCGCAGATCCCCTAATGGAGCGGGCCGACCTGCAGCAGCAGCTCCGCCGCCTGAGCCGGGCCCACCCGGGCGAGCATCCCTACAGCCTGGCTTTGAGGGTGCAAGTGGAGACAGGCCGCATCATCACAGGCAAGCTGGCCAAGCAGCTCCTTGCGGTGCTCGGCCCTGAACGGCCCTGATGGGCCTTGACCGATCAGGCTCTAGCTAGCGACTGCAAGCTTGCCCTAGAATCGGACCAATTAACTCTGGGTTAATCAAGTGGCGATCACCTACGCCGAGTTGCTGGAGCAGCAGGGCCCCAACCGCAGCGGCTTTGGCCGCATGCTGCTCAACTGGCGTCGCCGCAACGGCTGGACCCAGTACACCGCCTGCAGTTGGGCAGAAGAGGCCGGCTTTGAGACGATCTCCTACGGCAACCTCTCGGTGATCGAGCAGGGCAAGGCCGGCGAGCTGCGCCAGAAGGCCTTCTGGCAGCTGGGTGAGCTCAACCGCCGCATCGCTGAACAGGAGTGGGGGACGGTCAAAACCCAGGCGATCAAGCAAAAACTCGATGGCGCCATTCCCTTAGGCGATGGCGACTGCCCGATCTGGACCGCCCTGGAGCTTTGGGCTTGCTACTGCGGCCTGCGGCAGGTGCCGGCGGCCTTCCTTGCCACCCCACCACCCACGATTGGCCAGCGCAAGGCCACCGAGCTCTCGGCTAAGTGGCGCCAGCAGCTGCGCCGCGTCGTCGAGGAGTGGGCGCTTGATCCAAGCGAGGCGATCACCACCCTGGCGGCGGCCGCCAGCGAGGACCACCGCAAACGCTTCTATGCCGTGCTCACCGGCTTTGGCGACTACAAGCCAGACGAATTAGCGCCCCTATGGATTGGAGCCGACCAGTACCTGCCCAAGCGCTGGCTGGACCAATGGGAGGACAGCAACCGCCAGGGCCGTAAACCCGGCGGCAGCAGGGGCAAGAAGCCAACCGCACCCAAATGAGCAACCAGACCTAGCCTTTTTACTAGAAATTAACAGCGGCTATGAATGCGGCTTTGATCTAAGAGCTTTAAGCTTTTGATCAGCGGGCAATCGCCCGATCGTCATCGCCATGGACACAACATCCAGGCCCCTAGGGGCCAGTCCAGGGACCAGTCCAGGGGGCAGCCCCCACAACGCCTTGCTGGCGCCACCCCAAAGCCAGCAAGCGCCCGAGCAGCAGCTCACCTGGGCCCTGGCCCATTTCCAGGCCGCCGCGCCGAGAAAGGCTTCCCCTGGAAGGCCGATCGGGAGCGGCCCAGTGAGATCACCGTGCTGCGCTTCAAGGTGCCGCAATTCCTGCGGCGTGATGGCTCGCTATCAGAGGGGCCCCGCATCGTCGATGCCAAAAAGCAACCCTGGAGTGGCGCTGCGATTGGCAATGGCTCCAAGTTGATTGTTGCCTTTGACATCTACGACTGGGATGGAGAAAACGGCTGCGGCATGACCTTCCAGCCCCGAGCCATCCAGGTCGTCGATTACATCCCCTACGAGCAGCTCGATCCCACCGACAGCTTTGACGAGCTCGAGGGCTACAGCCCCGCCCCAGCGGAGGCTGTCGCTAGTCAGGCCAGCAGCCCAGCCCCTAACCAGGCCCCTAGCAATCCAACCCCAACTTGGTCCGCCGCCAGCGACAGCAACGACCAGGAGGTCCCCTTCTGATGGCACCCGATCAATCGTCCCCCCAGCCAGTCACCTGGCGGGGAGGGTCCCCGCACCGGCCAGGGCCCCAGCTGCCGGCCTTCTGCCGCAGCCGCCGCCCGCCCGTCTTAGTCACGCTCACCAGCCGCTTCGGGCTGGGAGTGCGCCTACTGCTGGTGTTGGGTCTGCTTCTCCAACTCAGCACCTTGCTGCTGCTGATCGCCGGCCCTGTGCCGCCCCAGCTAACGCCGGCCCAATCCCGCATGGCCAGCAGCCCCACCACCGGCATCACTGGCGCTGTCAGCACCTCCGCCCTGCGCCCTCCGCTTTTAGGTCGTTGAACACCGCAACGGTCTGCCCTCCCCAATCAACAGCCGCCCCCGCGATGGATCTCCACGCTCTGGTGTCCCGTTCCTGGAACGACACCCCCATCTCACGCCGCACAAGCGACGGCTATGTCAATGCCACGGCGATGTGTAAAGCCAACGCCAAGCGCTGGAAGGATTATCACGAATCAGACCGCTGCCAGACCTATCTAGATGCCCTAGGGAGCGTGGCCGGAAATTCCGGCCACGCCCTCATCGAGTCCCGCTCGGGCGGTGCCGGTGGCGGCGGATCCTGGGTCCATCCCCAGGTCGCAGTCGACCTGGCCCGCTGGATCAGTGCACCCTTTGCCGTCTGGATGGACGGCTGGTTCCTCGAAACCAGCCAGCAGGCGCCAGCCCCACCAGCGCCAGTGACCTCGACCAGGCTCAAGGCAGCCGAGCTGCTTGCCCTGGTCGAGCGCAGCATCGGCCTATTCGAGCGGCTCGGTGGCCTCGATCAGCGCGATGAACTCCTCGTTAAAGACATCCTGCGGCGCAACCTGCTCACCGCTGCGACTAGCGCGTTCCACCGTTCCACCGCTTTTCAGTGATGACTAACAGCCTCTCCAGCCTTCTGCCCTTCCACTACGAGGGCGCTCAGATCCGGGTCCTCACCGATAGTCAGGGCGCTCCCTGGTTCATCGCCGCCGATCTATGCAGCTGCCTTGGGATCCGCAATCCCAGTGATGCCCTCAGCCGCCTCGACGATGACGAGAAGGGTCTCGGTTCAACCGAGACCCTTAAAGGGCAGCAGTCCCTAGCCACAGTGAACGAGTCTGGGCTCTATGCCCTCGTGCTTAGCAGCCGCAAGCCCGAGGCCAAGCGCTTCAAGCGCTGGATCACCCATGAGGTGCTGCCGGCGATCCGCCTGACAGGCAGTTATGCCGTGCCGAACCTCGCCTCCTCGCAGCCGGCCTTGCCTGCAAACAAACAGGACAGCGTCAATGCCCTGCTTCTCATTGGTCAGGCGATCGCCCAAGTCCCTGGCGTCAAAGCGGGCATCGCCATGGCGGCCACCCTCACCTGCATCCAGGAAAACACCGGCCTGAGCGTCGAAACCCTGCGCCGCACCCTGCCGGCAACGGAAGAACCCATCTGTTCACTGAACGCCACCCAGCTCGGGCGCCAGCTGGGGATGGCGGCACGGGTGATGAACCAGCATCTGGCGGCCTGTGGCCTGCAGCTCCGCAATGCCCGTGATGAATGGGAGCTGAGCGAACGGGGGCAGCAGTGGGCCGAGGCCCTGCCCTACTGCCGCCAGGGCCATAGCGGCTATCAAATTCTCTGGAACCCAGCCGTGGTCGACATCGTGCGGGGGCTGGGCTGATGGAGAGCCCAACCGTCTCAGCACCATGCGGGCGCCATCGGGT
>CAMCMT010000081.1 GCA_945875915.1 Synechococcus sp. UW140 | reverse complement strand
ACAGCCATGCTGTAAGCAGTCATTAAATTGCTCCATTAAGCCCCCAGATGATTTAAATAAAAAGGCGTCAACTTTCTTGGCAGAGGGGGATGGGCCACAGTCTGCAGTCCATTGCCTGGCCTGGGTGAGCATCAAGCGCGCCAGCCTGTTGTCTTCTAAGACGAGCGACTGGAGCAGATCCTGGCGATCGCTCTGGGCCAGTTCCCCGTCGCGGCCCCATTGCAGGCACCAAGGAGAGATGGTGTGGCTCATGGCTGGCTGGGGATCAAGAGATCGCTGTCGCCAATCGCCACCAGCCGCCCTTCCGTGCGAAGACGGCTCAGCAGCTTGGTCACCGTGACCCGGGTCAGCCCGCAGATGTCCGCCAGGGAGCGGTGGGTGAGGTTGAGCTCACTGAGCGACAGGCGGCAGCCGTGGCTGTTCACCTGCCCGTGGGCCTGACCGATCCAGCTGAGCAGGGTCAACAGGCGCAGGTCCCCGGAGCGAATCCGCTGAATGGTTAACAGTTCCGCCAGCATTTGCCGCTCACGCAGCAGATGCTGGAGCTGCTCGCTTGCATCAAGCTCAATGTGCTCCACCACCACGGTGGTGAGGCACTGCAGTTCCAGCGGATTGAGCACGGGATCTTCCGAAGTGATCAGATCACCCGGGGCCCAGAGGCCCAGGGTGATGCTCTCCCCTTCCAGATCCCAGGTGGCCGAGCGCACGTAGCCCTCATGCAGCCGCCAACTCATGCCTTCTGGAAGCACGTCCTGAGGGTGGAGCGTGAGTTGCAAAGGGCGCTTGAGCAGAGATGAAGTCATGGCGTCGGCGAGCGATGGGGCGGGTAGTGACTTGGGCCACGGAGGTGTGAATTCAGAGGGGAGCAAGGCATTCGCAGACAGCAGGCCATAGCCGGAGAGCAACTGCTCAGGAGTATGTCTTATTTCCGATGGGCATACCGGTGTTTTCGGGTACACAGGTTGATTCGCGTGCGTCTCGACCTGGGTCTTCAGATGTAGAACATCGGCGTGGGCTGCCGCAGGCTGTCCCGCTCCAGCAGCAGATGGGCCAGCGTGGTGCCCTTCAGCACTGCCGTTCGGGCCTGGTGCGCCCGCTGGGCCAGCCCATCGAGAACGCGGAACCCAGCATTGCTCCGATCGCCCTGGCGCTCGGCTCGAGCGTCTCCTTCCAGGCAGTCCTCCACCTCGGAGACAGTGATCAGCTCTGGCGAACGGGTCAGTTGGTGGCCGCCCTTCGGCCCACGCACGCTGATGAGGAAGCCCCCTTTGCGCAGGGAGGTGAGCATCTGCTCCAGGTAGCGCTCTGGCATGCCATGCCGCCTGCTGATTTCGCCGGTCTGCTGGCGCTCGCCAGTTGCATAGACGGCGGCCAGATCGATCAGCGCAACCAGTCCGTACTCCGTCTTGGCACTGAAAACCATGGCTGGCTTTGGAACTTGTCCCATTCTGCCAGGTACACAACGGTTTGCAGGTCGGGAATTGCGCTGACGGGGCGTGTGCCCTGAGCCACAAAGCCACAGGCCTTCGCACCGTAATATTTCCTGGTTCCCGATCGGCTTACCGTGAATACGACGCTCTTTTCTGCTCGGCCCAGTCGCCGCCAGCTGTTGCTTACCGGCATCGCCTGCTTACCTCTGGCTGTGGCTGCTGCCAACACACTTAATGCTCCGTTGGCGCAGGCCCAGCAGCCGGCCAAACCCCAAACCCTCACCCTGGTCTCCTACGCGGTTACCAAAAACGCCTACGACCAGATCTTCCGGCTGTTCGCCGACGACTGGAAAAAGAAAACCGGCCAGACCGTCACCTTCGAGGGCAGCTATGGCGGCTCCGGTTCCCAGACCCGAGCCGTGATCGATGGCCTGAATGCCGACATCGTCAATCTGGCCATGGCCGACGACGTGTCCCGGATCGAGCAGGCCGGGCTAATTAAGAAAGGCTGGGAAAGCCGTCTTCCCAACAAAGCCACGCCCATTCACTCCACCGTTGTGGCCTTTGTGCGCCCCGGCAATCCCAAGAAGATCAACAGCTGGAAAGACCTCGCCAAGCCGAATGTGGACGTGGTCACCGCCAACCCCAAGACCTCCGGTGGTGCCCGCTGGAACTTCGTCGCCCTTTGGGGCGCGGTGACCCAGGCCGGAGGCTCCGAAGCTCAAGCCCGGCAATTCATCCGCGACGTCTACAAGAACGTCGAGGTGCTGCCCAAGGATGCCCGCGAGGCCTCCGACTTCTTCATCAAGCGCAAGCAGGGTGACGTACTACTCAACTGGGAAACCGAGGCGATTCTGGCCAAACGCAAGGGTGAGTGGACCGCTGGCTACAAGACCTTCAGCCCCAACGTGCTTACGTCCCAGCCGGTTGCGGTGGTTGACAAGAACGTGGATCGCAATGGCAGCCGCAAGGTGGCCGAGGCCTTCACCAAGTTTCTCTTTACCCCGGCTGCCCAGAAGGTATTTGCGGATAACGGCTTCCGGCCTGCCACGGCAGAGGGCAAGGCCTACGCCCGCGGCAAGTTTCCCGTGGTGAAGACATACACGATCGAGGCCTTCGGTGGCTGGCCGGCCGTGACCGGCAAATTCTTCCGCGATGAGGCGATCTGGGACCAGATCTTCCGCGCCTCCCGCTGAGCGCAGCCCCCCATCCACTCAGCATCCACACACGAACACCCCTCCAGCCCCGCGCCAGCCGACGGGGCTTTTTCTTGCCTAATTCCCGATAGGCAAACCGTGGTATTGTATCTGCATATTCCCTGCCGGTTTACGTGGCTATCCAATCGCGGTGCCTGGCGGCCCTCTTCACCACGGGCTCGCTCGTGTTCCTGGCCGGTTGCGGCGGTCCATCGGCAACACCCCAGGGCGGCAGCTCGGGTGAACGCCAGCTGCTGCTGCTGGTGAGCTACGCCGTCACCAAAGGGGCCTACGACCGGATCCTGCCCACCTTCGTGGAGCAGTGGAAGCAGAAAACCGGCCAGGAGCTGGAGATCAAGACCAGCTACGGCGGCTCGGGCACCCAGACCCGGGCGGTGATCGACGGGCTCGACGCCGATGTGGTCACCCTGGCCCTCTCGGCCGACGTGCTCAAGCTGGAGGAGTCGGGGTTGATTCAGCCCGGTTGGGAGCAGGAGCTGCCCAACAACGGCATCGTCACCAACTCGGCTGTGGCGTTCCTCACCAGAGCCGGTAATCCCAAGCAGATCACCACCTGGAAGGACCTGGTGAAGCCCGGCGTCACGGTGGTGACCGCCAATCCCAAAACCTCCGGCGGTGCCCGCTGGAATTTCCTGGGTCTTTGGGGTTCCATTAGCCAGGCCGGCGGCACGCCCCAGCAGGCTGAGGCCTATGTCACCAGCGTCTACAAGAACGTCGACAACCTGCCCAAGGATGCGCGGGAAGCCTCCGATGTGTTCCTCAAGCGCGACCAGGGCGACGTGCTGCTCAACTACGAAAACGAGGCGATCCTGGCCACCAAAACTGGCGACCTCAAGGATCCCTTCGTGGTGCCGGAGTTGAACATCCGCATCGAAGGCCCCGTGGCGGTGGTCGACAAAAATGTGGACCGCAAGGGCACCCGCGAGGCCGCCGAGGCCCTGGCTGCCTATCTGTTTACCGATGAGGCGCAGCAGGTTTTTGCCGAGGAGGGTTTCCGGCCCACCAGCCCCACGGTTTGGGCGCGGGTGAAGGATCGCTTTGCGCCGGTGAAGACGTTCTTTTCGGTGAAAGACTTTGGCGGCTGGAGCCAGGTCAACAAGGAATTCTTTGGCAATGGCGGCATCTGGGATCGCCTATTCGCCAACTCCCGCTGATCCTGCACTCCCGGAGTCTTCCATGTGTGAGCTGCTCGCCCTCAACGCCAATACCCCCACCGACATGGGCTTCTCCTTCCGGGGGCTCAGCCGGCGTGGTGGCGCCAGTGGCGAGCATGCCGATGGCTGGGGCCTGGCCAGCTTCACCCCCGATGGCCACCCGGATCGCCCCAGCCTCACCCTTTTGAGGGAAGAAGCCCCGGCGGCGTTCTCAGCTCTTGCCGACCAGCTGGCGGAGCGTTCCCCCAAGGCCTTGGTGAGCATCGCCCACATCCGCAAGGCCACCCGCGGCGTGGTGGCGCTGGAGAACTGCCATCCCTTCTCTCGCCGCTGGGGCGGGCAGACCTGGGTATTTGCCCACAACGGCGACCTCCAAGGCGCCATTGCCTTGGGCGATCGCTACCTGCCCGATGGCAGTACCGACAGCGAAGCAGCGTTTTGCTGGATCCTGGAGCAGCTCGATCACAGCGGGGTCGATTCCAGCAACGCGGCTGCGGTGTTTGAGCAACTGCACCACTGCGCCGCCCAACTGGCCGAGCGGGGCACCTTCAATGCCCTAATCAGCAACGGCCAGTGGCTGTTTGTCACCGCCACCAGCCGGCTCCACTTGCTGACTCGCCGGGCGCCGTTCTGCAAGGCCACGCTGGCGGATCCGCCGCTGCAGGTGGATTTCTCGGCGCTCACCACGTCCAACGATGTGGTGACCATCCTCAGCACTGAGCCGCTCACCACCGACGAGCACTGGCAGCCCTTTCAGGCCGGTGAATCGCTGCTGCTCCAGGCGGGTGAGGTGATCCAGCGCAGTCGCCATGGGGTCAGGCCAGCCCCCGCTGCCCAGACTCCTGTGCCTTGATATTGATCGTGCCCGCATTGCCCACGCCCGTGACCACTGGATCCGTCAGCCCTGTGAGCCTCGCCGAGGCCTCCCGTTTCTGGTTCCAGCTGGGCTGGGTGAGCTTCGGGGGGCCGGCCGGGCAGATCGCCCTGCTGCATCGCGAGCTGGTGGACCGGCGCCGCTGGCTCTCGGAACGGCGCTACCTGCACGCCCTCAACTACTGCATGCTGCTGCCGGGGCCGGAGGCCATGCAGCTGGCCACCTACCTGGGCTGGTT
>CAMCMT010000080.1 GCA_945875915.1 Synechococcus sp. UW140 | reverse complement strand
TCTCCATCCTGGCTGAAGATCACGACCCAGGGCCGCTCTTCCCACCAGAACACGCTGCCTTTGGCGCCTGATGTGACATCCCAAAAGGGTTCGCCCCCTTGCAGAGCGTCTTGCCAAGAGCAAAGACGTAAGCCTTCAATGGCGTAGGTGGCCAGTTTGTCAACGGCATGGCGCGTGAGTTCCAGCATCCTCAGCAGCTGGATAGCGTGTAAGCCTGCAGATCAGCGAGGCAGCACTCCACAGGGTTAGCCCCCTCATCCCCAGCGCGATACCAACCCACGAGGCGATTGCTGGCAAGGCGAGGGCCAAAATTGAAGGCCTCGCAAGCGCCTACTGGTTGACAGATCGGCGGGCCTCACAGGTCACTGGCACCAGCTGTGCCCCAAGTTTGGCTGAAGCCAGCGCCTCACGCCAAGCCAATCAGCTTCCTGCGCCCGTACTTGGCCCAGTTGAGGGCCCAGCAGGCGGCGCTGGGGGCCAGGCCCAGGTGGCGGCGTTGGGCGCGGAAGGTTTCGGCGAACACCTGGCCGATCCGGGTGTGGCTGACGCCCGCTTGCACCACTTTCAAAATCGAATCGCTGCTGTGGACGCTGCGCAGCTCCTTCGGGAGGCGCAGGAACCAGTCGTAGTCGGCGCAGATGCGGAAGCTGGCATCGAAGGGGCCCACCTGCTCGACCAGCCCTTGGCGGACCAGCATCCCCGGGTGGGCGATCGTCATCGATTGGCGATTCCGCTTCCAATCCCAGGGCGCTCCGAAGTGGCGCAGGAAGCGGCCATTGGCGGCGTAGTAACCGTTGCGGGCGGTGATCAGGTCGGCTCCGCTGGCCGTGAGTGCGGCGATCTCCGCCAGGCTGGTGGGGGAGAAAAAGGTGTCATCGGCGCCGATGAAGCTCAGGTAGTGGCCGCTTGCCAGGCCCAGGCCCCGGTTCCAGGCGTCGTAGATGCCCAGATCGCTCTGGCTGCTCCAGAGGATCCGCTGCGCAGGGAAGGCCCGCTGGTGGCGCTGCACCAGCTCGGCCGTGCCGTCGCTGGAGGCGTTATCGAGCAGCAGCAGTTCCCAATCCGCATAGGTCTGCTCGGCCAGGCTGGCCAGGAACTCGGCCAGTTGGCCGGCGCAGTTCCAGGTGGCAACCAGGATCGAGAGGGTGGGGGTTGGGGCGCTACGGCTCATGGGGCCAGTGTGCTGGAGCGGGGCTTGGCGGGCGCAACCTGGGGCGCATAACCAGTTAGGGGCCGACCCGAGACAACCCTCAAGCCCCATAGCCTTAATGCCATGGCATGCCCAGACATTCGCTGGCCGCAGCGGCTTGAAAGCTACCGGCGGGCTCTTGCGGCCTTGAAGCGTGCTGTGGCCATCGCCCAGGCGCGGAAGCTCAGTGAGCTGGAGGAGCTGGGGCTAATCCAGGCCTTCAAATTCACCCATGAGCTGAGTTGGCAACTGCTCAAGGACGTGCTGGTGGACCAGGGCGTTACGGGCATCAGCGGCTCCCGTGATGCGGTGCGGGAAAGCGTGCGCTTGGAGTTGCTGCCCCAGGGGGATGAACTGGGCTGGATGGCGATGATCCGCAGCCGCAACCTCACCAGCCACACCTACAACCCGGCCATCGCCCGCGAGATCGCCCTACTGATCGTCGAGCAATACGCCCCGGCCTTGGAGCGGTTGCTGGCGGCCCTAGAGCCCCGCGCCGCGGCCCGCCTGGCAGACGGTCTGGACTCCCCGGCGCCAGGTCTTGGTGCCCCAAGCGATCCGGCTCCGGGGGCAGGGTGAGCGGGCCCCCCAACGGCGAAACCGGCTACGGGCTGCCGGCTGGTGCCCTGGACCAGATCCTCGGCCTGTTGCAAAGCGACCCCGCCGTGGAGGCGGTGCTCCTTTATGGCTCCCGGGCCCTAGGGCGCCAAAGGCCCGGCTCCGACATCGATCTCTGCCTGGTGGCGCCAACCCTGGGGCTGGGAGAGCTACTCCAGCTCCACGCCCGCCTCGACGACCTGCTCCTGCCCTGGTCGATCGATCTGCAGCTCCATCACCAGATCGACCATGGGCCCCTGCTGGAGCACATCGATCGGGTTGGAATCAGGCTAGGAGCTGAACCACCGCCGCCAGATCCGCCAGGGGGAGCAGCTGCTCCCCAGCCCCGGCGCCACCCTCGGCATCCGGCTCAGAGCGCAGGGGCTTGAGCCGCACCACCCCGTCGGCCAGTTCGCCGTCGCCGAGAACGGCAGCCCAGGCGGCGCCGGAGCGGTCGGCCCGTTTGAACTGCTTGCCGAAGGCGGAGCCGCTGGCATCGAGCTCCACCGCCAGGCCCCGCTGGCGCAGGCCCCGGGCCAGCACCAGGGCCGCCGCCTCAGCCGCTTCGCCCCGGTTCACCACATAGAGATCGGGCGGTTGGGCGGCATGATCAGCGCCCTCGATCTGGCCCAGCAGCAGCACCAGCCGTTCCATCCCAAGGGCCCAGCCGATCGCCGCGGTCTCCGGTCCGCCCAGCTGGCCCACCAGGCCGTCGTAGCGGCCGCCGCCGCAGACCGTGGCCTGGGCCCCCAGCTGGCTGGAGGTGATTTCAAAGGCGGTGTGGCTGTAGTAGTCGAGGCCGCGCACCAGGCGGGGATTGAGCTGGAAGGGGATCTCCAGGGCCTGGAGGCCGGCCTGCACCTGCTCAAAACGCTGGCGGCTTTCGGGGGCCAGGGCATCGGCGAGGGTGGGGGCTTCGGCGAGCAGGGCTTGGGTGTCTGGGTTCTTGCTGTCGAGGATGCGCAGGGGGTTGGTGGTCAGCCGCGCCTGGGAATCGGCATCGAGCTGGCCTGTGCGAGCCTCCAGCCAGCCCACCAGGGCCTGGCGGTAGCGGGCGCGATCGTCGCTGCTGCCGAGGGAATTGAGTTCGAGGGCCAGGCCGCCCACGCCTAAACCTGCCAGCAGGTCCCAGGCGATCGCGATCGCTTCGACATCACTGCGGGGATCGGCAAAGCCGAGCAGTTCCAGGCCAATTTGATGGAACTGGCGCTGGCGGCCGGCCTGGGGGCGCTCGTAGCGGAACATCGGCCCGCCATACCAAAGCCGTTGCGGCCCCTGGCTGAGCAGGCCGTGCTGGATGGCGGAGCGCACCACCGAGGCCGTGCCCTCGGGCCGCAGGGTGCAGCTGCGATCGCCCCGATCGATAAAGGTGTACATCTCCTTCCCCACCACATCGGTGGCCTCACCGATGCCGCGGGCGAACAGCTCGGTGGCCTCCAGCAGGGGCGTGCGGATCTCAGCCACCTGGGCGCGGCGGAAGTGCTCCCGGGCCGTGGCCTCCACCCGCTGCCACAGGGGCGTGTGGGCCGGCAGCAGATCCACCAGACCCCGCAGGCTCTGCAGTTTCTCCACGGGACGCTCAGCCGGCACTGGCGCCAGTTTGCGGGATCACGGCGGGGGCTCGGCCAGGCGCCGCTGGGTGAGGGCGCAGCGCTGCCTAATCAGGCTTGTGATCTGTTGAACTATCGGTTCCCCAGCAAACGGCGACTGGGCCTGCAACTGCTCGGCAACCCGGGGCAGCCGTTCCGAGACCCTTCGCAACCGAAGCCGCACCTGGGGCCAGGACAGGCCGGCGGATTGGGCCAATTGCTGCCAATGGCGCGGCATCAGCTGGCTGAATCGATAGCGGCTGCCAATTTTCATGGCCATCTTGTCGCTGAGCTGGGGATAGGCGGCCGTGCAGAGCAGGTCATAGAGCGGCGCCAATTCCGGCTGGGGTCCCCGATAGAGCAGCGAGAAGTTTTTGGCATGGGCGTCGTGGTTGCCCACAAGGGCGTTGAAGATCACGGCATCGAGGAGCCGCAAGACCGCCAACCCACTGGGCCGACCCACCCGCCGCAGCAAGTCAAAACAGGCCCTCAAATCGGGCCCACCCTCGTTTTGATATTTCAACTCCGATCCAACCCCCAGGGCCTGGGCAAAGTCTTCTTGATGCAACCGGCGGAGCTGGACTAAAGCGGCGGATCCCTCCCCGGGGCCAGGCAGGCCAGTGCGGTCGTAGCGCTGCACCAACAAAACCGATTGCGACCCCACAGGCAGGATCTGGGCCTGGGCCACCGGCAGGCCCATCGCGGCGGCCAGGCGCAGGCAAAACGCCTCGTTGAAGACACTGCCGCCAAAGGCCGCAATCTCTGGCTTGAGGATGTGGGTGCTGGGGGTTCCCGCCAGGGGCAGGCCGATCCGCAACCCGTCTCCCCCCACTGGCTCGATCAGCACTTCGCTTGGATCAGCCGGCCCCAAATCAACCGGCCCTGGAAGCACGACCACCGGCAGCTTGCTCTGGGCCCCGGCCAGCGATAGGCGCAATTCGCCCCGTGCCACCAGCATGGGACTGGTCGGTAGATCGGCCAGAACAGCCCGCAACGACTCGGGCCCCAGCCAGGCAACCCGGGGTGGCTGGCTGGCCCCAGCGGTCTCATCAGGCTCCAGGAGTCGCACTGCGCCGGCACAGTCGCCACCCAGCCGCTGCAACAAGCCGAAATCGTTGCCACCAGAGAGCTGCAACTGCCGCGCCAGCAGCTGCCGCATCCCCCCCTCAGGCAACAGCCCGGCGAAAAAAGAGCGGGCGGCCTGGTCGCCAAACGGCTCGTTCTGCAGGGGCAGGCCCTGGGAGAGCGGCACCGCCTGGGGGTTCTCCAGCCAACTCGGCAGGTAGGCAAAGCGGAGCTGGCCCTGCTCCAGGCTGAGCACTCCCACACAGGCCTCAAAGAGCCACACCGCCAGCTGCTGTCTCATGGCAATGCCAGCTGCAGCTCGAAGCCCAGCGCCCGAACCACCCGCACGGCCCGCTCCAGCTGCAGGCTTGGTTTGCCCGCCTCCAGTTCGCCAATGAAGCGGACGCCGACCCCTGCCACCAGGGCCACTTCCGCCTGGGTCATCCCCAGGCGCAGCCTCTGGGCCTTGGCTGCCTGGCCCAGGGCCGCTGCCGACTCGACCCGAACCAGGTGATCTTCCCGATCGGGATGAAACCCCACGCAGCCCC
>CAMCMT010000079.1 GCA_945875915.1 Synechococcus sp. UW140 | reverse complement strand
AGGCCGGATTCGGCGCCCAGCGCACCCACCACGGCCCCGGCCAGGATCATGGCCTCGGCCACCAGGAGTCTGGACAGTGAAGGCTCCACCACCTCTAGTTCCGGCTGGCCGTTCTGCTGGCGGATGCGGCCCTCGCTTTGATCCATCTGCAGGGCGCCCTGGGCCTGGCGCCATTGGCGTCGGCGCTGCAAGAGGCCATCGAGCACGGCCAGTTCCCGATCGGGAGGGGGCGCCAACTCGATCAGCTCATCGCCATCCTCATAGGTGAGTCGGTAGAGGGGACGGATCCAGGAGCGATGGAGCTCGTGGCTCTCCACAGCCCCCTCGCCATCGAGGTGCACCGCCAGGCTCCAGGCAGCGCAACGTTGGCCCTGGCAGAGGCTGAAGGGACCCTCCGAAAGGGCGGGCGGGAACATCGGCACGCTGCCCCCGGCCAGATAAAGGCTGCTGGCCCGCCGTAAGGCCTCCTGATCCAGGGGGCTACCGGTGGCCACGAGCCGGCCCGGATCGGCCACATGGATCCAGATACGCCAGCCCGCCCCAGCGTTGGGCTCGAGCGAAAGGGCATCGTCGATTTCGCGGGTGTCGGCGTCGTCGATCGTCACGGTTTTGAGGCCGGTGAGATCCAGCCGGACCTCGTCGCCAGGCCAGGGCTCTTCGGAGCGCGCGGCCAGGTCCGCCGCCAAGGCCAGCAACTCAGGACTGAATCCGGTCGACCAGGTGGTGCCCGCCAGGCTGGGGAGGCAATGGGCGTCCCAAAGGCCCAGGTCGCTCAGCAGGCGGCGGATCTCGCCGCTGCTGTTCCCGCAACCAGCCGCCTGCAGGATCTGGCGCAGCTCCGGACCTGGCGGTCCCGCGTCCTCGCCCAGGGCCCAGGTCTGCAGGGCTGCTAGTTCCGCCCGTTGCTCAGGCTGGGCAGCAGCCAGTTGCTCGGGGCCCAGGGGCTGGCGGGCGGCCAGGAGCCCATGCCAGTGGGTGCGGCGGATCTCGCGCAAGACGAGCTTGCGACGGTCCCGGCGCAACTGGTGGAGGTCGTCAAGGCTGCGGCGCTGAACCTGGCCCTGGCGCCAGCGAAAGAAATCTTGCTGATGCAACAGCAGCCAACAGGCCGCTAGGGCCGGGGCTGTGGCTTCCGGAGCCAGCAATTCCACCAGGGCTTGCAAGGAGAGGGTCCCTGCTTCGCCCTCGAGGAGAAGCCAGGCGGCGGCCAAGTCCTGCCGGCTGGGTGTGGCCGCTGACAGCACTGCACCGGTGAGCTGCCAAGGCAAAGCCCCCAGGCTGGCCGTGGGGGCCGCGCCTGGGGGCAGGGGGGAGATCAGGTCCAGGTCCCGCAGGGGCAGGCGCTCGGGCTTGGCTTCAAAACCGATCAAGACGGCGGCTTTGCTGCCATGAAGCTCGCTAACCAGGGCCAAACGGGGACCTGAACGGGTCTGAACTCCGACCAGGTCGCCGTTTTGCAAGGAACTCTCCGGGGGGGTTAGCCCTCAGGATTGACGAAGGGCAGCAGGGCCATGATGCGGGCCCGCTTTACGGCGTTGGTGAGGTCGCGTTGCTGCTGGGCGGTGAGGCCGGTGAGGCGACGGGCCAAAATTTTGCCGCGCTCGGTGATGAACTTCTTGAGGAGGTCCACATCCTTGTAATCGATCGGATCGCCGGGCTTGATCGGCGACAGGCGCTTTTTGAAAAAGGAGCTGGTCATGGATGAACGGAAGAAGGGGTGGGCAGCAAGGCGAGGATCACTTGATTTCCTTGTGAACCGTGGACTTGTTGCAGTGGGTGCAGAACTTCTTCAGTTCAATCCGCTCGGTGGTGTTGCGGCGGTTCTTCTCGGTGGTGTATCGGGACACACCGGGAGAACGCTTCGCGGGGTTGGACCGGCATTCGGTGCACTCAAGAGTGATCACGAGCCGGACGCCCTTGTTTTTGGCCATAAGGACGTTGCGCCGCTGTTGCGATGCAAATGACAATGCAACACCTTACCCCGTCGCCTCACCCAGTGCTGCCAAGGCCGGTGCCTAGGATTCGACCCACTTCCCTCTTAACTCGATGCGGGTCTCGCTCCAATGGCTGCGGGAGCTTGTGGCCTGTGATCTGCCGGCTGGCGAGCTGGGCGAGCGCCTCTCGATGGCCGGCTTCGAACTCGATGGGTTGGAGGATCTCGCCGCCCAGGCCGCGGGTGTGGTGGTGGGCTTCGTGGAGCAACGCGACCCCCATCCCAATGCCGACAAGCTGAGTGTCTGCCGAGTGCAGATCGGCGCCGCCGAACCGCTGCAGATTGTTTGTGGCGCTGCCAATGTGCGCGCCGGCATCCATGTGCCCGTAGCCACCGTTGGCGCCTACCTTCCCGCCGTTGATCTCACGATCAAGCCGGCCGACCTGCGGGGCGTGGCCAGCAGCGGCATGATCTGTTCCCTCAAGGAGCTGGGCCTGGCTGACAGCTCTGACGGCATTGCCGTGCTGGATAAACTGCTCGAGCTGGTGCCCGCGGTTGGATCGCCCGTGGGTCCCAGCTTGGGCCTTGATGACCAGGTGTTGGAGCTGGCGATCACCGCCAACCGGCCCGATGGCCTGTCGCTACGGGGCATTGCCCGCGAGGTGGCCGCCCTCACTGGAGCAGCCCTAACCCTGCCTCCAGCCGATCCGGCCATCCCCGCCCAACCCTTGCCCTTAGGGGCAGAACAATTAACCGCCATGGAAGCGGGAGGCCTGTACAGCCTCACGGCCCTGACGGGCATCCAGGTCGGTCCCTCGCCGCGCTGGCTCCAGAGCCGGCTGGAGCGCTCTGGCCTCAGGCCAATTAATGCGGTGGTCGATATCACCAATCTGGTGATGTTGGAAACCGGCCAGCCCCTGCATGCCTTCGATGCGGCCCGCCTAGCCAGCCTGGGACAAACCAAGGCTGCTGGGCCAGACGCCCCCGTTTCCGCCATCGGCCTGCGCCAGGCCACCGGCGCGGAAGTCTTTCGGAGCCTGGATGGCACGGAGCACATGCTCAGCGAGGAGGCCCTTGTCGTCACCTACGCCGACGCACCGATTGCCCTTGCCGGGGTGATGGGTGGTGCCGATAGCGCCGTCACAGACGCCACCACGGACATTTGGCTGGAGGCGGCGGTGTTCGCCCCCCAGGCGGTACGCCGTAGTGCCCGCAGCGCCGGTCTGCGCACCGATGCCAGCACTCGGTTTGAAAAGGGATTGCCGCCTGAGGTCACCCTGGCGGCGGCCGATCGGGCCGTGGCCCTCCTGCAAGAACTCTGCGGCGCCAGCACAGTTGGCCGTTGGTGTCACCAACGGCCGGCCTCCGAACCGGAGCCCCTGCTGTTGCGCCGCGATGCTTTGCATCAGCTGCTTGGACCGGTGCAGGTTCTAGACGGCGAGCCCGGTGAGCTGGACGATCTCGAAGACGGGCAGATCGTCCACACCTTGACGGCCCTGGGCTGCCAATTGGGCGAACGGGCCAGCGGTGAAGGCTGGGATGTGGTCGTGCCCCCGTCCCGCAGCCAGGACCTGCGGCGTGAGGTTGATCTGATCGAGGAAGTAGCCCGGCTGGTGGGCTACGACCGGTTTGCCGCCCACCTGCCCGATCCCCTTGAACCGGGGGGCCTCAGCCCCGACCAGCAGGTGCAACGGCGCCTGCGCCGCGCCCTGGCCGCCGCCGGCCTGCAGGAAACCTGCCATCTCTCCCTAGGACCAGCCAGCAGCGTGCTCGGTGCCGCAGGAGCAGAAGCCGGGGCAGGGGAGCCAGCGCTCTCTGCCCGGGTCCCGCTCGCCAATCCGCTCCTGGCCGACTACAGCCATCTGCGGGATGGTTTGGTGGAGGAGTTACTGCTTGCGGCCCGCCGCAACCTGCAGGCCGGTCGCTCCGGTTTCTGGGCCTTTGAAATCGGCACCGTTTTTGCCCCAGGCGCCAAGGGCCCCAGCCAAAGCCAGCGTTTGGGCGGGATTGTTTGTGGTAATCGCTGCTCCGAGCTCTGGAGCGCAGGCGGCAAGCCCATCGCCCCGAACTACTACCAGGCCAGGGGCCTCCTGCAGCAGGCTCTTGCGGCCCTTGGGATCCCCGCCGAAGATCGGCTCCTCGCCAACCCTGCGGATCCAGCCCTCCTGCACCCCGGCCGGTCGGCCCAGCTCCTGATCGAGGGTCGACCCGTGGGCTGGTTTGGCCAACTCCATCCACTCCAGGCCGAAACCCTTGACCTGCCGGAGGCCACCCATTTGTTTGAACTGGACCTGGCACCCTTGCTGACCGCAGCCACCCGCCGCAATCGCTTCCAGCCCAGCTTTGCCGCCTACGCCACCGTGCCAGCCTCGGAACGGGACCTGGCCCTGGTGGTGCCCACAAGCGTCAGCTGTGGCCAGTTGCTGGCGGCGATCCGCAAGGCTGGCAAGCCCTTGCTGGAGCAGGCCGACCTCCTCGATCGCTATGAGGGGGCCCAGGTGGCTGCCGGCTGCTGCAGCCAGGCCTTCCGTTTGCGCTACCGCGATGCCAAACGCACCCTCACGGAAGCCGAAGTGGAGCAGGCCCACCAGGCGGTTCGCACCGCCCTGGAGAGCCAGTTCCAGGCCCAGCTGCGCAGCTAGATATCAGCCCTGATTCGGCCTTATCAGATCCGTTTCAACACGGCCAGGCACTCAACATGGCTGGTTTGGGGGAAGAAATCGATCGGTTGCACCCGCTGGACTGCCAGCCGGCCTTCGCCGGTCAATAGGGCTAGATCCCGGGCCAAGGTGGCCGGGTTGCAGCTGAGGTAGGCCACGGTGGCTGGCGGCTCCGCCCCGATCGCTGCACAAAGGAGGGCGGGCAAGCCCTTGCGGGGGGGATCGAGCAGTACGCCATCGATGGCACCGAGGCGCTCCACCAGGTTGGCCCCCACTTCCGCCTGCTCGAAGCTGGCCCGATTGAGCCCATTGGCGACGGCGTTAGCCCTGGCCTGCTCAACCGAGGCCAGGTGGTTCTCCAAGCCCAACACCCGGGCACCGGCGGCGGCCAGGGGCAGGCTGAAGGTGCCGATGCCGCAGTAGGCATCCACCAAGTCCTGGCCCTCCAGGGGCCCGAAGGCCTCCAGTAGCAAGGGCACGAGCCGTTCGGCCTGCAGCGTGTTGACCTGGAAGAAGGTATCGGGGGCAATGCTGAGGGCAATCCCGGCAA
>CAMCMT010000078.1 GCA_945875915.1 Synechococcus sp. UW140 | reverse complement strand
TCCCCTGCTAAAGCAGCTGGATTGTTGGCATAGTTGACAGCAGATAGGACGGACGAGAGCCCCTAGAACCGCAGGAAGCGGCTAAGTGCTAATGATCGATCCATTGACGTGGCGCCAATAGGGCTTTTAGTTGATACATTTTGGCACTGAATATCTCGTCGTTTCAGTTCTTTAGCGGGCTTGGTTGGTGGCTGTGTTGCTACGGCTGGAAACAACACTTAGCCACGGAGGCTCCGAACAACGACGCTGGCGCGAGCCCCCTTGGCGTTAAATTTCTCGCATTAATCAAATTTAATTAACTCAAATCATGAATCAGTCAATGTTCGCGATTTCATGATTTGACTTGCCTTCTTCCTTGGCCTTATCAGTGCCCAAAAGGCGCACTATCCCTGCGCTCAACTTGTTAGAAGAGATAGGCGGAGCGCCATGAAAAGGATGGTAACAACAGCCAGAATATTGATCTTGATGGGCTTTTGATAAGCGCCCCAATTTGAGTCTTCAAAAAGATGAACTTGCTGCTATGCACTCCGGCCGACTTCGCCTTGATCACCCGTGAGGTTGGACCAACCTAGTGGCTCCGGCACCCACGGCCTTCGGTCTTAGTGGGGCGCGGATAGGGGCTTTTGCCGTTTCGACAAAATCCACAACTCTGGCGTCTCGCCAGTTAGGTACCACTCAGTGCTTACCTGGCCGCATGGCCACTTGAAACTGGATTGACTGACGCGTCAACGTTCTGGAGGAGCGGGCCGTAGCCGCTCGAGGAGAAGGATCCAAAGGCCTGAAGAGCCATTGTTCCCGCTGCATGCTGAAGAAAATGCTAGTACCACGACGCGGGCGGAAGTTGCCGATTCCTATGATTCAAAAAGAAATCTTGGTGCAGATTTCATTCCCCTTCTCCTGCGGCAGCTTCATTGACCCCAATCGTTTCCCTGCAGACCCGCGCCACCGGGCAACCTCCAACGCCAACGCCCACCTATCCCAGCAAAGCCGAGCTGCTGGCCTGCCTCCCAGTCGAGCTAACCCAGATCAAGCCGATTAAAGCCTGGGGAAGCCTGGCCCTGTCCTTGGGCCTATCTGTTTTGACCTATGGATTGGGAACCTTAATCCCCCTAGAAGCCAGTTCGGCTCCCCTCTGGCTGTTCTACGCCATGGTGACGGGAACGGTGGCGGCAGGTTGCTGGGTCATTGCCCACGAATGCGGGCACCGCGCCTTCCATCCCAACCCCCGGGTGGAAGCCGTGGTGGGATTTATCTTGCATAGCCTGCTACTTGTGCCCTATTTCAGCTGGCAACGCAGCCATGCGGTCCACCATGCCAACTGTAACCACCTTGAGGCAGGCGAAACCCATGTACCGCCTCGCTCCGATTCCAGCTCGGGACGCTTTGTGGCCGGACTACGCCAGCAGCTTGGCAAGAACGTCTATGGCGTGGTCTCACTGTTTACACACTTGGTGCTGGGTTGGCCGCTCTATTTAATGTTTGGTGTTGCCAGTGGCGAAGATTACGGCAGCCCCACGTCCCATTTCACGGCAGCTAGACCATTCCGTAACGGTCGGCGTCGCCTGTTTCCAGATTCCTTCCGCCACCTGATGGTGGTCTCCAACATAGGCCTACTGGCAACGGTGGCGTCCCTTGTCCTGGCCTCCATCCAATTCTCCCCAGCCAGAGTGCTGATGGTGTACGGGCTCCCCTATCTGGTGATCAATGCCTGGCTGGTTACTTATACCTGGTTGCAGCACACCGATACCGACATTCCCCATTTCTCCAGCAGCGAGTGGACTTGGGCAAAAGGTGCTTTACAGACGGTAGATCGGCCCTATGGCCCCCTCCTGAACCTGCTCCATCACGGTATCGGCTCAACCCATGTGTGCCACCACATCAACCCGAGAATCCCTCACTACAACGCCTGGCATGCCAGCGCCCTACTTAAACAAAACTTTCCCGAGTTGGTTCGCTACGACTCCACCCCTATTCATAAAGCCTTGTGGCGCATCGCAACTCGCTGCATTGCAGTGAGTCAAAGGGGAGTGATTGGTGGCTACTTCTATCAGCCTAAGCCATCTAGCTAAATAATCTATGACTTGGAATAGGCCCCCTCAGCCAGGAGAGATGACGTCTCTCCTGTGAGATTACGTCCAACAACTTAGGGGCTTTATAGAACAGTTCAGCGCGTCGTTATGGCAAGATTGCCAAGCCTATTTTTAGGAATCAATAGAGCCTTATCCAGGGTTGGTGATAATGAGACGCAGTTGCAACCACAAGCCCATTTTGCCAAAAAACCCCCAGGTTGCACAAATCAGTGCCCCCGAGCATCGGCACGGGGGCTATGCCAAGAGATTGGAAGCTGTAGCCTTGCCATACAAAGCTGGCCAATTACCACCTCCCTTCTTGCTCATTCTGATGAACAGGAACAACCCCGCTGAGGCCTTTAGCCAGATTATACAAGCTAGCAATCTTTTTGCCGTTAGGTTATTTTACCATCCAACCAAGTTTTAGTTAGCTCAGCAATGGATGATCGAGCCCAGCGCTGCCACTATGGCGCTGTCTGGGGACTGGGAGAAGGAGCCTAAAAAAATAGCCAAAAGCCACCCCCACCCATGGCAGTGACAATTAAAAGTTTCGCCTCCGCTTTCCGTCCACTTGTCAGGCCATAAAAATCCCGAACCTGGTAAAACTCGTTGCGCACAAATAGGGTGAACCACCATGCCGTTCTGCCCCAGATTCCGACCTGGATGAACCAGAAGGGGCATCAGAGCGGGGCTTCGTTTCCGGCTACGGGGCCGGTTTACGTCACCTTCGCGACAGACACCCCATGTCGAAAAGGGAGTCAGATCAGAAAACTGTAGAAGGCAGTCACCAACACAGCAGTTCCCCCTAATCCTAAGCCCAATCGTGGGCAGGCAGGGGCCAGAGGGTGCGGATGTCCTCCAACCGTTGCCGTGCTTCCCGGGAGCGCTCCTCGGGGTCAGTGGCCTGCAAAAGCACGGTGATATGGCCCAGTTTCCGGCCCAAGGCCGAGCCCTGCTTGCCGTACCAATGAAGGGTTGCCTGGGGCAGCGTCGCCAGGGTGGTCAGGGCGGCTGCACGCTCGGCCTCTCCGTTGTCATTGCCAAGCAAGTTGACCATTAACGCTCCGGCGGCCGTCAGTGCAGGGGCTTGCAAGGGCTGGCCGGCAACGATGCGCACCTGCTGGGCAAACTGGCTGATGGAGCAGGCCTCGATGCTGTAGTGACCAGAATTGTGGGTGCGGGGTGCTAATTCATTGATCAGCAGCCCCGCGGGCCCGTAGAACAATTCAATCGATAGCACCCCCACGTAGTCCAGGGCCGTCAGCAAGGACGCGGCCATGTTGTGGGCCATGGCCTCCAGCCCATGGCTGGCCTGGGCCGGGGCTAGCACCCAATTACAGACCTGGTGGTGTTGGTGGGTTTCGACTAGGGGATAGCAGGCCACCGCACCAGCCCGGTCGCGGCAAGCCACTAGGGCCAGTTCCCGCTCAAAGGCCACGAATTCTTCCAAGATCCAGAGCGCCGGATCCACCTGCGCCAGCAGCCGGCCCAGCTCCGCCGTTGATCGCAGAATCAAGGTGCCCTTGCCGTCGTAGCCGCCCCGGATCGCCTTGGCCACCACCGGGAAACTCCACCCCAAGGGCAACCCCCCCTCGCCCTGGGACGGTTGCCCCTCGGCTGGGGCAACAGCCGAGGCTGGGACCGGGCTAGCCACTTGCCAGGGAACGGCCGAGTCGAAAAAGTTTGCCGCCGCAGCTGGGTTGCTGGGCGGCTCCAGGCCGGCGAGCGGCTGGAAGGTGGCGGCAGACCCCAGGGCGTTGAGGGGCAGCCAGCGGGGCGTTGGAATCGAGAGGCGGCCTAGCAATTCCCGCTGCTGGCGCTTGTCAACCAGGGGGCCCAGCGACTCCAGACTTGGCAGAAAGACCACGCCCGCCTCGGCCAAGGGAGCCAGGGCATCGAGATCGACCCATTCATTCTCAAAGCTGATGGCGCTGCAGCGACGGCTCAGCTCCAAGGTGGCGCTGGCATCGCCAATCTGGGCCTGCAGCACGGTAGTTGCCAACCCCACGGCTGGATCGGCCCCACCAGGGGTCTGCAGATGCAAGGCAACCCCCTGCTCCTGCGCCGCTTCGGCCAGCATCAAGGCCAGTTGGCCGCCCCCGACAATGCCGATCCCCACTGCGGGGGGCGACCCGTGCGGCTGGCTGGGCAAGGAGGGATTAGTGCTCAAAACCACCTCACGCCTGCAGCAGGCCAATCATCCAGTTTGGCACTGGAGCGGGCCACCCCACTCTTCAGGCCCACTGACCAGCCCCACTTTCCAGCCCCACTGACAAGCCCCGAGGTCAGCCCAGGCCCCGTTCGCCCGCTGCCACAAGCCGCACCAGGCTGAGCAACAGCACAATCAGGAACAGGGCCAGGCCAACGGTGCAGGCGTAGCTGATTTCTAGTTCCGTGAAGGCCTGGTCATACACGTAATAAACCAGCGTGCGGGTGGCATCGGCGGGGCCTCCCTGGGTCATCAAGAACACCTCCTCAAACACCTTGGTGGCCGCGATCGCCGAGATCACGGCCACCAGAGTGATGTAGGGCCTCAGCAGGGGCAAGGTGATATCGAGGTGTTTCCGCCAGCCCTCGCTGCCATCGAGGGAGGCGGCTTCGTAGAGATCTTTGGAGATGCCCTGGAGACCGGCCACAAAAATCACCATGTAGTAGCCCAGGCCCTTCCACAGGGTCACCAACATCACTGCAGGCAGGGCCAACAGGGGGTTTGTGAGAAAACCGATTGGCGAAAAAGCAGGTCCAAGCAGGCTCACCAGCCAGCCATTAATCAAGCCGGTTTCGGCGTACAGCCAGCGAAAGGCAATGGCAGCCACCACGACCGACACCAATACGGGCGCATAGAAGGCGGCCCGGAACCAATGGATGCCTGGCAGCTGGCGGTTGACCAGCACGGCCAAGATCAGGGACCCCAGCACAATCGGCGGCACCACGCCCACCAGATACAGCAAGGTTGTGCCCAACACCCGAAAGAACATCGGGTCATGGAGCAGGCGCTGAAGGTTGGCCAACCCCACAAATTTCAGGGGTTCGGACACATCCAGGCCCGTTTGGCTGACGCTCATCAACAGGGCCATGGCCGCCGGCACCAGCACCGACAGGCCAAGCAGCATTAGGGCCGGTGCCAGGAAGGCCCAGGCGGTGCGATTACGTCTGGGGCTGGAAGCCTCGGCCATGGGACAAACCTTAGGGGCTTTCTGGTCCGCTCCGGCTCAGGCGGCAGACTTGACGGGAGCCCAGACGCCCATGCCCGTACCCGCCGTGAGCAGCAGCCCCGCCACTCCAGCCAGCTCGATCCAGGCGGGGCACTCCCCTTCCCAAGCGCAACCCGTGCTCTTTGAAACGATTGAGGTCGCCCTACAGAGCCAGCCCTATCCAGTGGTAATTGGGGCCGGCGGCCTGGCCCAGCTTGGGGACCTCGTGGCCCAGCAGGGCTTTGGCGCCGGCACGAAAGCATTGATCGTTAGCAATCCGGAGGTGGAGGCCCTGTACGGGGCCACGGCCCTGGCCAGCCTGCAGGCGTCCGGCTTCGAGACAACCCACTTGGTAGTGGAGGCGGGGGAACAGCAAAAAACCCCGGCCACCATTGCCCTCATTCACGAGGCCGCCTTCGAACGCAAATTGGAGCGCCGCTCCTTGCTGGTGGCCCTGGGCGGTGGGGTGGTCGGCGACATGACCGGCTTTGCGGCCGCCACCTGGCTGAGGGGGATCGCCGTGGTCCAGGTGCCCACCACCCTGCTAGCCATGGTCGATGCGGCAATTGGCGGCAAGACCGGGGTCAACCATCCAGGCGGCAAAAA
>CAMCMT010000077.1 GCA_945875915.1 Synechococcus sp. UW140 | reverse complement strand
TCCCTTAGAAAAAGAACTTTACTCCCATCTCAATGCCGTTTTCGTTAACATCAAAAGCGCTCTGCTGGAGGGCACCGTTACTGCCACCCAGGTGGAGCAGGCGCCAGGAGAGATTGAGCTGGGTGCTGTTGCCGATGGCGTAGCCCAGTCCAGCTTGGGCATTCCAGGAGAGGTTTTCTGGCTGGTCGATGCCAAAGCCGCCGATGTCGCCGCGGGCAAACAGCCGTAGCCGCGGTGAAAGGAACAGCATGGCCTGGGTCCCCAGCAAGGGTTGGGCGACCGTGGAATTGAGCTCGCCGTAACGGGTAAAGCTACCGGCTGGTCGATTAAGTGTGAAGCTGTTGTTTGGACCTGAGACAGTGATGCTGGAGCCGGCTCCCTGGCCTTCCAGGCCCAAGTCGACCTGCAGGTTCACAAGCCGGATCCCGGCATAGGGGATCACGGTGAAACTGCCGGGACGCGCCACTGCCGATTCCCGCTCGCCGAAGCGATAGCGCAGGGCCAGGTCGTAGACGCCCTGGACGAGCCCCATGCTGGCGTTGATCGTTGTCGAGCCGATGGCGAGGCTGGCGCTTTTGCGACCCAGGGGCCCAAAGCTCTGGTCCGCGTTGAGGCCGCCCCGGCTGAGCCCTTGTGCGCCCTGCAAGGACAGGTAGCTGAGGTCGGTAAGCAGCCCTAGTCGCCCGTATTCGACGCTGCCGCGCAGGCTGGCGAAGGCGCTAAGGGGCTGGAGAACCTGGCCCAAATCCAGGTCAAAGTCGGTGCTTAGGCCCCTAATCGTGGCGGTACCGCTGGTGCGCAGCGGCGCCAGCCCATAGAGTTCAACCGTGCCAGCCCAGGGTGACGACACCCTTGGGGCACCGGTGCTGCTTATAGCTACGGAGGGAGGATTAGGCGGGCTCGACCCCTCAACCTGGCTCGGGGGGTTGCCCGACCCGCCAAGCAGGTCGGCAGCCATTGAAGGAGGAGACGCTATGGCCAATCCCAGGAGGCCGGTAAGCACAGCAGCTTTACTTCTGAAGAGCAGCGGAAAGGGCAAGCGCACAGGGGAGCCAAACCACGAACAAAGAGCAACCTTAATAGGGCGAAGAGAATTGTGTGCCAAAAGCCAATCAAAAGCCAAAACTAAGGAGCAGAAACAACATTTGCCCTCAAATTCAGCCGTGAAGGCCCCATAGGGGGCTAAATTATTAGAACCTAATTATAACTACGCCAAACTACTGCGCAGAAATCACTCTAGGGCACCGGCTTTATTCCAATAAAGTTGGCGAGCAAGGCGTAAGCAGAAGAATGGGTAAAGCCACATCGGCGCCGGAGAGTACAATGGCAAACGGGATAGCGCATTGGTGTATGCTTAGCAAAGCAAAAATCTCTCCAATGCAATCAGTGCCAGCAGCCACGCACAAGACCATTGGTTTGCATAAGCAGCAATTCCTCAGGCGACCGCCGGCAGCGGCGGGCCAACTTGTTCAGCAGTGCCAACCTACCCTATTTCGCTGGCTAATCGCACCGCTCCTGGTCTTGGCCAGCGCGACTCCCGGTCTTGCAGCTGGTGGCGGGGCAGTGCTGGTGGATCCTGGCGCTGCGAAGGGTCAACACTTCCACCCCAAGGGCCAACCCGCCTCTGCTACGACCATCAAGCTGTGGCAAAAGCAACAGGCCATCTTGCCGTTTGAAGACAAGCGGGATTTTGAAGAAGCGAAAAGGGGCTTCATCGCTGCCCCGACCTACAAGCAAATCAAGCGGGCCGATGGGGGCATCGCCTGGGATATGGCGAGTTACGACTGGCTCCTCACTGGCCAAGACTTCAAAAGCATCAACCCCTCGCTGCAACGCCAGGCCCTGCTGAACATGGCTTATGGCCTCTATGAGGTGGTGCCCGGCAAAATTTATCAAGTGCGAGGCTTTGATTTAGCAAACATCACCTTCATTAAAGGCGACAAGGGCTGGATCGTGTTTGATCCGCTCACCAGCAAGGAAACGGCCCGGGCTGCCCTCGATTTCGTCAACGAAAAACTGGGTGCCCGTCCTGTCATGGCCGTGGTCTATTCCCACTCCCACGCTGATCACTTTGGTGGCGTACGCGGTGTCGTTGATGAAGCGGATGTGGCCAGTGGCAAAATTCCGGTGATCGCGCCCTTGGGCTTCATGACCCATGCCGTGAGTGAGAATGTCTACGCCGGCAATGCCATGAATCGGCGCCTCTTTTACCAATATGGCGTGCTGCTGCCGCGCAGCCCCTTTGGTCATGTCGACCAATCAATTGGCAAAAATACCGCGGCTGGTACCTCCGGTTTGATTGCGCCGACACGCATTATTGAGAAGCCTATTGAGGAGCTCAAGATTGATGGCGTGACAATGGTGTTTCAGAACACGCCTGGCACGGAAGCCCCCGCCGAGATGAACACCTGGTTCCCCCAGTACAAGGCCTTCTGGGCAGCAGAAAACATCACAGGCACCATCCACAACATCTACACCCTGCGCGGTGCATTGATTAGGGACCCGCTGGAATGGAGTAAGAAAATTAATGAAGCTCTCTATAAGTTTGGCACTCAAGCCGATGTGATGTTTGCTTCCCATAGCTGGCCCCGCTTTGGCAATGATCGCATTCAAGAGGTGATGCGGGCCCAACGGGATGCCTACGCTCACCTTAATAACAACGTGCTCTATCACGCCAACAGGGGAGTGACAATTAACGAGATTCAGAACGTCTACAAGTTACCCGCCAGCCTGCAAAAACAGTGGGCCGCCCACAGCTACCACGGTTCAGAAGAGCACAACAGCCGTGCCGTGATCAACCGCTACCTGGGCTATTGGGATGGCAACCCTACCACTTTAACCCCTCTCTCTCCGAAGGATTCTGCACCCATCTATGTAGAGATGATGGGCGGGGCCAAGCCCATTCTGGCCAAGGGTCGCCAACTGATCACAGCAGGAAAGTATCTGGAAGCGACGGAAATTCTCAATAAATTAGTCTATGCTCAGCCCAAAAATCAAGCGGCCAAAGACCTACTTGCCGAGGCCTTTGAGCAGATTGGTTACAGCAAGGAAAGTCCAAGCGTGCGTAACAGTTTCCTCGCCGCTGCCCTGGAATTGCGCTCCGGCATTCCTACCGGTAGCACTCCAAAATCGGCCGGTCCCGACGTGATTCGTGCCATGGGCACCAACCTCTGGCTTGATTTTCTCGCCATTCGTCTCGATCCCAGTAAAACAGCAGGTCAACGATTCAAAATCAATCTGATAACGCCCGATAACGGCGAACGCTATGTGCTGGAACTCAATAACGATGCCCTCACGAATATCAAGGGGTTCACGGCCGACGATGCTGACCTCAGTGTCACCCTTAATCGCCCTGACCTGGAAAAATTGATGATGGGATCAGCCACTTTTGATCAACTCGTTAAGGGCGGTAAGATCAAGTTGGTTGGTAAGCGAGCCGTGGTTGACCAACTGCAAGCCATGTTGGTGCAATTCAGTCCCGATTTTGAGATCATGCCGGGCACCAAGGCAGCCCCAAAGTCGCCGACGTCCCCTCCATCCCAGCAGCCAGCGATCAGCCACCCCTTTGAGCAGAAATCCCTGGCCGATACAGCTGGCGGCTGATCGTTCGGAGCTCTTCCCTACCCCTTGGATACCCATCCCGTAACTCATCCGGCAAGTTGCGGGATGGCTTGGACCTTAGGCATAGCGGTGATGAAGATCAATGGCTTCCAAGGAGTTGCCTGATTACGGGGATAGCTGGATTGGGCTTTCTCCACCGATTTTTACCAACCCGGCCTCGCCATCGAGGCCTTTGCCATGGGGGGTCTATCAAGCGGTCGAGGCGTTTGCCAAGGGGTTGATATGGCTCTATGGGCTAGATGCCCCGCATCCATGGCATGCGTCCTGAGGCAAAGCCTGCTCTCTTTGCCTTTGGTAACCCTGTAGTCAGTCGCCCGACACCTTGATCCCTCGACTCACTAGCCTCCTGAGCTAGAAAAGAATTCAACTAGGCATGACCCATCGGCTAATGGGCGGCTACTGCCAGGAAAGATAACGCTGCTGCCGCTGATCAAGGGGGCACCACCTCCCCCTCACAACTCCGCCAGACCACCCACCCCCCGCTGGGGCGGCACCAGCACCCAGCCCCCCACCGGCAGCGAATCGCCCGGCTCAACCTTGGGCACCAGCAAGGGCAGGCCCACCGCTAGCTCGTCCGCCACCCCGATCGCCGGCAACTGGATCGTCACCCCCGCCGGCAACGACGCCGACGCTGGATAACGGGCCAGTTGTGGGTTGAAGAGGCGCAGGGCGCTCACCGTTTCCTGCTGGCGACCCGCCAGGTTGGCGAGGGTATCGCCATCAACCACCAGGTGGGGAACCGACTGCATCAAGGCCGGGTTGTCCTGACGCAGGGCTCCGGTGCTGGTGCCATACCTGACAGCCAGCCCGTAGAGAGAATCCCCCTTGGCCGCTGCAAAGGGCTTGAGCTCCTGCAGCTCCGGGTTCACTTGCCGCAGGGCATCAAGGGTGGTGCCGTAGCGGGCCGCCAGGACACCCAAGCTGTCGCCGGGGCCGATTACCTGCAGCCGGTTGGGCTTGATCGCCACCGTGATCGCCTCCCCCAACTCCAACTGCAGCAACGCCCCAATCCCGCCGGGGCCATAGGCCGCCCCCACCAGCAGCAGCGACACCCCCGCCATCACGGCCCGCGGTTGGTCCGGCAACGAGCCCGGTGTCGTCAGACCACTTAGGTCGCCAAACCAGCAGAGGCCGCCTGCCGGCACCTCGATCGTTGAGCGCCGGCCGGTTGACGGTTGGTCCAAAACCGCCCGCAGGCCCGGCTGCTGCCAGGGCAGTTCCCTCCCTAGCCAGTCCCAGCGCTCCGATGCTCTCACCGGCAGCAAGGCCGCCCGACACAAAAATCCCTCACACAGGATGTCGCCGGTATCGATCCCTGGGCCGTTGTCGCGGCTGGAGATCAAATCCACCTGTTTCAAGGCAACCTCCCAGGCCTGGCGGGCGATCGGCTTGGCGGAGATGGCGCCGGGGTAATCCAGCTGGTGCAGCAGCAAGCGGGCATTCGCCACGCTCTGTAGGGCTGGGGTCGCCATCAGCTGCGCTCCAGCCGGCCCTGGAACCGTGGCGGTGCCTGGGGTTGCCACAACCGCAGAGACGGCAGCACCAAAAGCAACGCCTCTACTTGCTGGCGCCGCTGGGCCGCCAGGCTCGGGCCGGTGCTCTCTGGCAGGGCGTACTCAGTCGCCACTTCTTCCAGTAGGAGTTCGGTGGCGAACTCGATTACGTCCAGCTTTCGTTTCGGCAGCTCCGCTGGCACAGGCGCTGCGGCGCCCTTGCGGCTGGTCTTGATCACCACCGGTTCAGCCATCTGGGTGCTGGCCAGTTGTTGGTCGATCGCGGCGATCCGCTCCAGGCACCCCACGGCGACGGCAATACCGGCCGGGTAGTCCCGCTCCAGCTCCGCCATCGCTCTCCCGATCGCCCCGATCGAGGCGGCATTCACCGGGATACCCAGAGCAGAGCGGATCGCCTCCAGGTCCCCGGCTCGCCAACTGCTCACCGTTTCACTGGTCATGGCAATAACCCCTGCCCCACCGGATTGACCTGACCCGGCGCCGCGCTGATCGCCAGCTGCTGCCTGAGCTCATCGCGGCTGATCACACCCCGGGCCTCCAGTTCCAGCCACTCGGCCACGCTCGGCTGGGGCCGCACCGGTGGCGTCATCGGGGTCACGCTCAGGGAGATCCCAGCCCCAGGAGCCAACGTCTCGCCGCTCTGGCGGCACCAGTGGACCAGCAGGGACGAAAAGATCGAGCTCTTTTGGGTCGCCAGCGATTGCAGCAAGGCATAGGCCTGGCCGGCACACAGCGAAATCTCGCTGTCGCTTCGGCCCGCTCCCCGGTTCTGGGTTGGCACCAACGCATCGCGGTGCATCGTTTCATCCAGCAGCGTCAGATAGGCCCGGTGTTCCGCCAGCGACTGGGCCCGGATCTCCTTCCACTGGAAATCGGCCCCCTCCGGCAGGTCCATAAAGGTGCTGGTCGAAAGGGTCAGCTGTTCGGGCTGGCGGCCAGCACCGTCTTCGTCGCGCTGATAGCCGAACTGATCCACCAGGCCGGTGCGTACCCCTACCGGTAGTGCACAGCGACTCAGTAGATCCTCGTAGTCGCTCTTGAGGCGGTAGTAGTTGAGGTACTGGTTGGCCAGGCCCAGGTGGGGCAGGTCCCCCTCGCCAAAGGCCGC
>CAMCMT010000076.1 GCA_945875915.1 Synechococcus sp. UW140 | reverse complement strand
AAAGACTTGACAAGTCAATCGTCACGATTCATCGTGGATCAACGAGGCGTAGTTGCGCCTCCAGAATGACAGACCGTCATTCCACCCTGTTCACCCTCTGATCAGGGCATTCGGGTCTCGGTATTTACACCACGTAAAGGGACGCGGCCGGTGCTGATCACCAGCAAGGCCGGCCGCCGTCAGATCAGTGCCGCCTGCCGCGATGTGGGCGGTGAGCTGTACCAGGTGATGGATGGCCGGCACTGGTTCGAGGACGTCGAGATCCTGGTGGTGGACCAGGACGCCAATGGCCAGGACGTGCTCGGTTTTGGCGAGGCCGGCAAAACCACGTCGTTTTACTGCTGCTCCTTTGGCGATGAACTGATGACTGGCCTTCAAGGCCCGTTTGAAGGTCGCTATGGCATCTCGGTGCGGGATTTCGGCGAAGTGCAAGACGCCCCGGTGTTCCGCACCCGGGTGGATTGGTACGTGGGCTTTGCCGTCTGCGACGACAAGGCCGCAGCGCGGCTTTATAACATCGGCCCCGCCGTGGCCTAGGGGCAGGCCCTGGCCAGGGCCTGCCCCAGTTTTGAGCCGATCAGCGCGTTCAACCTTTCGGCGTCCTTCTCAAGCTTTCAACCCTCAACTTTCCCTTTTCACGAGGACAATCCCATGGCTCCCCTGGCGAATAAGCGCCTTGATGCCCTCACCACCTTGGTGGGCTGGATCAACAGCACCGCCACCGATCCGCTCGAGCGCACGCGCCTGAGCAATGAGGTGGTGCGGATATCGACTCCCCTGGATGCGGCCGAGCAGATCACCCTGGTGACCTCCCACCCGGGGGCAGGCAGTCCGATCACGGTGGTGCTGGCCCTGGCGCCCCTGCTCAAGGACGGCAGCACCGGCACCTTTGTGAATGCTGCCACGGTCGTGATCCCGGCGGTCGGTGGACTGATCGAAACGGTGATCAACCCAGCCAATTTGGTGCTGGCGGGAACTGACGTGGCAAACAGCAAGGCGCCTTGCCTGTTCTTTGCGAGGGCCACGGTGTCGCCGTTCACGCCGCCGGGCTGCCACGTGAGCCTCAGCCACTGAGCCGGCACCTGCCTGGCTTGCTTCTGGCAGAACCAGCCCTGAATGGAGCCCCAGCCATTCCCATTTTTGATCTCAACCTTTGCAGTGAATTGATGGAGCCCACCTCTCCCGCCTGGCTGAACCCTGAGGCGCCGGACCCCCAACCCGAGGGGATGCTGCGGATCAGCGATGGCCAGTCTTTCCAAGTGATCTGGCCCGTGCATCTGGCCGGCTGGCTGGCCCTGGGCTGGCAGCTGGATTGGCCGCACTCGCCTGGCCTTAGTACTGGCCCTGCCCCTGGCCAGCAGGCCGGTGGCTCCTTAATGGCCCCAGTGATCACGGCCCTGCTGGGAGGCCCCTTCCATGCCCGGGCAGACAAGCCCTATCGGGCCGTGCTGCAGGGGAGCGGCTTTAACCCGGCCATGGGCCTCAAGATCACCGCCTCCACCGGCGAGACGCTCTCGCCCACCGATCTCACCTACGCCAATGCCACAGAAATGGCCCTTTCGCTTGATTCCCGCCTGCTCCAGGTCGCCTGTCACCTAACAGTGGTGGCGGCGATTGGTTCTTTGGCCAGCCTGCCGTTCCAGGTGCAGCTGCTGGAGCCAGCTGATGCCCCAGTGCCAGCGTCGCCAGCGGAGCTTGACGGGATGACCAAGGCGGAGCTGCTGGCCTTTGCCCGCAAGACCTATGGCCAGAAGCTCGATAGCTCGCTCAGCAAGGCGGAAGTGCTGGCGGCTGCCAAGGCCCTGGGCCGGGGCCCTGAAGCAGAAGCGGCCGTGGGGAGCGTGATTGCCCTTGATGGCGCCCAGGCGGGCCTGGGCCAAGACGAGGGCCCCCAGTCGGGCTGGTTGCTGGGGGATGACCAGGAGATTGAGGAGGAGCCTGAGGCGGTTCCTGGGGTGCCGACGGACCTGTTGATTTGAGGGGCTGGGATCCCCAAAGACCCCAGCCCCAATTGGCCCTAGGGGGAGCCGGCGAGACCCGGCCCACCCCCAGGCGGTTCTGGCTCCGGTGGTTGCCGCAGTTCAAGCAGCGCCGCAGCCTCCCTGGCGATGGCGTGACTGAGCCGGCGCCGAATCGCGCGCAGCGTCACCAGGGCTGGCTGCTCCAGCTCCAGGCCCGCAGGCAGCAGCAGCCACAGCCGTTCTCGCAAGGGAGGTTGCTTGGGCAGGGCGTTGAGGCCCTGTTCATGCCACCAGCCCAGCGGTGCCAGGCCCGGGCAGACGGGGATGGCAACGGGGGAGTTGTGCATTTGGGCCAGCCAGTCCTGGGGCTCCTGGTGGCGGCAGGGGGGCCTGGCCTCTGGGTAGGGGAGTGCGGCGAGCTGTTGATGGAGCAACGGCATGTCCTGCTGCCGTGGCAGCAGCAGCTGACCTGTCCAATAGTCGTGGCCATCAGGGGCGGAGGCTTCGCGGAAAACCAGTTGCAGGCTGAGCTGGCCCACGAGGATGACCTGCACCTCTGGCCAGTGGGGCAGGCGGGCAGGGGAGAGGGGCTCGTGATGGCAGAGGGAGGAGACGAGTGCGCCATCTATTACCCCTTGGCCGATGAGGGTGGCCCAGTCGGTTGCGTTGTGGAAATGGGGTGGCACCAGCTGCAGGCCCGGGAGGCCAGCGAGCAGGGATTGGTGCAGGGCGTCAGTGGCGAGGCGGAGCAGGCCGGCCTCTAGGCGATGGGCGCGGCTGGCAAGACGCAGGTGGCGCAGGCTGGTGCTGGTGCCCCAGCGGCAGGCCTGGCGCGGTTGGCTGCGGGGTTGGAGGCTGAACTGCTGGGCCAGGTCCCGGTAGCTGCGGCTGACCGTGGTTTGGTGCATGGTGAGGCAATGGGCGGCGCGGATCTGGCTGCCGCTGATCTCGAGCAGGTCGAGGACCTGGAGGTCTTGGAAGATGGGCGGCGCCAGGTAGGGCGGCCGGCGGCGCCGGCTTGGACGTGGTGGCCGTGGTGCTGTGGGGCGAGGAGACGTCACGGCGGATGGCGTCAAGGGGATTACTACGTTGTTGGGCTCAGCAACCCCAGTCCACCCACCCCCCCCGAAGGACCAAACGGAGGCCAACCGCTTGCTGTCACTGGCCCGGTGTGCGGGTTTGATCAGGGTGTGTTGCTGGGTGCAGCAGTCATCTGCAGGCAGCCGCAGGCTGCGGCGATGGAGCCTTTGCGCTGTCACGTGATGATCGGCCCGCCGGCGAGTGGCAAGACCACCACCGCCCTGGCCCTGGCACCGCTGCTCCGGGGTCCTGATGGTCAAGCGGCGGTGGTGCTCTCAACCGACGCGATCCGGGCCGAAATCTTTGGCGATGCGGCGGTGCAGGGCCCCTGGAGTGCGATCGCAGAACGCTTGCACGAACGGCTGATTGGGGCCGTGGCAGCCGGGATGCCGGTGATTGTCGATGCCACCCATGCGGAGCGGGCTTGGCGGTTGGCGATTACCCAGCAGCTGGCCCTGCCGAGGCCGGTGGAATGGATCGGCTGGTGGCTGTTCACGCCGCTGGGCACCTGCCTGCGTTGGAACGCCAAACGGGAGCGGCAGGTGCCAGTGCCCGTCATTCGCCGCATGGCCGCGAGCCTGGCGGATGGGGCGTTTGGACCTGGGCGGCTGGAGGGATTTGCGGCGGTGGTGGCGGTGGAGCCAACCCAGCAGCGGCAACTGGCGCCGTTTCTGCGGGGTGAACTGGCCCAGCTCAGGCGGCGGATCAGTGCGGCCTGTAACCGCCAAAGCCAGCTGCAGCTCCATGGTCATTCGCGGCTGCTGGATTTAGAGCGGCTGCTGTATCTGATCAAGTTGCTGGCCGATCACCCGGACCTGGCGACGACGGATCAGGGCAGCCGGGAGGCGCTGGAAATGGTGGTGTCGCCCCTGCCGGGCGGTGGGCTGGCGGAGCGGGCAGCGGCGCTGCTGCGCAAACGCCATGGGGTTTGTTATGGCGAGCCGGCGGCAGTGCGGCGGGACCTGGACTGGCTGGCCAGTGAGGGATTTTTGAGTGCCACGCCAGTGAGGGCAGCGATCAGCCCCCTGGCTGAGGTGCTGCTGGTGGCTGGTTCAACCCTGGTTGCTCCAGGCCAGCCAGGTCCAGTCCCTGCGACCGGTGGAGTCCATGGCGGCTACCCGGCGATGGCCGATCGGGCGGTGTTTGTGCGGGTGATGACGCTGCTGCGGCACCTGTTGCAGACGCCCTTTGATCACTTGGCCGGGGCCCCTGGCCCTGGTTCTGGACCTGGATCTGGCGCAAGACCCGTGGCGATACAGGAGCACCTGCTGGAACAACTAGCGGCGATCTCTGGCGGCCATGGGCCCAGGGAACTGGCCAGCTTGCGCAAGGACATCGAGAAGACCCTTACTCCCTATGGATTTCGGTTGCCCCACGACAACCCGCGCCATGGCTACTGCCTGGGGACTGCGTTGCTGTCGGCGCCACGGCTGGTGGAAATGCATGGGGTGGTGCAACACGCCGCCCAGCGGCTGGGAGATCCGACGGCCCAGGACCTGCTGGCCGAACTGGAGCAACGGCTGGCCTGGGGCGGGATCGAGACGGCTGGGGCGCTGCCGCTGCGGACCTATCTCGATGGCGCCCGACCGGGGCTGGAGCCGTTGCAGCGGGGCAGCCTGGCGGAAACAAGCCAGGCGGAGCTGATCGAGGCGGCGATCCTGGAACACCGGCGGGTGCGGCTGCTGCGGCTGCCGGGCGGCCCGGGTCGAGACCTGGCCCTTGGGTCTGACCGTGGCCAGGGGACCCAACTGCGCGTCTGGCCCCTGCAGTTGGTGTATTCGGCTGGCCTGTGGCATCTGGCCTGGGAGGAGGACGCGATCGGCCGGCCCCAGGGCCTGCTGCAGGCCGAACGCTTGGAATGGCTGGTGTTTGACCAGGGCGAACCGCGCAGCCGCCGCAAGGGCTCTGAGCACCAGGCCGCCCTAGGCCGGTTGGAGCTGTTGTTGCATCACTGCGGCGGCACCGAACTGGGCGCTGACAGCGCGGCCCAGGCGGCCCTTTGCCAGGGCAACGCTGAGCAGCGGTGGCGCCAGCTGCAGACCCTGCGCTTTTCGTGCAAGGGAAGTGTGTTTGACCTGATCCGAGAAGGCCAGCTGCCGCTGCCGCTCGATCAGATCCGGCTGGCTAAGCCGCCTGTGCAAAAGGACCTTGGCCGCAGTTCAGCAGGTGCGGTATCGGGGTGGGTCCATCCGGCGATCGCCCAGACGCTGGAGCCCAATCCCCCTACCGATAGCCACCCCCACCCGGTGGAGATCGATCTGCCGAGCTGGATCTTGGGCGGCGGCATTGCGTTGCGCCGCTGGCTCTTTGGCTTTGGCAGCGCGATCCGGATTGAGGCGCCAGTGACGCTGCGGGCGGAGCAGCAGGGCATGGCGCTAGAGGTGTTGGCGTTGGGGCAGTGGAAGCCATAGGGGGTGAGGGGGTGAGGGCGGATTCAAAGCTTTAGCGCCTGGCTGGGTTCCGGTCGAATCGAACCGGAACCCAGCCAGGCGCTGCAAGTTCAAAGGGGCGGTGCGTAGCAGGGCCATCACGCCAGCGTCATTTCCTCTATGGCGGTGGGCGTCCTCATGGTGCTGGATGTCCCTGATCCAGTGCCAACCTTGGTTGCGCCTAGTACGAAATGCGACGGGCCAAGGCTCGCTGTGCTGCCAGAGCAGTCGCAATTGCTGTTGCGTTAAGCGACTCAGTGCGATAATCTAACTATCTGCTCCCAAGCCATTCGTCACTTCCACGAGTCGGAAAGTGACTACCGGTAGATTCACATCCCCAGTAAAGTCACTTTTAAATGAAAGCATCCACCACGACGATTAAATTCGCGGCTTTACTAATAGGTAATTCAGCGACTGCTTTATTAGCAATTATTTTGCCTGCACAATCCATCCCTCAGTGGGTGACGATAGGAGGAAATGACGGATCAAATTTGCAATATGACTATAATTCGCTCAAGTCACTACCAGGCGGAACCAAAAGCATAGACATATATCAACCATCAATAAATAGTGGTGAAACAATATATATATCTTGCGTAAACTGGAAATCTGCCATTGCCGGGAGTTCCTCTTGGAGTATTATGCCTCCAAGCTCAAAGGTTGAAGCGCTTGCATACAAAGTATGCGGCAAAAGAGCAAGAAGCAGCCAAGGATCCAACTCGAGCCCTGAGAATACCACTAACGCCAAGCCAAATTATGTAAAAGCATATTTCTATCAGTTTACCCCTACATCATGCCGCGTTTCCATGACCAAATACGGAGCATCGAGTTGCAGCGCAGGGATGGTATCGGTCGCGGCTGATAATAGGGCACCTCGAAAAATCAACAAGGCACTTGATTCCGGCGTGATCTCATTTATGATTGGTTGAGCAATTTTCATGCCAACAGTGGGTCAGAGAGGCTTCTGGGACGAACAGCAAAGAGTCACAAAGCTCCAGGACAAAAAGCCGGTTC
>CAMCMT010000075.1 GCA_945875915.1 Synechococcus sp. UW140 | reverse complement strand
TGTTTGTTGACACCAACCTTTGGGTCTATCGACTCGATCAACGGGAAGCCTAAAAGCGTCAATTCATCAAATGTTGGCCATGCCACCAGAGGAATGGATCCAACTTTTGCAGGATTTTTCGCAGGCCTGCTGCAACAGGAAGCCAATGCTGCTGTCCCGAAATCCAGAATGATCAAGCATGCGCCGGGCCTCTAGGAGATCGGCCTTGGCAATCCGCAGATAGCGCAACGCATCGGCGTCAGCCATAGAGCACAATGCCCTCCAGGTAGGCCTGGGTTGTCACCGCACCGCGATACTGCTGGCGTTGGCAAATCTCGCTTTCGCAATAGAGCAGCAGGTCAAGGGGAAGCTGGCTGCTGGACCATTGACGCCAAAGGGAACCCAACACGCGAACGCGATCGTGGGTAGCCAACCACTGGTCCGGCACCGTGATTAACAGGTCCAGGTCCGAGCCGGCATGGGCTGTTCCCCTGGCCCGCGATCCAAATAACCGCACCTGGGCTTCTGGAATGGCTGCAGCGATGCCGGCCACGATCGCATCGATCCGGGGTTCGCTCCCATGGGCCCGCTGGGATGGGGGTGACGCCATCAGTCCATTTTGCCCAGGTTGGGACGCTTTAGGAATCCCGAAGCGGCTCTGGCGGCTCACTCCACTGGTTGGCCTGGTTGGCCTGCACCCTGGGGACCAGGGCCAGCTGGGCGCCGTAGCCCAGTCGATCACGGGTCGCCTGGAACGGGCCAACGGATCGGCCGATCTGCAGGTCGTGGCACAAGGCTGAGTCATCCAGCAACTGCGATTGCTTTCGATACAACCAACCCCAGGACCCAGCTCGCTCCCCCCAGGCCCGTCCGCCCCCAGCAACTCCCTGCCTACCCTCGCCCCATTGCTTCCGATCGGCCATGGCCAGCAAGTGGGACAACTTCCTTTGCAACCTGGGCGAATGGCGCGGCAGCTTCACCCCCATCACCGCTGCGGGACTCCTGCAGGAGCCGTCTCCTTCGGTATTAACCCTGGCCCGCGGTGAAGGCGATGGCCCTGTGGTCTTCACCTTGCAACGCTGGAGCCCAGGCACGCAGGTGGCCCCTGGCGGTGGCCCTGTCGAAGGGGTGGGTGAACCCGGTCAAGACATCCAGCAGGACTACCGCAGCCTCGGCAATCAGGTGGTGTTTTTTGACTCAGGAGCCTTCAACAAGGGCTCCATGCAGGTGGCGCCGAACACGGTCTTTGGCGGTGAATTCGGTTTCATTAGGGGCAACCGGCGCCACCGGTTGGTGCAGCTTTATACGCCGGCGGGAGTGTTTGACGAGCTGGTGCTGATCCGGGAATTCCGCGCCGGCAGTGGTGCCTCCGAAAATCCCCCACAACAGCCGATCAGCTCCTGGGCCGTTGGCAGGGTCGCTCGGCCACGATCAGCGCCACCTGGCCCGAACCCGATCACAGCGACTGCCAAATCGAGATCGGGGCTGAGGAGATCAAGGCGCTGCGTCTGTTGCCCGATGGGGGCTTTGTTCACCTGCCCCAGCAGATCAGCCACCGCGAGGCCTTCGTGCTGGAGGGCGGCTGGCTGGTAGCCCCCGGCCGAATGGAGCGCCTCATCCGCCGCTATGACTCCACGGGCGCCTGGCTCTCGGCCAGCCATGAGCTGCTGAGCAGTAACTGAGCCACGACGACTCCGGGTTAAGCGCCCTTGACTAAACGAAGATTTAGCCCGTAAGGAGCCCCATTGGAAGTGGTCAACGTGCACCAGGCCAAAACCCATCTCTCCCAGCTACTACAAGGGCTGGAACGCTGAAGCACGATGGATCCATGGTGCTTGTGCTGGAGTAATTGTTGAGCAGGCTGGGTAAATTACCGCCATGGCGAGCTTCCAAGCGATTCGTGCCCAGCGGCGCCAGGAGCGCCTCAGCCAACTGCAGCAGGGCAGCCAGGCCCTCTTGAGCGATCCCGCCCACCAGCAGGTCTGGCTCTTCGGCTCCTACGCCCGGGGCGATTGGGATGCCTATTCCGATGTCGATCTGCTAGCCGTAGCCCCCGATCCGGCAGCAGCCGTTGCCCTGGCCGATCGCTTGCGGGGGGCGGGCCTGGGAGATGACGTCATTGCCCTCTCAACTAGCCGTTGGCAGCAGCATCAGGCGGGGGACGATCCCCTTTGGCGGGGCATCTGCCGCGATGCCGTTCTGCTAGCTGGGGCAGGGGGCCGATGACAGCCCGGTTGCAAGCCTGGATCCGGCAAGCCGAAAACGACCTGGCCATGGCTGAGTTTGCCCGCAGTGGCCAGTTCTATGCCCAATCCTGTTACCACTGCAGCCAGGCGGCCGAAAAGGCCCTGAAAGGTCTGCTGATTGGCCTGGGCCAGGACCCTCCCCGCAGCCATTCCCTCGAACGGCTGGTTGATGCCTTGGCAGACATGGGCCTGGAGGTTGAATCCCTGAGGGCCCTTCAACTCAAATCTTTGAGCCGGATGACGACTGCAACGCGCTATCCGGATGCCGATGAAGCCCCAGCGGATCTGTTTGATCAACGGGACTGCGACCTTGCCCTTGGGGTTGCCAAATCCGTCCTGGAAACGGTGACCAAAAGCCTGGAGGATGCAGACAGGGGGAGCTGAAGAATCGGACTGAAGGATTGAACTGAAGGATCAATCAGGAACAACGAACACCCAAACCCTGGCACGCCCTTAGCTAGTCATTAGGGATGTCGGAGAAGCGAAAGAACCCAGACCTCAACTGGCCCCTGGCTCCCGCGCCTGGAGGCTGCCGCCCACCTCCTGGTCCACCAGGGCGTCGAAGGTGACGGCCGAGCGCACCAGGGCCTGGTAGCGCAGCACCACCCGGCGGTTGCGCTCCAGCCAGGTGCCCGCATCGCCCGCCGGCAGGCTGGTGCCATCGCCATTGAGCAGTTCCAGGTCCTTCTGCTGGGCCAATAGGGCGAGCACCAGCCCATGGATGCGCTGGCGGCGGTCACTCATGGGGCCAGGGGCAGGGTCGACGACTGACCATCATGGGGCCAGTGGCAGACCACCCCCTGAGCAGCAGCCGTCCCGATCCCCAGCCCCAAGGCGGGGCACCAACAATTGCGGTGATCGGCACCGATGCGGGCGGGCTGGCGTCCCTGACGGCGACGTCCCTGGTCCTGCTGGCCCAGGCCGACCTGGTGGCGGCGCCGAAACGGTTGCTGACTGAGTTGGCCCCCTGGTGGGCGTCGGCCCAAGCCGCCGGAACCTTGAATGCCGACAAGCCCTGCCCCGCCTTAGTGGCCACGGACCAACCAGAAGCGGCGTTCAACCAGCTCGAAGCGGCCAGCGCGGCGGGTCAAAGGGCGGTGGTTTTGGCCAGTGGCGATCCCCTCTGGTTCGGCATCGGCCGCCTGCTGCTGCAACGCTTTGGCGCCGCAGCCCTGGTCTTCCAGCCGTCGCCCTCGTCGATGCAGCTGGCCTTTGCCCGCATCGGCCGCCCCTGGCAGGACGCCAGCTGGATCAGCCTCCATGGCCGGGACAGCGCACCGCTGGCGGCAGCCCTGCAAAAGCGCCCCGCCGCCCTGGCCGTGCTCACCGACCCCCACCAGGGCGGCGCCGCAGCCGTGCGCACGCTCCTGCGGGCCTCGGGGCTGGAGGCGGCCTATGCCTGCTGGCTCTGCGAACGGCTCGGGCATCCGGCGGAACGGGTACAGCGGCTCGCGCCGCAAACACCCCTGCCCGCAGACCTCGATCCCCTCAACCTGGTGCTGCTGGTGGCTGAGGCACCCGGGGAGCCAGCCGAACAAGCCACCTTGCCCCTGTTCGGCCTTGAGGACGGCCTGTTCCTGCAACTGCCAGACCGGCCGGGACTGATGACCAAGCGGGAGGTGCGCATCCAGGTGCTCGCCGACCTGGACCTGCCGCCCACGGGGGTGCTCTGGGACCTCGGGGCCGGCGTGGGCTCGATCGGCCTGGAGGCCCTGCGGCTACGGCCGGGGCTCGAGCTGTGGGCCCTAGAACAACGGGGCGGCTCGGCAGCCCTGATCCGCGCCAATGGCGAACGGCTTGGGGTGTCGCCGGCGGGGGTTGTCGAAGGCCGGGCCCCAGAGGCCCTGGCGGAGCTGCCCGATCCCGATCGGGTCGTGATTGGCGGCGGCGGCACCGGGCGGGCGGCGGTGCTGGCGGCCGTAATCGAGCGGCTGCGGCCAGGGGGCCGGGTGGTGATCCCCCTGGCCACGATCGAAGCCTTGGCCGAGTTACGCCCCCTGCTGGAGCGGGCGGGCTTTGCCCTTGGCGTCAGCCAACACCAGGCCTGGCGTGGAGCACCTTTGGCCGATGGCACCCGCTTGGCGCCGTTGAATCCGGTGTTGGTGCTGAAGGGACGCAAGCCCTGACCAGGGACTAATCCAAAACGGAACTCCCAATCCCCCTCCAGCCTCAAGCCAGGGAGCGACCGCGCCAGGTCCACCCTTGGCCCGTGGTGGTTTTCCAAATCGACGCCGGCACAATCGCCCCGATTAGCAGGCCACCCAGCCAGGCCAGCCACCAGTAACGCAGCGGCGTGCCAAAGCGCCAGCGGCTCCACAGGCGAATCCCTAGTTGCAAGCCAATCGCCGCCAGGCCGATAAGCCCAAGGGAACGATCCAGCAGGGCTAAGGGCAACAGCAACCAGGGCAAGCTGAAGCCCCCCAGCACCACTAGGGCACTGCCAATCGCCTTAAAAGGATTGCGATCGACGCCGAGGTACCAATTTTTAGTCCAGCCTTCCCACAGGGACGCCAAATCCAGGTACATCCTCAGCCGCACAAGATCAACGCCCAATTGATAGAGCAGGCGATGGCCTGAGGCCTTGATGGCGCCCGCCAGGGCCAGGTCTTCCACCACTTCGCCGGCCACAGCGCGATGGCCGCCGATCGCCTCGTAGGCGCTGCGGCGAAACAACATGAAAGGGCCGGCGGCAAAGGCGGTGGCATCGGCGGGATCGTTGCTGCGCTTGAGCGGAAAGCCCAGGCCGAGTAGGGAGGCCACGATCGGTTGCACCAGCCATTCGGCCAGGCAGCCACACTCGAGCCTGGGGGCCAGGGTGAGCAGGTCCACCGGTGGCCCCGCGGCGGCACCTCCCGCCACCTCCTGGAGCACCGCCTGCAAGGCCGCTGGCTCCAACCGCACATCGGCATCGATGAACAGCAGCCACTGCGCCCTGGGATCACCGGCGGGCCACTCCAGGGCCGCCGCCTGGCTGGCGGGCCAGTTCTTGCCACACCAGCGCTCCCCCTCGGGCCGGGGCCCCACGTCCAACAGACGGCGGGCCGGCCCCCCGCCGCCCTGATCGGCCTGAAAACGCCCTTGGACCAACCCCGCCGTGGCATCGCTGGAGCCGTCATCGGCCACCACCAGCTCCCAGGCCAGGCCGGGATCCTGGCTCGCCAACACCGCATCGAGGCAGGCAGAGATGTTGGCTTCTTCGTTGTAAACGGGAATCACCAGCCGCAGGAACGACGCCTGCAGGGGGCCTGGATTGGGGTTGGGACCCAGGCGTGGGGCCCGGCCGAGCTGCCACTCAAGCAACAGCAGCATCAAGCCCAGCCCCAGGCAAGCCATCAGCCCCAAACCTTGCAACACCACAATGGCCACCGGCATCCCTGCTCCTCGGCCCAGGGGCTGGCCTGGGGGAAACAACTCTGGCACCGGCCCCAACGCGGTGGAGAGCCAAAGCCCCTTAAGCGGCCCCGAAGGCTCCAACCAGGGGCCAAAAACAACGGCGCCGCGTCTGGTCAGGGCAGATCAAACCATGCCGTGATCGCGATGTAGGCAGATTGATGCCGGAAGTAAATCCTAAAAAAAGAGTCCCTTAATTCGAGTTTCAATTTAATTTCATCGTTTTAATTTTAAGCAGAAGCAGCCCACCAGCCTTTCCTTTCAACGGCCAGGCAGCATGGCCAAGGCGTCGCTGGCACCCATCACCACCAATAATTCACCAGCGGCCAGCACGTGGGAGGCGGGCGGATTCACGATGAGCTGGTTGTCGGGGCCGGCGGCGAGCACGCTCACTTTGTAGGTCTTGCGGAGATTAATCTCGCGCAACGACTGGCCGATGAACGCCTCCGGCACGCGGATCTCTTCAATGCTGTTGCGGTCGTCAAGCCGCAGCCGCTCCAGCAGGTTCGGGCGCACCAGCTCAAGCCCCAGCCGTTCGCCCTGCATCTTGGAAGGGAACACGACCCGATCGGCCCCCACCCGCTGCAGCATCCGCATATGGAGATCACTGGTGGCCCGGGCAATCACCTGCTTCACCTTGGTCCCGGGGCTGTCCTTAACAATCAAGGTGGCCGTAATGCTCGCCTCGATCGGCTCACTCATGGCAATCACCACGGTGGCCATGTCGAGCACGCCGGCGGCGCGCAGGGCCTCTTCGTCCGTGCAGTCCAGCACCCGCGCCTCGATCCCAGGTTCGATCTGGCGCAGGTCATCGATGGCCCGCTGGCTGGCATCAATGGCCAGCACATCGGCGCCGGCCTTGACCAACTCCGAGCACACGGCCAAGCCGAAACGACCGACGCCAATCACGGCAAAGCCACCCCTGCTGGCGCCATCTGCCGGATTCCATTGCCACCAACTGGTCATGGGAGGGAAGTTCAGGTGTAAAGGTCTTCGCGGGGATAGCCCACGCGGGATGGGGCGCGGCTGCCGTAGAACGCCGAAAGCAGAAGCAAGATACCCAATCGGCCTA
>CAMCMT010000074.1 GCA_945875915.1 Synechococcus sp. UW140 | reverse complement strand
GATCAGAGGATCCCGGATCCATGGCAGAGGACCGGGCAAGGGTGGCTCACTTTTCGCTGTCGCCTCCCCCTCCCATGGCAGGGGGAGGACCCGGGGTAACCCGCCTACGTAATTGACGCGACCCGCCTAAGTAGTTGACATCGGGCACCTGGATGGTGTGGATGGCCTGACCCCGTTCCAGCAGGTGTGTCGCGTACGTATAGCGGAAGGTGTGGCAGCTGGCCGCCTTCGTCACAACGGCCTTGAGGACAGCCCGCTTCACCGCCTTCTGCGCCATGGTCGGATCAAGGTGGTGGCGGCCCTGGGCACCGGATTCCCTGTCGCGCCAGCGGTTCTGCTGGGGTAAGAACCAATGCCACGCCCATTCACGCTCCGCGATCGGATCCTTTTAAGGGCGATAGAGATGGGATGGATTGACAGCTTGCTCCATGGCTGTCCATGATTCCTTTTTAATAGTATAGGCTTGCGGCCTAATGTCTACTCCGCTTTTAAGCGTGCAAGTTGTTCGAGTTCGAAGCAAGGATTATTGCCGATAAGTTATAAGCCTTAGCAGGGTATGGGTGCTTATAGTTGTATCGGCAAAGCCGTATTGTACAGCGCGGTCAGGTTTAAATGCGCACTCATCCTGCATGAAGTCGCAGATTTCACTGAAACTGCGACTAGTTTCCGAGGCGAAAGCATAAATGATTAAATCGTGAATCCTATCGACCTCTTTAGCTGCTATTTCTTCTAGGGTTCCTGGGGTATTGTCTAGATTGGAGGAGATCCTGGTTAGCGCAACTGTCGACTCGGGCAAAAGAGACCGGTTTCCTTTTGCGCCTGCCGACAGCAGTAATGCACCAATTCCCGCAACTACCTCAACACCAACTGTCCAAACTGGAGCATTAATATATTTGATTGTGTCATATATTGCCAATCCAGCAGTTACGGAGCCACCTTGGGTGTTGATAAATAGAAGAATTGGAATGGCGTTGTCCTCAGCATTGAGATAGAGAATCTGCGCACTCAGGGCGTTGGCAAGTGGGTCGTCGATTACGCCATCAAGATAGACCAGTCGATTTGCGAGAATTGACACAAGCGATAAGCTATTCTTCAAGATAATAGTCAGGGCTTTAGTTGCAAGGGATGTCAATGGTTGAGGCATGACACATCTCTTATGATTAGCTGCCGAAGAATGATGATGATCAAGGCTGCCTTTGCTTGAGCGGTTATTCGATGGTTTGTGACTCTTTTCTAGGGCTCAGTATCCTGTGGTGTGGCTGTATGGAAGGCCAGTGCTGCAGATGGCTGCGAAAGCTCGCCTAGAAAGGTAAAAGTACTGCTTGAAGTGTGATGAGGCACCTCGAAAAATTGCCGATCACTGGCAAAGCGAAACAGGCGGAACTTGATCAGCACATGAGTCTCATGGGCTGGTACGGGAGCGTAACTGGATTTTTCGAAGTGGCCTTTTTCAGTTCTAGATAGCGGTGTCTTTCTCCCTACTCCTGATCTGAATCAGCGGCACCCACCCCTGGCAATAGCCCCCAGCCACCCCAGCCCCGTTGCCGCGCAGTAGCCCGAGCCGCCCCCGCCGCCGCAACCGCTGGCAGGCGCTGACTCCTGAGGAGCTGCAGGCCCAGGCGGCCGGACAGCGAAACCAAGGCGGCGGCCCTTTTCCCTGGCAGCCCCACCCGACCTTGGTGGCGTTGCAGGAGCGGCTACAGCTGGTGGCCGACTGCTGGAACCTGCTCGATGGCACCGGTGGCCAGTCCAGGCGGGGCCTGTACCTGCCCCAGGGCAGCAAGGAGCCAGAAGCCGCCTACAGGCAGCGGCTAGCCAATGCCCGGCCGAGCGGCTTTTTCAGGGATGCCCTGCGGACCTACGCCGGGATGCTGGCCTCGGTGCAATGGCGGGACCTGCCGGCCTCTCTAACTGGGGTGCTCACCGATGTGGATGGACTGGGGACAGACCTAGGCGTGTTTTTGTTCCTGGCCGATCTACTGGTGCTCCTCGATGGCGGGGCCCTCGTTCTGGTGCTGCCGGCCGAGCACCGCTGGCCTTCAGAAGGGCACCGGCAAGAGGCGATCCGGCGCGGTGATCGGCTGTCCTTGCCGCGGCTGGCGTTGGTGTCCCGGCGGGACTGTCTCGACTGGCAGCTGGCCAATGGCGATGGCCTGCTGGTACGGATCCGCTGGCGGGAGCGGTGCAGTCAGGGCCAGGCCCCGGCCCAAGCCCAGGGACCCGACCTCCAGCTGGCGGGCGGGGTTGCCGTCCACCTTCTGGGCCCGGGCTCCCCCCCAGAGCAGCCCGAGTCCCCAGAGGGGTGGATCTACCGGGAAGCCCTGCTGCAAACGGTGGGACTGCAGTTCAGCAGTTACCGGGCGGTGGCAAGCCCAACGGAACCCGCCGGCTACCGGGCCGAACGGATCGGCCGGCCCCTGGTGCTCCAAGGCCAACAGCTGCTGCCAGCGGTTTGGTACGCCGCCGATGGGGCGGCCTTTGGCGAGGGCGACCTGCCCCACCTGGGGCTGGCCAACCAGTACCTCAACCACTACCGCCTCAAAAGCGACTACGAGGATCTGCTCAGTCGCTGCGCCCTGCCGGTGGGGGTGCGCACGGGCCTGGTCGATCAGTTCGGCTACCAGCGCGACGAAGACGGCGCCGGCCGCCAGCCGGAACAGCTGACCCTTTCGACCAGCACCTTTATGGACCTGCCAGAAGGGGCCGATTTCCAGTGGAAGGAGATCCGGGCCCAGTCGCTTGCCGAACACCGGGCCTATCTGACGCTGCTGGATGAAACCATGCACCGCGATGCCCTGGTGCCGACCCAGAACCGGGGTGCCGGCCGCAGCGACAGCGAGATATCGCTCTGCGCTGGCCAGGCCTATGCCTTGCTGCAATCACTGGCCACCCAGAAGAGCTCGATTTTTTCGTCGCTACTGGGTCACTGGTGCCGCCAGAGCGGCGAGACGTTGGCGCCAGGTGCTGGGATTTCGCTCAGCGTGACCCCGATGACGCCGCCGGTGCGGCCCCAGCCGAGCGTGGCCGAGTGGCTAGAGCTGGAGGCCCGGGACGTGATCAGCCGGGATGAACTGCGGCAGCAGCTGGCGATCAGCGCAGCGCCTGGTCAGGTGAACCCGGTGGGGCAGGGGGCGCTGCCGTGACCACAGGAGCTGCGAGCAGCTGGAGAGCCGGGGACCTGGAGGCGATCCGCTCTGCCCTGGGTATCCCGGTGAGTGCCGCCTCGATCGGGGCGATCGGTCGGGCGATGGCGGAGCTGGAGCGCGACTACCCGGCGGGGATCGCCGTCGCGGTGGGAAGCCTGGAGCGGATCGCCGCGATCGACCAGCAACTGGCCAGCAACCCTGTGGCTGTTGAGCCGGTGGTGATCAAGACCAGCCGCAAGGGAGCCGCTGCGCCTGTGCCAGCCGAGCTGCCCAAGCGAAAGCTGGATGTGATCGAGTTCGCGACCGAGCTGCTGCTGGAAGAGGTGGCGACTGAATACACCCTGCCGGAAAGCCAGGGCCCAAGCCTGGCGGCCCAACGGCGCCAACAGGTGGAGGCCTTGCTGCTGGTGTTGCCGGGGCTGCGGGTGTGGCAACCCCAGGCGACGCCGCGGTTCCAGGGCCGGCTGGAGCGCAGCTGATGGGACAGGCCCTACCGGCAGCGATGGCCCTCCAGGGGGTGGCCAATGCCCGGCTGCTTTTGCACCAGCTCGATTACCCCGGGGCAGTGGCTGCCAAGCCGATCGCCCGCCAGGCCTGGGAGGTCTCCTTGAAGCAGGTGGATCTGATCTCCAGCCGCGACAACGGCCCAGGGATCGATACCGGCGACATCCTGTGTGAGGGATTTTTGTGTCGGGCGGCCTTGCTGCCGGCAAGAACGAATGAACCCTGGGACTGGCTAGGGAGGGAACTGCCCTGGCAGGAACCCGGCCTGAGGGCCGTGCTGGACCAACCGGATGCCGGCCTCCGCTCAACAATCGAGGTCCCAGCCGAGGGCCTCTGCTGGTTTGGCGACCTGTCCGGCCTGACGACAACGGGGTCGTTGCCCGATCAACCACGGGCAGTGCTGGCGGGGGTGTCGCTGCTGCTGGTCGGTGCGGCCTATGGCCCCGGCGGGATTGGGACGCTGCTGCAGGCGGAGCTGGGTGAGGCGTTCACGGTGGCGATCAAGCCCAACCGGGTGCAGGTGATCGGCCCCGGCGACACATTGGCGGTGCTGGCTGCTCGCTACGGGACAACGATTGAGGCCCTGCGGCAGGTGAACCCGGAGCTGCAGGACCTCAAGGGCATTACGGCGGCCAAGGGGGATTCGCTCTATCCCCTGGCGGGCCGCTATGGCACCAGCACCGGAGCCCTGCGCCAGGACAATCCGGCCTTGATGCAGTCGGTCCCCTACCTGTTGGCTGATGGCGACACCCTCGCCAACCTGGCGAGCCGCCAGCAGGAGACGGTGAGCGCCCTGCGCCTGTTCAATCCCCAGCTGGCCCGCTACCCGGCGGCGGCGCCGTTGCCGGCGGGGGTGGTGATCCAGCTGCCGGCGATCGGGGTCGCAGATGCGTTGGCGGTGGGCCTACCCCTTATGGTGCCCCAGGTTCAACCGGACGATCCACTGCCAGTTGGGGGCTGGGTGTTGTTGCCGCCCCAGCGGGGTGTGGGTGGTTTGGCGGAGTTATAGGAGGTGAGGCTGTGCCCGCTAGATCAGCTGCAGCGGCGTCATCTTTCCTCGCAGTCACCGGGCTTGGTGGCTATGGGAGTGGCTTTAGGGATGGTTATTGAAAGATCAGCCGAGCTTGTAGCGAATAATCCCCGCCTCATCTATGTCAGCGTGCAAAAGCCCTTCTGCGGTCAGCCTGTCAACAGCCTCTTTGACCTCTTTGGAGTCAACTCCTGCAGCGAGGCAAATCTGACCTATTGAGGCGCTCTCGTCGTGGCATCGACGCAGGATTTTCTGCTCAAGCGTCTGCGGCACAGCCTCCTTCATCTGCTCACCCGCACCAAGACCAGTAATGGCAGAGCTCACGTGCTCGCCAATATTAACTACCACTTGCTGCTGCAAAGTTGGAGCGATATATTGACCAGGTAGCGAAAACCCCTTCTTTCTATTGTAGTCTTCCACCATTTCAGGCAAGAGGAATAAGTCAATAAACTGACCAAAACCAAGGAAGCCAATGGTAAATAGATATAGCAAGCCGGACCCAACCTTGCCAACGTAAAATCTCTGCAGCCCACAAATACCGGTAATCCCCACAAAGGCAAGGGCATATGCGACTGATTTTTTCTTACGCTCTCCAGCAGGCTGGTAAATAGGTTTAGCTATTGTCACGGTAAAACGATGAAAACTTTCCAGAGTATAGCCTGCAGTCCACCCCCGGTTTCAAGAAAGATGTCACCCCTTTGATCCATCTATCCGGGAGCTTGAGGACATGTCCAATGCGCCGATACTGCGAGGCTGCCTAGCCAAAGGCTTCTGCGAAGCAGTCCGCTGATGTGAGGAGGCGGAAGCACCCGCCCCACAGGCAGAGCGTGGCCCAGATTTCAGAGGAGCTGGGCATCCTCGTGATGACCCTCTACAAATGTAGGCAGGCCTGGCGGTTGCATGGAGAGTTGATGCCGTCATCCGAGAGGGAGCAAGAGGGCTGGAGCGCTGCCAACAAATTCACGGTGGTGCTGGAGAGCTCCGTACTCAACGCCACCGAGCTCAATGCCTGGGTTTTAAAGCAAGGGTGGAAACTCCATCCGAGGCGATGCACACGTTCCACTCGCTGCTTTCGTCAACCGGAGGTTGTCTGGATGAACCCGCCATCGAATGCAGAGGACATTGAAACCGCCACCTTGGTTGGAGTCGCTTGATCAGCGGCAACGGCGTCATCATTCCTGGCAGTCATCGCACCGGAGGCGACAGTGAAGCGCTGGTCATGGTGCGACCCCGAGAGTGCTTCCAGAACCGCCCTCACTTTGCCGTCAGTGCCTAGGGCGGCAGAGTATTGAGGCTTAGCCGCTCTTTCGCCACCTGCTTCCGGGCACCTACGCCGGACGGCTCCCACCCCTGGCAATAGCCCCCGTAGGTCCAGCCCGGATGGGGGACTTGCAGCAACCACAGCCGTGATGGGTGGACCGATGAGCCGCATTTTCAACTTCAGTGCCCTGGGCGCAGCTGACCCTGCTGGCCAGGGCGACCAAGCCAGGCAACCCCTGCAGCGCTACAACCAACCGCAGCAATGGCCCAACCAGGACCCTGGCACCGACGCTGATCCCCTTGACGGAACCGACCCAGCCGGTGACCAGGACGATGACCTGGAGGCCGACGACGATCTGCCGGTAGATCTCCCCGAGCCCAAGGGCTCCGAGGTGCCCGAGGCCCTCAAGGCTGAGCGGCGCAAGACCAACCAGCTGGAGCACGACATTCGCGTCCTCAAGCGCCAGCTGCAGGAGTTCTCCAAGATCAACCCGGATGAATACGAACGGCTCCAGGACGCCGAACGCCAAAAGGTGGAACTGGAGCGGGAACTGGCCAGCCGCGAACGGCAATTGGAGGCCGCCGCCCAACGCAAGGTCAGGGCCGCCGCCAAGGAACGGGACGAGGCCCAGGCCGAAGTGCTGAACCTCCGCAAGGAACGCCTCTGACGTGGACCCCAGAAACTGAGCCAGCCCTTATGAGAGCTTCCCTACCGGCCAGAATTGGCCAGGAGAAGCCCCATGAAAGTCAAACGCCACAGCCCCGAGCAGATCATCCGCAAGTTGCGCACCGCTGAGCAGCTCTTGAACCAGGG
>CAMCMT010000073.1 GCA_945875915.1 Synechococcus sp. UW140 | reverse complement strand
AGTGGCTGCATGAAGCTGGCGGAGAAGCTCCCATAGTTCATACGATCTCGTCAATAGTTGAGATAAGATTCTCCTGCTCTGCCGCCTCTTCGGCGGCTTTTTCATGCCCGCAGCGACCCTGCAAATTGCTGATTATTCGAGGTGCCCTTTAACAAGCCGCGTATGGCCCTGCTGCTCAAGACAGTGAAAGGGCCCCCGGCGGCGCGAGATGCCAAGCAATTACTGGAAGCGCAGGCCGATCTCTGGAGCCAGCGCCCTGGTTGCCGCACCAGACGGCTTCAGGTCCAGTACACGGCAGCCCTGCTGCGTTGGGGTGTGAGCCAAGGCCTGCTCCCTGGCCAATGGACGCCAACGCTGGACCTCTCTGGCACCATCGGCCGATCACGGGAGAGCAAAGCGGTCACCACACCGATTGGCGTGGATGACATTGTTGAGATGGTGAAGGTGATCCCAGATCCCCGCTGGCGTTTCGCCTTTCAACTTATCAATGCTTTTGGCCTGCGCCCTGAGGAGCTCCAGCACCTTCAGCTACGGCAGGGCCGGCTGTGGTGCACCTATGAAAAGGTTGCTTCTCGCGCCAAAACCAAGCCCAGACCCCTGCGTTTACTGCCCTGTGACCAATGGGCCAGTAACTGGCAACTCACCGAAACCTTTGACCCTTCAAAACTGCCGCCGATGCGGCCGGGGTTCGGCTCGGATTCTTTTAATCGCTACTTGCTGCGTAGAGAGCACTGGCAACAGCTGCGCCAGCAGTACGAGGCCCAGGGAGAAAAGCTGGTGCTCTACTCCTGCCGGCATGGCTATGCCCACCGGGCCCATGTGATCTGTGAGCTGCCACCCAAGGTGGTGGCAGCAGCGATGGGCCACAGCGTGCAGACCCACCTAGCGGCCTACAGCCGCTGGTGTGGTGAAGATGTGGTGGATGACGCCTTCGCAAAGGCAGCGCGGAGGCTGGAGCCTGGAATTCCCGCAGAGGTGGCCTAACCCCTACCTCAGGAGCCAATCTGGCTCCGTGTCGCCGGCGGCGGACTTAGCGATCCTGATCAGTTCGGGTCAATTTGAATGGGATCAGACCTGCTCAACGACCTGATTGACGACCTAGATTGAGGCTCCTGTCTGGTCTGATCCACTGATGGCGCACCGCGTGCTGACCGAGACCGCCGTAAGCATCTCGGAACACAAGAAGAACCCCATGGCCACCGTGGCTGCCGGTGAAGGGATGGCGGTTGCAGTGCTCAACCGCAACGAGCCGGCCTTCTACTGCGTTCCGGCCCGGACCTACGAGGAGCTGATGGATCTCGTAGACGACCTGGAGCTAGGCCGCATCGCCGATGCCCGGCTGGCGGATGGGCAGGAGCCGCTGCGGGTCAGCCTCGATGCCCTTTGATCTGGCCTTCCACCCGCAGGCACTACGGGAATGGCTGAAGCTGTCGGTCGGGATCCGGGAGCAGTTCAAGAACAAGCTGGCCGAACGTCTGATCGAGCCCTGGATCCCAGCCAGCAAACTGCGAGAATCCAACAACCGCTACAAGATCAAGCTCCGTGCCGCCGGATTCCGTCTGATCTATGAGGTGCGGGATCAGCAGCTGCTGGTGCTTGTCCTGGCGGTGGGCAAGCGGGACCGCAATGCTGCTTATCACCAGGCTGACCAGCGCTGAGGTCCACACCCCAAGGCTGACTCCGGACCCAGTGAGGTGGATCAGCTGCGCCGAGAGAACTCCCGGCAGATCAGCCGATTGGGAGCTCACGGCATCAACCGGAGCTCCGCAGGAGCTTCCCCATCAACCATAACCACTCGCATTGGACACAATCACAGGCTCCTTGCCGGCCTCAGCCCAAGGGCAGCAGCGGCTTGCTGCATCCGCTCATCGAAGCTGGCCAGCTGGGAGCAGCCGCTATGGAGGGCTACCGCTAGATGCAAGGCATCGCCTGCCCGCAGCCCAAGGGCTGGATCCTGCAGCAGCTCAGCAGCCTGCAGGAAGCGGCCACGGTCGAGGGAGCGCAGTTCAACACCGCTTTGCACCAGTCGCTCGAACTGCTCTCCCGCGGCCTGTCGGGCCTCGGGACTGAGTCCATGGTGACGCTGCTTCATGCCCAAGGCGCTGTGGGTCTCCATGATCAACCAGTCGCTGCTGATTAAGGGTTCGTGGCACTGTTCAAACCAGTCCAACGCCAGGGAGCTGCGCTCTTCTGGTGTCAGCAGGGCCACCACCACGCTGGTATCGAGATAGATCATGGCTGGCCCCAGATCACCAACGCTCCTCGGCGCGGCACTTCTCGATCACCGCCGGGGTGAGGGGCATGGTGGCTTGCAGTTTGCGCAGTTCAGCTGTGAACGCAGCACGATCCAGCCGCTTTAGGGGCTCCAGGCTCAGCCGGCCGCCTGGGCCAACGACGATCTCGATCTGGTCGCCTTCCCGCAGACCAGCCTGACGCAGGCAATCAGCTGGTAATCGCACAGCCAGGCTGTTGCCCCAGCGGCGAATCGCCTGCGGGAAGTGCCGACTGGCCTCCACAGATTGGTCTTGGGGCTCGGACTGCGTCAAGACACCGCTCGGCCGCCAACGGCCTGATGTATAGACACGACTCTACGCCAGGTTGGCGGCTCTCAACACCGCAGATGCCGCCGGCTCCAGCCGGTGATCGTGGCCTCGACGTTCTCGAGATGCCACTGAAGGGGGCCCTTGCCCTGGGTGCAGCCCCAACGGCGGTAGTGCTTGCCGGGGGTGAGCACCCCGCGGAGACGCAGCTGGCGCAGGGTTTCGCGGCTCATGCCCAGTTCTGCGCAGGCCTCGGCGGTGGTTACCCAGACCCGATGGCGCCCAGATGGGGGCGCCATCGTTTGGTTTTCCATCAGCCCAGCCCCTGCACGACGTCGACCACGGCTGGGTTCCAGAGAATCTGATAGCCGCTATGGCCCTGGCGGCAGTAGGGCAGGGCCTCGGCCCACTGCTGCCCCCGTTCGCTCAGCTCCCATTCATCGCGGGCATTGCGGAGCTGCAGGCCACAGGCCGCTAGGTGCTGGTTCATTACCCGTGCCGCCATCCCAAGCCGCTGCCCGAGTTGGGTGGCGTCGCACCGGGAGGTGCGCCAGGCGGCGCGATGTGAGCAGATCGGTTCTTCCGTTGCTGGCAGGGTGCGGCGCAGCGTTTCGAAGCTCAGCCCAGTGTTCTCCTGAATGCAGGTGAGCGTTGCGGCCATGGCGATACCTGGTTTCACGCCAGGGACTTGGGCGATCGCCTGACCAATGAGAAGCAGGGAATTGACGCTGTCCTGCTTGTTTGAGGGCAAGGATCCCGGCGTGGGCGCGAGGCCTGGCACGGCATAGCGGCCTGTCCGGCGGATCGCCGGCAAAACCTCGTGCGTGACCCAACGCTTGAAACGCTTGGCCTCCGGCTTGCGGCTGCCGAGAACCAAGGTGTAGAGACCAGGTTCATTCACCGTGGCCACGGCCTGCACACCGCCAGGGGTGTCAGTTGAAATGACACCCTTCTCGTCGGCATCCAGTCGGGTCGTGGCCTGACGAGGATTGCCGATCCCGAGCACGCTGCAGAGATCGGTGGCGACAAACCAGGGGTCGCCGCGCTCGTCAGCGAAGACGCGGAGCTGGCTGCCTTCGAAGTCAAAGGGAACAAGGGCGCTTGAAGTCGTGCTGTTCATCGCTTTAAAAACGGTTTGACGGGTGGAACTTCCCCGGCATCAGTACCGGCGTCGGGGCGGAAGACGGTGTTGGTGCTGGTCATTGGCCGAGGCGGCACGGGGCCGGCGATCAGCAGCAGCAAGGTGCTGAGTTGGATAGCAGACCCAACACCAGCAGTAGGCGCACTCCCAGCCCGAAGCGGCAGGTGAGCATGACTAAGACGGGCGGCCGCTGGCTGCGGCAGAAGGCCGGCAGCTGGGGCCCTGGCCGGTGCGGGGGCCCTCCCCGCCAGGTGACTGGCTGGGAGGCCGGTTGATCGGGTGCCATCAGAAGGGGACCTCCTGGTCGTTGCTGGCGCTGGCGGCGGACCAAGCCGGGGTTGGCTTTCTAGGGGTCTGGTTATCGGCTGCATCTGCCGGGGGCGTGCTGTAACCCTCGACCTCCGCAAACCCCTCGGTGGGATCGAGCTGCTCGTAGGGGATGTAATCGACCACCTGAATGGCGCGGGGCTGGAAGGTCATGCCGCAGCCGTTCTCTCCATCCCAGTCGTAGATGTCAAAGGCAACAATCAACTTGGAGCCATTGCCAATCGCAGCGCCAGTCCAGGGCTGCTTTTTGGCATCGACGATGCGGGGCCCCTCGGACAGGGAGCCATCACGCCTGAGAAACTGCGGCACCTTGAAGCGCAGCACGGTGATCTCACTGGGCCGCTCGCGATCGGCCTTCCAGGGGAAGCCTTTCTCGGCGCGGCGTTTGCGGCTGCCATGCAGGGCGATGAACTGATCCTCCATCGCCAGTAGGAAGGATTGGGCCTGCTGGTCGGTGCTTGGCAGCAGTAGATCACAGGTCCAGGCCAGCGGTTTGGCCCTATCGAGCTGGTGCCGGGGGGTGATCAGGTGGGCCCAGCGCACTTCAGCGAGGGGGGTGCGAAAGATGTCCTTGGCCATGGGTTCAATCGGTGCAAAGGGGGCTGGTGATCGGAGGTCAGCAGGGTTGCTCGCCGTAGCGGCGGAGTGGCCTGGGGCTTGGGCAATCGCTCATGGGAGCGGCGGCACCGGGGCGGTGTTCTGCATTGGGGTTGGGTTCTGGCCTTGGGCTGGGTTTTGGGCCTCGGTAAGGAAGTGCTCCAGGAAGCGGCCGTGTTGGCGCTGGCTGATGCGATCGCCGATCGAGCGGGCATTGCGCGGCACCAAGAAGTGCTCGCGAAAGGCGGTGGTGAGCTCGCGGCGGGTGCCTTGGGGCAGGGCCAGGATCCGGCGGTGGTAATCGCCGATCTCATCAGGGCTCAGGGGCTCAAGGCCTGGATCCACCGTGGCGTCGGCATTGGGGTTGCCTGGGGCCGGCTCCGCCGCAAGCGGCTGGTGCTGCTGGTCTGGACCAGCCAGGTCAGCAGGAGGCGCCAGCTGGGCTTGCTTGCTTTCAGGTTCGCCAGCATGCTTGCTGGTGGCAGCGTCGCTTTCAGCGTCACTGGGCTCTACAGCCCAAGGCACCTCTGCCACGGGAATCCCCAGCAGCAGGGCCAGCATTAGGCCGGTCATGCCGGCCAGGTCGCTGGGCTCGCTGGCCCAGGTCTCGCTACTGAGTTCGGCGCCGGATGCATGCCGAACCGTGACCTGGAGCCTGGGGCGGCCGTGTTGTTCGCCCAGGCGGGCTGACCAGCCGATGCCCTGGCGTAGGGCGGGCTTGGCCGCTGCAGCGACTGCGCCGAGGTCGCTTGAGGGGATGGCGGTGATCTCGGCCTGGAAACGGGCCAGGGCCCAGGTGAGTTGCTGCTCGGGCGCTTGCGGGCTTTGGGGTGGCGCCAGCAAGGAGTTCTGGGGGCTGCCCCCTGGGCTGGCCCCTGGACTGGCCCCTAGGGGCCTGGATGTTGGGTCCATGGCGATGACGATCGGGCGGTTGCCCGCTGATCAAAAGCTTAAAGCTCTTAGATCAAAGCCGCATTCATAGCCGCTGTTAATTTCTAGTGAAATGGCTAGGCCTGGTTGCTCATTTGGGTGCCATTGGTTTTTTGCCCCTGCTGCCGCCGCTCTGGCGCTGCTGGCGGTTGCTGTCCTCCCACTGGTCCAGCCAGCGCTTGGGCAGGTATTGGTCGGCGCCAATCCAAAGGGGTGCCAGCTCCTCGGGCTTGTAGTCGCCAAAGCCGGTGAGCACGGCATAGAAGCGCTTGCGGTGCTCCTCGCTGGCGGCCGCCGCCAGGCTTGTGATCGCCTCGCTGGGATCGAGTGCCCACTCCTCCACCACCCGGCGCAGCTGCTGACGCCATTTGGCCGAGAGTTCGGTGGCCTTGCGCTGGCCAATCGTCGGCGGTGGGGTGGCAAGGAAGGCCGCCGGCACCTGCCGCAGGCCGCAGTAGCAAGCCCACAGCTCCAGGGCGGTCCAAATCGGGCAGTCGCTATCGCCTAAGGGAATGGCGCCCTCGAGTTTTTGCTTGATCGCCTGGGTTTTGATCGTCCCCCACTCCTGCTCGGCGATGCGGCGGTTGATCTCACCCAGCTGCCAGAAGGCCTTTTGGCGCAGCTCGCCGGCCTTGCCCTGCTCGATCACCGAGAGGTTGCCGTAGGAGATCGTCTCAAAGCCGGCCTCTTCTGCCCAGCTGCAGGCGGTGTACTGGGTCCAGCCGTTGCGGCGACGCCAGTTGAGCAGCATGCGGCCAAAGCCGGTGCGGTTGGGGCCCTGGTGCTCCAGTAGCTCGGCGTAGGTGATCGCCACTTGATTGACCCAGAGTTAATTGGGCCGATCCTAGGGCAAGCTTGCTGTTGCTAGCTAGAGCCTGACCGGTCAAGGCCCGTCAGGGCCGTTCAGGGTCGAGCGGAGAGAGGAGCTGCTTGACCAGCTTGCCTGTGATGATCTGGCCTGTCTCCACCTGCATCCTCAAAGCCAGGCTGTAGGGATGCTCGCCCGGGTGGGCCCGGCTCAGGCGGCGGAGCTGCTGCTGCAGGTCGGCCCGCTCCATTAGGAGATCTGCGGCAGCGGGTCCCTGGCTGGCCAGGGCGCCAGCTTTAGGACCTGCTCGGCCGCCTCGACGGAGCGGCAGATGGCCGCTAGGCCGCCTAGCTGCTCGACCAGAGCGAGAAAGGCCCGCTGCTCCGGGCTGGCCACACCGCGAGCGGTCTTGATCTCCAGGGCAACGAACTGGGCGAGGCGCTGGCCGACCAGATCTGGGGTGATCTCAAGCGTGCGCAGGCCGATTAGGTCGCTGCTGCCCTTGCAAAGCCCAAAGCGCACCAGCCGGCCCTGCTGGTCGACCAGGGCGCCGCTGTTATTACGCCACAAGCGCACTGGGCCGTGGCCGCAGGCCAGGCGGATGCGCTGCTGGATCTCGTGTTCGCTCATCGAGGCGGCCATGGCCCCTATTGCCACCGGGTGCGGGGCGTCAGGGAGTGGCAGGTATTGGCTGTTTGGCGA
>CAMCMT010000072.1 GCA_945875915.1 Synechococcus sp. UW140 | reverse complement strand
CTCCTCGGCCGTTGCAAGGATCAGGCCGGGCCGCTGCGCGGTCCTTGCAACAGCCTGCGGGGTGAGGCGCAAGAGCGGTGTCCCACGCCGTTTCTTCCATGGCGATCAGCAAGGCCCCCAGCTCCGAAATCCGTGCCCTGGTGATGCATATCTATCCAGATGGCATCAAGGCCTTTGGCCATGAGCGCCTCGATGTCCCCCTGGGCCGCCTGGGCAAGCCCGTCAAAAAGGTTCGCTTCATGCCCATGGCCAAGGCCCATGAGCTAGCCCGCAAGCTGCAGGGCCGGGCGAATACCACCATCTCGGTGATCTAGGCCCAGGGGGCCCTTGTGGGCCCCTTTTCTTGCGACACCTGATTGGCAGGCCCATCGAGCTCAGCCTCTCGCTCACCCCACCAAAACGGCTGCGGCCCTCCTCAGCTTGCGCGGCGGGCCAAGGGCTGACGCGAGGCGCTGCGCGCCCCTTGTCCTCGCCGCGCCGGGCTGGGCGGTCCTTTGCCTGTCTGCGCCATGGCAAGTCCGCTGTTTGTTCGCTCCACACCCAAAGGGATCCGTTGGTCTGTGGCCCTGGTGTCTTCTGGTTCCAGGCGCTGGCTGGAGGTTGAGATCAGCAAGGTTGGCCAGCGTGGTCTGTTGCGCCATCAGCGGGCCCTCTGGGATCTCTCTTCCACCGGCTGGGATCGGGGCCGGCCACCTCTGGGTCTGCCAAAGGCAGTCTCTGCCCAGCTGGAGCAGGCGCTGGTTCAGCTCGATCGGCAAGGCCCCTCTGGGGGCTGGCAGTTCCAGCCTGAATCCAGGCCCAGGGCTATGGCACCCATTCGGCGCCGATCTGCCCATCTGGCAGAAGCGATCGGCGGCGGTCGCCGGGCCCTGCCGGCCCTCGTCCTCGCGGAGCTGATCGCGCCATCCAAGCCCAGGCCCGTTTGGGTCCTGGTGGCCAAGGCCGCCTGAGGCAGTTATACCCCGGGCAGCCGGCTAATCCTGGCTGCCCTCCAAATCGCAATGGGGGCAATGCCCCTGGGGCTCTGCCCCCCCCCCTAGCCCCTGGGGCCGGCGGGTTTGCGGGCGTAGCTGGCCAGGTACAGCTCGCTAGCACTCATCGCCTGCAGGTTGGTGGCCTGGCCATTGCCATCGAATTCGGCGATCACCGCCGTTGGCCCTAGGCCGCCGCGCTGATTGAAGAGGAAGCCCAACACCGGGTGGGTGCGCAGGGTTTCGACATGGCTGGCGGCGTCGAGGTTGCCGTGGTCCCCCAGGAGCACGTTGCCCTTGGAATCGATCGGTTCGAGCACATCGCGGCCATTGCTGCCGCTGGTGAGCCGGAACTCGGAGCCCACCTGCTTTTGGAAGATCTCAAAGAAGGAGCCGCGGTTATCGCCACCGGCGCGGCCATCGGCATCGAGGAACAAGCGCTCCAGCAGCCGCTCCTTGCGCAGGTTCAGCACTTCGGCCTGGGCTTCGTCGCGTTCCTTGGCGGCAGCCCGCACCTTGCGCTGGGCTGCGGCTTCTAGCTGGCGCTCGCGGCTGGCCAGTTCCCGCTCCAGTTCCACCTTTTGGCGTTCGGCGTCCTGGAGCCGTTCGTATTCGTCGGGGTTGATCTTGGAGAACTCCTGCAGTTGCCGTTTCAGGACGCGAATGTCGTGCTCCAGCTGGTTGGTCTTGCGCCGTTCGGCCTTGAGGGCTTCTGGCACTTCGGATCCCTTGGCTTCCGGCAGATCTACCGGCAGGTCGTCGTCGGCCTCCAGGTCATCGTCGTGGTCACCAGCGGCATCAGTCCCATCAAGGGGATCAGGGTCGGTTCCAGGGTCCTGGTTCGGCCATTGCTGCGGCTGGCTGTAGCGCTGCAGGGGTTGCCTGCCTTGGGCATTGGCCAAGTGGCCTTGGTCGCCCTGGCCAGCAGGGTCAGCTGCGCCAAGGGCACTGAAGTTGAAAAAGCGGTTCATCGGTCCACCCATCACGGCTGTGGTTGCTGCAGGTCCCCCATCCGGGCTGGACCTACGGGGGCTATTGCCAGGACGGAGCAATCGGCAAGCGCCGGCTACAACTCCGCCAAGCCACCCAACCCCCGCTGGGGCGGCAACAGCACCCAGCCCCCCACCGGCAGCGGATCGCCCGGTTCAACCTGGGGCACCAGAAGGGGCAGTCCCACCGCCAACGCATCCGCCACCCCGATCATCGGCAACTGAATCGTCACCCCCGCTGGCAACGGCGCCGACGCTGGATAGCGCGCCAGCTGGGGGTTGAACAGACGCAGGGCACTCACCGTTTCCTGCTGGCGGCTCGCCTGGTTGGCGAGGGTGTCGCCCTCAGCGACTAAGTAGGGAACCGACTGCATCAAGGCGGAGTTGTCCTGGCGCAGGGACCCAATGCTGGTGCCGTACCTCCCCGCCAGCTTGTACAGCGAATCCCCCTTGGCCGCCGCAATACCCTTGAGGTCCTGCAGCTCCGAGTTCACTTGGCGCAGGGCCTCACTTGTGGTGCCGTAGCGAGCAGCCAGCACCGCCAAGCTGTCACCGGCGCCGATCACCTGCACCCGGTTGGGCTTGATCGCCACCGTGATCGCTTCCCCCAACTCCGCCTGCAGCAAGGCCCCAATCCCGCCCGGGCCATAGGCCGCCCCCACCAGCAGCAGCGACACCCCCGCCAGCACCGCCCGGGGTTGGTCCGGCAACGAGCCCGGTGTCGTCAGGCCACTTAGGTCGCCAAACCAGCAGAGGCCCTCTGCCGGCACCTCGATCGTTGAGCGGCGGCCAGCAGCCTGTTCCAGCACGGCCCTCAGGCCGCGTTCCTGCCAGGGCAGCTCCTTCGCCAACCAGTCCCAGGGATCGGTTGTCCTGACCGGCAGCAAGGCGGCCCGACACAGATAGCCCTCACACAGGATGTCGCCCGTATCGATCCCCGGGCCGTTGTCGCGGCTGGAGATCAGATCCACCTGCTTCAAGGAAACCTCCCAGGCCTGACGGGCGATTGGCTTGGCGGTGATGGCTCCGGGGTAATCGAGCTGGTGCAGCAGCAACCGGGCATTGGCCACCCCCTGCAGGGCCATCGCTGCTGGCAGGGTCTGCCCCACTAGCTGCGCTCTAGCCGGCCCTGGAACCGCGGCAGCGTTTGGGGTTGCCACACCCGCAGTCCGGGCAGCACCAAAAGCAACGCCTCAACCTGCTGGCGCCGTTGGGCCGCCAGGCTCAGACCCTGGCTCTCGGGCAGGGCGTATTCGGTCGCCACCTCCTCGATCAGCAGTTCGGTGGCGAACTCGATCACATCCAGCTTTCGCTTGGGCAGCTCGGCTGGCACAGGCGCAGCGGCTCCCTTGCGGCTGGTTTTGATCACTACCGGCTCGGCCGCCGCCGGGATGCTGGCCAGTTGCTGGTCGATCGCGGCGATCCGCTCCAGGCACCCCACGGCGACGGCGATGCCTGCCGGGTAATCGCGCTCCAGTTCCGCCATCGCTCTCCCGATCGCCCCGATCGAGGCCGCGCTCACAGGGATTCCCAGGGCAAAACGGATCGTCTCCAGGTCCCCGGCCCGCCAGCTGCTCACCGTTTCACCAGTCATGGCCTTGCCCCGAGCGGGGCAGTTAGCCCTAGCCCCACCGGGTTCACCTGCCCCGGCGCCGCACTGATCGCCAGCTGCTGCCTGAGCTCGTCACGGCTGATTAGGCCCCGGGCCTCCAGCTCCAGCCACTCGGCCACGCTCGGCTGGGGCCGCACCGGCGGCGTCATCGGGGTCACGCTCAGCGAGATTCCAGCCCCTGGTGCCAACGTCTCGCCGCTCTGGCGGCACCAGTGGCCCAGCAGCGAGGAGAAGATCGAACTTTTCTGGGTGGCCAGCGATTGCAGCAAGGCGTAGGCCTGGCCGGCGCACAGCGAAATCTCGGTGTCGCTGCGGCCCGCACCCCGGTTCTGGGTCGGCACCAACGCGTCGCGGTGCATCGTTTCATCCAGCAGCGTCAGATAGGACCGGTGCTCCGCCAAGGACTGAGCCCGGATCTCCTTCCACTGGAAGTCAGCCCCCTCCGGCAGGTCCATAAAGGTGCTGGTCGAGAGGGTCAGCTGTTCCGGCTGGCGGCCGGCGCCGTCTTCGTCGCGCTGGTAGCCGAACTGGTCCACCAGGCCCGTGCGTACCCCGACCGGCAGGGCGCAGCGGGAGAGGAGGTCTTCGTAGTCGCTTTTGAGGCGGTAGTGGTTCAGGTACTGGTTGGCCAGGCCTAGGTGGGGCAGGTCGCCCTCGCCGAAGGCCGCGCCATCGGCGGCGTACCAAACCGCTGGCAGCAGTTGCTGGCCTGGCAGCACCAGGGGCTTGCCGATCCGTTCGGCCCGGTAGCCGGCGGGTTCAGTTGGGCTTGCCACAGCCCGGTAGGAACTGAACTGAAGGCCCCCCGGTTGCAGCAGGGCTTCCCGGTAGATCCAACCCTCCGGGTCATCGGGCTGCTCTAGGGCGGATCCCGGGCCGAGCAGGTGAACGGCCACCCCGCTGGCCAGCCGGGGGTCGGGTCCCTGGGCTTGGGCCTGGCCCTGACAGCTCCGTTCGCACCAGCGGATCCGTACCGGCAGGCCATCGCCATTGGCCAGCTGCCAATCCAGGCAATCGCGCCTGGGCACCAGGGCCAGCCGCGGCAAGGACAGCCGATCATCCCTTCGGATCGCTTCTTGGCGGTGCCCTTCTGACGGCCAGCGGTGCTCCGCAGGCAACACCAGCACCAGGGCGCCGCCATCGCGCAGCACCAGCAGGTCGGCCAGAAACAGAAAGACGCCCAGGTCCGTTCCGAGCCCATCCACATCGCTGAGCACACCCGCCAGGGAACCCGGCAGCTCCCGCCACTGCACCGAGGCCAGCATCCCGGCGTAGGTGCGCAGGGCATCGCGGAAAAAGCCGCTGGGCCTGGCATTGGCCAGCCGCTGCCGGTAGGCCGCTTCCGGCTCCTTGCTGCACTGGGGCAGGTACAGGCCCCGCCTGGACTGGCCACCGGTGCCATCAAGCAGGTTCCAGCAGTCGGCCACCAACTGCAGCCGGTCCTGCAACGCCACCAAGGTCGGGTGGGGCTGCCAGGGCAATGACCCGCCAGTACCTATTGCTCGCCGCTCAGCCACCTGGGCCTGCAGCTCCTCAGGGCTCAGTGGCCGCCAACGGTTGCGGCGGCGTGGGCGGCTCGGGCTGCTGCGCGGCAACGGGGCTGGGGTGGCTGGGGGCTATTGCCAGGGGGGGGTAGCAATCAGCGAATGGGCACCCATGCTCTAGGAAGTAGATAGCCGTCAGCTGCACTTGTGAGACAAGGAATAAAACCACTAGCCTTTCAGCCCCGTGGGGTATAGCTCGACAAGAGATTGGTCCAAACTAGCCAACCAGCTGTAAATTGTGTATCACATAATCATTGGTCTCACCCATGCCACTTGATCAGGCCAATGTGCCCGTACTTAGCTTGAAGTTAAAGGCAACGATTAAGTCATCAAAGTCGCGGTCGCCACCGCCTTTGATGTCCTCTAGGCCCAAGACCCCTGTACCAAGCACTCTGAAATGACTGAGGCCATCGCTGTTGGCGGCAGCGAAGGAGAAGTAGGTCTCGCCGGTGTTCGCCACTCTTGCGAAAGGGGCCAGTAGGCCGGCATCCTTGAAGGCGGCCAAGTCCGCAGTCTTGTTAGTGCGATTGCTTGTGACCAGGCTGCCAAAACCGCTGAACAGATTGGTACTACGCAGGGCGGCAGCGGCATACCCAACCTCCCCAGGCAGGATCACGCTGTTGGTGAGGCTGTCGCGCACGGCACCATCACTGCGCTCCAGCCTGTAGAAACCGATGCTAGAATCGTAAGACGCTTCACGCGCAATCAACACATCACCGGTTAAAGATTGTCCCGCCAGGCTGCTGAAGTCAAAGACAGGGGAATCGCCCATCTGGCTGGAGATCAACTCACCAAGGCCCGACACATCAGTGCTCAAGAAGAGATTCAAGCTGCTGCCGCCCTTGCCTGCAGTGGCGCCTGCATCAGTCAGCTTACTGACATCAAGGATGCGGAAGCTGGAGTCAAGGGAGCCACTCTTGAGCATGGCTTCAAGGGTATTATCCACCACTTCAAAGAACATCAACTTCTGCCCGTTGATCAGGTTGATATCCCGCTGGAACTTCATCTTTGAGGTGTCTGGCACATCGTTGGTTGACAGGCTGCCAAATAGGAGGGTGCCGCGCTCCTTCACCAGGTCGTAGCTCAGGCTCAGCGATTCATTGGCATTGAGGGCCACGAAACCGATTTGGTTCACCGTGCTGGAGCTTGATTTCAAGCTGGCGCGAACGACCAAGGCGGCTGGTGAACTGGTGTCAGTTGGATCACCAACTGTGAGGCTATTGGCCGTGGCCGTAAAGATGGCGTTGAGGTTCACCGCACCAGCAGTAGAGGGATCGACTACCACGCCATTCTTCAAGCCATCCTTATCGCCATAGCCGCCGTCGACGAATTGAAGGTCGGCGGTATCGGCTGAACCATTGCCATCGAGGTCAAAGAAGCGGGCGCCTGCCTTTTTCACCGGGTCATAGGTGAAGGGCGTAGCTATCGGTGCCGCCTGGCCGACGGGAGTGCTGTACACAAAATAAGCAAGCTTCTTTTGGATGGTGTTGACACCATCAAGGAGAGGGGCTAGGTCAACTGCCAATTTGGCGGTTTTACTATTGCTAGCAGGATCTAGATTGAGCGAGAAATTGATACCTGTTTTGCCGATTGACAAGTTTGCGTTCTGATTTGAGTAGGCGGGTGCTGTCGCCAGTCGATTAAGGATCACGTCTCCATCAAATGTACCTGATGTCGTCGTGATGCGAGCTGAAGAGCTTTGCCCTGTGCTTGTTATGTAAGTAAGGTCACGGGCTTCTTGGGTCTGGCCCTTTTTAGCGAGAAGAAGTGTTACCTGACGATCAAAACTCAAGCCGCCTTGATCCGTTGTGCGTAGGCGGATTGCATAGGAGCTCTTGGCCTCAAAATCAGGGGATCCAACGATCTTGAGCTGATCACCAGCAATCGAGAAGGCAGCGTTATCGCTGCTGCCATCACCTGTAACCAGGCTATAGCTAAAGGTAGGGCTGGAATCTGGATCGAGGCTTGAGAGTGTTGCTACAGCAGTGCCGGCTGCCACAGCTTCACTAAAACTACTGGCCGATAGGCTCAATGCCGTCGGTGCTTCATTGACATCTGAAACCGAGAGCAACACTTGTCGATCAAAACTCAAGCCACCTTGATCGGTTGTGCGTAGCCGGATCGCATAGGAGCTCTTGACCTCGAAATCAG
>CAMCMT010000071.1 GCA_945875915.1 Synechococcus sp. UW140 | reverse complement strand
GCCACAATCGCGCTGCAGATTGCGGCAGGTTTCGGCAATGCCGAGCACGTCGGCGTCGGTCTCACCGGGCAGGCCGACCATGAAATAGAGCTTGATCTTGCGGTAGCCGTTCTCCATCGCCGTGCGAATGCCGCGCAGCAGCTCCGCGTCGGTGAGCCCCTTGTTAACGATGTCGCGCAGGCGCTGGCTGCCGGCCTCCGGCGCAAAGGTGAGGCCGGCCTTGCGGGTGCCGCCGAGGATGTGGGCGATGTTTTGGTCGAAGCGATCCACCCGCTGGCTGGGCAGGGTGAGGGACACGTTCTTGTCGGCAAGGCGATTGCGCAGTTCCACCCCCACCGCCGGCAGGGCCAGGTAGTCGGAGCAGCTGAGCGAGAGCAGGGAAAAGTCGCTGTAGCCGGTGCGCTCCATACCGGTTTCGATCGCCTCGATCACGGCCGCCAGGCGCCGGTCGCCCCGGCCGACAAAGTCCTCCATCGCCGAGAGGCGCCCATCGCTCATGTTCGTTTTGATGCCGCGCAGGGGCCGTAAGGCGGCCCGAAGCAACGCCTGACGGCGCCCAAATTCGGCCGTACTGACGCTGTGCCACTGGAAGGGGGTGTGGGGCTTGGGCGTGAAATTGCTGATCGTGAGGTTCAGCTCCAGGCGACCCAGATCGCCACAATCCCGCTGCAAATTGCGGCAGGTTTCGGCAATGCCGAGCACGTCGGCGTCGGTCTCACCCGGCAGGCCGACCATGAAATAGAGCTTGATCTTGCGGTAGCCGTTCTCCATCGCCGTGCGAATGCCACGCAGCAGCTCCGCGTCGGTAAGCCCCTTGTTGACGATGTCCCGCAAGCGCTGGCTGCCGGCCTCTGGCGCAAAGGTGAGGCCGGCCTTGCGGGTGCCGCCAAGGATATGGGCGATGTTTTGGTCGAAGCGATCCACGCGCTGGCTGGGCAGGGTGAGCGACACGTTCTGATCGGCAAGGCGATTGCGCAGCTCCACCCCCACCGCCGGCAGGGCCAGGTAGTCGGAGCAGCTGAGCGAGAGCAGGGAAAAATCGCTGTAGCCGGTGCGTTCCATGCCGGTTTCGATCGCCTCAATCACCGCCTCCGGCTCCACATCCCGGGCCGGGCGGGTGAGCATGCCCGGCTGGCAGAAGCGGCAGCCGCGGGTGCAGCCGCGGCGGATCTCCACCGTGAGCCGGTCGTGCACCGTCTCGATATGGGGCACCAGACCCATGGCGTAGTGGGGCATGGGGGTAGCGGTGCGCCGCAGCACCCGCTGCGGAATTCCCGGCACTAGGGGTTCGAGGCTGACGCCATCGGCGCCGGGGCCGTAGAGGGCCGGCACATACACCCCCGGCACCTGGGCCAGGTCGCGCAGCAGCTGGCTGCGGCTGAGGCCGGCGACCTTGGCTTCAGCCACCACCAGGCCGATCTCCGGCAGCAGCTCCTCGCCATCGCCGAGGGCAAAGAAATCGAAGAAGGCGGCAAAGGGTTCCGGGTTGCTGGTGGCCGTGGGCCCGCCGGCAAAGATCAGGGGCGGCGCCGCCGGATCACTGAGGGGCAAATCACCCCGCTCGCTAGCGCGCAGGGGCACCTGGGCCAGGTCGAGCATGGCCAGGATGTTGGTGGCCCCCAGTTCGTAGCTGAGGCTGAAGCCAAGAATGTCGAAGGCGGGTAGGGGCCGGCGGCTCTCAACGCCAAACAGGGCCTCACCGCGGGCCTTCAAGCGCTCAGCCAGGTCGGGCCCAGGCAGATAGCTGCGATCGCAGAGCTGGCCAGGAACGGCGTTGAGGATCGAATAAAGAATGATGTGGCCCAGGTTGCTGGCCCCCACCTCGTAGATCTCGGGGTAGGTGAGGGCCCAGCGCACCAAGGCGGCCTGCCAATCGCGCGGCTCCACCCCCAGCTCATTGCCCAGGTAGCGGCCGGGCCGGGCGATGCTCGAGTCCACTAGGGACGCGAAGTCCACCGGCCGATCCCACGCCCTGGGGCTGGCTGGGGCCGACTCGCTCCGGTCCTGGGTCGGCGTCAGCGAAGCAAAGCGGGAGCCAACGGACACAACGGGCACGCAAGCGGGCGTTGGCTTGATCGTATGGGCGCCGGTTGCCGCCGGGGCCACTCGCCATAGGACAATCCCGCCATCAGTACCCAGCGGATCGTCCCGCCCCCTTGATGGTCCAGGTCAACGGCAACTACCTCAAGCTCAAAGCGGGCTACCTCTTCCCAGAAATCGGCCGCCGGGTCAAGGCCTTCACTGAGGCCAACCCCCAGGCGCCGATTATTCGCCTCGGCATCGGCGATGTGACCGAGCCCCTGCCCGAGGCCTGCCGCAGCGCCATGAAGGCGGCCATCGATGCCATGGGCACCCGCGAGGGCTTCCACGGCTATGGCCCCGAACAGGGCTACCTGTGGCTGCGCGAGGCCATCGCCAACCACGACTTCCAGGCCCGCGGCTGCGCCATCACGGCCGAGGAGATCTTCGTCTCCGATGGCTCCAAGTGCGATAGCAGCAACATCCTCGACATCCTTGGCGAGGGCAACCGCATCGCCGTGACCGATCCGGTCTATCCGGTGTATGTGGACAGCAACGTGATGGCCGGCCGCACCGGTGAGGCCGATGACGCTGGCCGCTACGGCGGCCTCACCTACCTGCCGATCACGGCCGATAACGGCTTCACCGCCGAGATCCCCACCGAACCGGTGGACCTTATCTACCTCTGCTTCCCCAACAACCCCACCGGCGCCGTCGCCAGCAAGGCCCAGCTGCAGCAGTGGGTGGACTACGCCCGCGCCCATGGGGCCCTGATCCTGTTCGATGCGGCCTACGAGGCCTTCATCCAGGACCCCGAACTGCCCCACTCCATCTACGAGATCGACGGGGCCCGGGAGTGCGCCATTGAGTTCCGCTCTTTCTCCAAGAACGCCGGCTTCACCGGCACCCGTTGCGCCCTCACTGTGGTGCCCCGGGGCCTGATGGGCCGCACCGCCACGGGCGAAGCCGTGGAGCTCTGGACCCTCTGGAACCGGCGCCAATCCACCAAGTTCAACGGTGTCAGCTACATGGTGCAGCGGGGCGCCGAGGCTGTGTATTCGCCGGAGGGCCAGGCCCAAGTCAAGGCGCTTGTGGCCTTCTACATGGAGAACGCAGCGATCATCCGCCGGGAACTGGCCAGCGCCGGCCTGGAGGTGTTTGGCGGTGAGCAGGCCCCCTACGTGTGGGTGAAAACGCCGGCGGGCGTGGATTCCTGGAGCTTCTTCGACAAGCTGCTGCAACAGGCCCATGTGGTCGGTACCCCCGGCAGTGGCTTCGGGGCCGCCGGTGAGGGCTACTTCCGCCTCTCGGCCTTCAACAGCCGCACCAACGTGGACGAGGCGATGGGGCGGATCAAGGCTGCCCTGGCCGCCTGAAGCCAGGGCCGGCAACACCGTGACCCGCAACACCCGGGAAACGACCCGGGCCATCCCTACAGTTGGGGACCCGATCGGACGGAACCGGCCATGGCCGTGGCTGCGCAGTCAATGACGAGCTCCCCAGGCAGAAGCCCCGGCGGAGTGGCCGTGATCGAGAAGCAAACCGAGCGGGTGCGCAAGCTGTCGCCCCGCTACAAGGTCTTGCTGCATAACGATCCGGTCAACTCGATGGAATACGTGGTCACCACCCTGCGCCAGGTGGTGCCCTCCCTCAGTGAGCAGGACGCCATTGCCGTCATGCTCGAAACCCACAACACCGGTGTGGGCCTGGTGATCGTTTGCGACATCGAACCGGCCGAGTTCTATTGCGAAACCCTCAAGGCCAAGGGCCTCACCAGCACGATTGAGCCCGAATGCTGATGGCGGCCGCCGCCAGGCCGGGTAGGCCGCCCATCCCCTGGTGGGGAACCCTGCTCTATCCCGCCACTTTGGTGGCCCTGTTCCTTGGCTGCCAAGGGCTGGCTGGACTTGTCGGCATTGGCGAAGGGCAACGGGCGAGCCTGGCGGCCATCCCGGCGGTGTTGGCCCTGGTCGTTAGCCTGCCGCTAAGGCTGCGCCGCCAGTGGGTCGAACCCCATCCCTGGCGCAGCCTGGGGGTATTCGGCCCCTGGCCAGCGGCGCTCCAGGCCTTCCTGCGCGGCCTGCTTAAGGCGGCGGCCCTGCTGGCCGTCGTCGTGGTCGGCCTGCAATCGGCCGGAGCGCTCACCTGGCCGCTGCAAACCTCTGCCGCCGTGCTGCTCAATGGCCTGGTCCTGGCCCTGGGGGTGGGCTTTGCCGAGGAGCTTCTCTTTCGCGGCTGGCTGCTGGGGGAACTCGGGCTGCAACTGGGGCGCCAGCGGGCTCTCTGGCTCCAGGCCGCCCTCTTCAGCCTGGTGCACACCCGCTTCAATCTGCCGCTGCTACCCCTCCTGGGACTGCTAGGTGGCCTGATGCTGCTGGGCCTGGCCCTAGGCCTGCAACGTCGCGCCGATGGGGGCCTGCTTTGGGGTGCCGTTGGACTGCACGGCGGCCTGGTGGGCGGCTGGTTTGTGCTCAACCAGGGGCTGATCGCCCTGCAACCGGCCACCCCAAGTTGGCTCACCGGGCCCGCCAACCCGATCGGCGGCGTGCTGGGCTGGCTGGGGCTGGGGTTGCTGCTATGGGCCCGGCGACGCTGGTTCAGCGTCTAACGCAGCTATCGCGTCGCCGTAGCAAGTGCTTTACGTCCTTCCAATGGCGCCTGTAGGGCCTCTTCCAGGGGGGCCAGGCCGTAGTCCCGTTCGAGCAGGTCCATCACTGTGCGGCCGAAATCGGCGGGGTTGCGTTCAAAGGCCTCCAGGCAAATACGGCCGAAGGTGCTGCCCATCGGTTCCGGGTTCCAAAGCAACTGGCGAGCAGTCCAGGGCATCATGCTCATCGGGTTGTAGCCGGGCTTGATTAGGCCCTGGTCAAAGCCGTATTGCTCCAGGTGGGTGTGGGGCTGCAGGCCAATAAAGAAAATCGCCGGCTCTACCTTGTCGGCGCCAAAGATGCGCTCCAGTTCGCGGTGATAGGCCACGGTCTGGCGAATCGTTTCGGGGCGCTCATCAATCACATTGAAGGAGTAGTTCACCGACACATGCTCATGGAACCCGGCCCGGGCCAGTAGGCGACAGTTCTCCAGCACAGTGCGCAGGTTGTAGCCCATGCGCATCTTGCGCACGAGCTCCTGGGAGCCCGAGGTGATGCCGATCTCGAAGTAATCCATGCCGGTGGCCACCATCAGCTCGGCCAGTTCGGCATCGAGGTTGTCGGCGCGGATATAGGCCGCCCAACGGATGTCGTTCCAACCCTGGTCCAACACCGCCCGTAACAACTCCTTGGCATCCTCGATGTAGCGGCGGGCCGGGATAAATTGGGCATCGGTGAACCAAAAGCCGCGGACGCCCTTGGCATAGAGCTGGGCCATCTCGGCGATCACCTCCGCCACCGGGTTGACCCGCACCGCCTTGCCCTCCACCACGGTGTAGACGCAATAACAGCAGTTATGGGGACAGCCCCGCTTGGTCTGCACGCCAACGTAGAAATCGCCACCATCGAGATACCAGTCAAGCTGGGGCCAGATCTCGGCGATATAGGCGTAATTGCAGGCGCTCTTCTCAATGCCAGCGGGCTGCTCATGGATGAGCCCCGGCCGGGGCTCATCCCCCGCCAGGAAGCAGCGCTCTTTGGCCAGGGAGTCCCCCCGGATCAGCTTCTCGAGCAGGGGTTCCCCCTCCCCCACCGACACCACCGTGCCGCGGGGCAGCTTGCGGCCCAGCTGTTCATAAAAAACGCTCACGGCGCCGCCCCCCAGCACAGCCTGGGCCTGGGGCTGGAAGCGGCGAGCCCGGCGCAGCCCCCGGCGCACCAGGCGCAGGTTGCGCCAGAGCTCGCCATAAAAGGAGGCCATCAGGCCAAGGCCGCCGAGGGCGCCCCGCAGCCGTTTCAGCGGATTGCGGGCGTAGAAGACCTCAAAGGAATGCTGCAGAGGATTGCCACCACGGCCATCCACCGGCGCATAGATCTGGATGTCCCGCCAGGAGAACACCAGCAGGCTGGGACGAAAGGCCTCCAGCGTGGCCAGCAGCACCCGATCCACATCCAGGAGGGGCACGGCGGCCAGATCAAGGATCCGCTGGGGGATGCCTGGGAAACACTTATGAATGTGATCGGCCAGATACACGGGCCCGATCGGGAAAATGGGGTTGCAGGGCAGGCGCACCAGCAGCACCCGGTGAGCACTCACGGTGAGAACGCTGCGGCGGACGTGGACGCTAACAACAGGAACCCCAGGCCAGGGCCCATGGCTTCAAAGGTATGGGGGGAGGGCCTTGGGCTCCACGGCAGTCCAAGTCGTCTGGCGTGTGGGGACGGCCGCTTAGCAGGGCCAATCGCCCCCAAGGCCCAGGCGATGACAGGGATCCAACCCAGGCGGAACCAGGGGATCCCACCTGAGCCAGCCCGCCAATCCGGCCAATCCGGCCAGCCATTAATGAGATCCCGCAATCTTCTGTTACAGTGACGCAGGCGATGGCTGGTCGGGTTCCCCACCTGCGGTTTTCCCTCTACGGGTTTCCGTAAAGCCTCTGTCCTACTTACCGCTCCACTCGGAGCACACCTTCCCCGTTCTCATGACCACCACAATCCAGCAGCGCCAAGGCGCTTCTGCGTGGAATCAGTTCTGTGAGTGGGTCACCTCCACCGACAACCGCCTCTACGTGGGCTGGTTCGGTGTTCTGATGATCCCCTGCCTGCTGAGCGCCACCATTTGCTTCATCGTTGCTTTCATCGCCGCTCCCCCCGTCGACATCGACGGCATCCGTGAGCCCGTTGCCGGCAGCCTGATGTACGGAAACAACATCATCTCTGGTGCTGTTATCCCCTCCAGCAACGCCATCGGCTTGCACTTCTACCCCATCTGGGAAGCCGCCAGCCTCGACGAATGGCTCTACAACGGTGGTCCCTACCAGTTGGTGGTCTTCCACTTCCTGATCGGCATCTTCGCCTACATGGGCCGCGAGTGGGAACTCTCCTACCGCCTCGGCATGCGCCCCTGGATCTGCGTTGCCTACAGCGCACCCGTCGCTGCAGCCTCCGCTGTCTTCCTGATCTATCCCTTCGGTCAGGGCTCCTTCTCCGACGGCATGCCCCTCGGCATCTCCGGCACCTTCAACTACATGTTGGTGTTCCAGGCTGAGCACAACATCCTGATGCACCCCTTCCACATGCTTGGTGTGGCTGGCGTCTTCGGTGGCAGCCTGTTCTCCGCCATGCACGGCTCCCTGGTGACCTCTTCGCTGGTTCGTGAAACCACCGAGTCCGAGTCCCAGAACTACGGCTACA
>CAMCMT010000070.1 GCA_945875915.1 Synechococcus sp. UW140 | reverse complement strand
TGTCTGGGAACACTCCAGTGGATTGCCAACTGTTGAGCCCCCGGCTGTTAAATCCATCAAAGCCTTAGTCCATCCCTAGGTTGGTTGCCGTTCAGTCCCAGGCTCCATCGTGTCCGCCCAGCAATCGTCCGCCACGGAACCAGCCGCCATGCCGTTAGCGGATCCAGCCAGCGGCACGCCCGGAACTGTCTTGATTACGGGCACCACTTCGGGCGTCGGTCTTAACGCCTTGAAGTCCCTCCATGATCGAGGCTGGACCGTGGTGACGGCGAATCGGGACCCGGTGCGGGCCGCAGCTGCCGCCAACTCCTTAGGCATTGATTCGGCCAAGGTTCACCATCTGCGCATGGACCTGGGCGATCTGGAGAGCGTGCGCCTGGGAGTGGAAACCCTCGTGGCCTCCCTGGGCCTGCCGCTCGATGCCCTGGTCATCAATGCCGCCGTCTATAAGCCCCGGTTAAAGCAACCCGAGTGGTCGCCGCAGGGTTATGAAATCTCCATGGCCACCAACCATCTGGGCCATTTCCTGTTGATCCAGCTGCTGCTCGAGGATCTCAAACGCTCGACCCACCCCTCGCCGCGGGTGGTGATCATGGGCACCGTGACAGCCAATTCCAAGGAGTTGGGCGGCAAGATTCCAATCCCGGCCCCAGCCGACCTGGGCGATATGGCCGGCTTCAAGGCCGGTTTCAAGGCGCCAATCGCCATGGCCAGTGGCAAGGGCTTTAAGCCAGGCAAGGCCTATAAGGACAGCAAGCTCTGCAACATGATCACCACCCAGGAGCTGCACAGGCGCCTGCATGGGTCCACCGGCATTGTTTTTAGTTCCCTCTATCCGGGTTGCGTAGCCGATACCCCCCTATTTCGCAATACGCCGCGGGCCTTTCAGACAATTTTTCCCTGGTTCCAAAAGAACATTACCGGCGGTTACGTGAGTCAAGCCCTGGCCGGTGATCGCCTGGCCCAGGTGGTGGCCGACCCGGCCTTTGCGGTTTCGGGGGTCCATTGGAGTTGGGGCAACCGCCAGAAAAAGGACGGTAAACAGTTTGGTCAGGAACTCTCCGATCAGGCCAGCAACCCGGCAACTGCAGAAACGATGTGGACCACATCGATGCAATTGGTGGGCCTCGCCTGAGACCTGGGTTGCGGCGTCCCGATCCTCTTGCCGGTAGCCAAGCTGCCAAGCTTGAACCAGCTGAACGTTGCTGGAGAAGGACCTAGGGCAGCTGGATGGCCCATGGGCCAGTGGTGTCAATCAACAGTGGTCTGGCACCCCATGGGGGGGATCCGCCTGGGAAGCCTTCGGTTTCGTTGATCGGGCAACAGGCTGAAACGGGTCACGATCCCAGCGTGGTTTCAACCCAGCGCCTCCCTACGGCATTGGCATTGGTAAGGGCCAGGGCCGGTGTAAGGGTTGCATGGAATTGGGAATTGCTAGGGCTAGCCTCTAGCGAGGGCAGTTAACTTTTTGAGGGGTGCTGCAGCCCTAGGATTTGAATCGATTAGAATTGCATCTTAAGTCTCCCGAATCAATTAATCGCCAATGGAGCAGGAAACCTATAATTATATGATTGTGTTTGGCGGCTTGTTGTTGCTTTCGCTGTTGCTTGAGGGCATTGCCGAAAAGCTCAAGCTGCCTGGCATGTTGCTGGTCTTGATTCTGGGCTTGTTGTTTCCAGATTTTTTGGGTGATAGTCAACCCTTGATTAGCCTTGATCAGGCTCAGGAAATTTCTAGCGTTGGCCTTGTTGTAATTCTTTTTTATGGCGGGATTACAAGTCGCTGGGTTGTAATGCGCAAGGTGATCTGGTCCGGGCTCCGTATGGCTACCCTGGGCTGTTTGATCACTGCTGGCACGGTGACTGTCCTGATCTATGGGCTGTCCCATCTAAACCTCAATAGCCATCTCCAGCCAGTTTTTACTGACCTTACGGGCTCGCGCATTGTGGCTGATTTGCCCCTTTCGCTGTTTATTGGGGCGATGCTTTGCAGCACGGATGCAACGGCCGTCCTAGCGTTGTTGCGTCCAATTGCCAATAAAATTCCAGGACAAGTGCTTAACTTGATAGAATGTGAATCGGGCTTTAATGATCCAGTTGCAGTTATACTTGCCAGCCTGGCCCTGGCCCTGGCCAAGGGTCAGTTAGAAGATCCATTAATGGTATTGCGCGATGTTGGGCTTGAATTCCTGGTCGGTGCCGTTGTTGGCTGGGGAGGGGCCTTGCTAGGGGCCAGGATTCTTTGCCGCGAAAACTATTCCAAGCAAGGGGCTGGCGGCGAGGCCGTCAGTATTGCCCTGTTGATGCTCACCACAGCTACGGCTTTCCATCTCGGCGGTAGTCCCCTGTTGTGTGCCTATGTGATGGGATGCGTATTGGGTAATTCCAGCAAGGTGGATGCGGACGTGATTGCCAGAGACTTTTCTGTATTCAATCGGGCCAGCGAGTTTGTCGTTTTGATCTGCCTAGGATTAGTGGTCTTCCCGGCTAATGTCTGGGTGGTCAAGGGCTATGCCTTGATGGTGTTCTTGATTACCATGGTCGGCCGCCTGGCGATGACCTTTATTACCCTGCATCGCTCTGCGTTCAACGCTCCGGAGAAGCTTTTTTCCACCTTTGTGGGCCTGCGCGGTGCGGTGCCGATTGCGATCGCCCTGCATGCAGCTGCCAGTCCGGTGGCCTGGGGTGCCTTGATGCCTGCCTTCGCTTTGGCAGTTGTGTTGTATGGCTTGGTGTTTCAGGGTTATTTCTTGCCGGCGGCAGCAGATCTGCTGGCCTGGAGCCAACCTCCAGCTAATCCCGAGCTGGTGACGGAAAGCTAAGCCCTTCGGAACTAACCCAAATTGGCTGGATATCTGTCCGAGAGAGGTCCCCTCCCAACGGGCAGCTTCACGGTTGCCGTCGCCGGTCCGTGGGCCTGGGTTTGAGTCGATCGCTGGGATCGGGGCGAGGCAGGGGTTGCGGGCCAAGGGCAGGGTCCTCCAGGGGATCAAAATGCAGAAGATCCTGGAAGTCGGCGTAGAGCTGACGTTCGCCTTCGCTGGTCGGTTGCTGGGCCTTGCCCCTGGCCAGGCCCCGGTTGGATTGGAGTTGGTTGGCCTGGGGCTGGCGCCGGCCATTGCCCGGCTTTGCTCCTCGGACTTGGCGGGCTTGGGGTTGGCCCGATGGGCTGGCCACAGGTGGCTTCGCCAGTTTCTCCTGCTCGCTCTGGCGCAGGCGGTCGAGCAGATGGGGCGGCACGGTGCCATCGGTGCTGACCGTCATCAGCTCCCGGAATAGGGCGTCGGGATCGGTTTCGGTTTCAACCCGGTGGCGCTGCTCGCTAGCCCGTTTCGGCTCCTGGCTCGACGGCGCCGACGCCGGCAGGGGTTTGGGCAGGGTGCGGCCTAATTCCTTAAGGCGCTCCAGGCTGCGGGGATCAAAGGCCATCTCAGCTGCAGCCCAGGCTGGTGCGGGTGGCGACACCGGTGACCGTATTGGTGCCGCTGGCGATGGCGCACAGGGCCTTTAGGGCATCGGCCCGGAGGGGCACGTTGCTGAAATCGGCTCCTTCGATGCTCACACTGCGGAATTTTGTGTTGAAGGCGAAGGCATCAACAAGCACCGCATTGTTGAGGTTGGTGCCTTCAAAAATGGCGGAATCGAGGGTGGCGTCCCGTAGGTCGGCGCCTGCCATATCGGCATCCTGCAACTTGGCGCCAAACAGGCTGGCGCCGCGCAGGTCGGCGCCATGGAAGTTGGCTTCGCGCAGGTTGGTGAGGTTGAAGGTCACCCCACGCAGGTCGGCTCCAGCAAAATCGGCGCCAATTAGGGACTGCTTGGCGTAGTCCATGGCGGCCAGGGCCGGTGCTCCGGCCAGGAACAGCAGCGATAGGGCCGCCAGCAAGGCCAGAACCGGGCTCCAGCCGCGGCGACTCGAGAGCCAGCTCAGGCGCTGCGGCAGGGGGCGGACCATGGCGGAACCAGGACTCTCCTAAGCCTAGGCATTAGCGCCAACGCCCCTGGGGGCTGGCGGCTTGACGGGGCCGATCGCGGGAATCCTGGTCCCATGGGAGGGGCGATGGCACGGACAAACCAGCAGCGCCAGGGCGGCTGGGCCGAACAGCGGGCCCTGCGGCTGCTGCGCTCCAGCGGTTGGAGCCTGGTGGCGCGTAACTGGTCCTGTCGCTGGGGCGAGCTAGATCTGCTGGTGGCCAAGGGCAACCGGCTGTTGCTGGTGGAGGTCAAGGGTCGCGCCCAGACCGGTCTGGACCGGGGGGGCGTAGCGGCCCTCGATGGTCGCAAACGGCGCCGGGTCAGTCGCGCCTGGGACTGTTGGCTGGCCGACCATCCCGATTGGCAAGACTGCAGCGTTGAACTGGTTTGTGCCCTGGTGCCCCTGCCACCGCTCAGGGGGCCAGTGCGCTGGGTGCGTTGGGGTTAGGGCCATTGGAGCCAGGCCCGATGGGGCTAGCCCCTGGCGCAGCAGCGGGGGAGGGCGCCGGGGCGGGCGGCGGTGAGCTGTAGGTCACGGTGCAGATGTAACGGGTATCGCCACCCCGCATGTCCACCTCCTGGCAGCTGTTGCCCGTGACGGTGGCCCCGCTGGGGATCTGGCTGGTGGCCCGTTGAATGGCATTGGTGCTGTCCCAGATCGATTCGGCTGTCACTGAGCCAGCCAGGGCCGGAGCCTGGCTGGCCAGCAGCAGGCCCGCCGCTAACACCCTTAGGCCTGCCCCCCTGAGAGGCACTAAAGCCGGCGGGTGGTGCTGTTTTTGGGCTTGGGTCTGGAAGGGGCTTTGGGCCCTGGGCTGGCGCTGATCGCTGGCCATGGCGCTTGGGATCACGGCCCCCTGTCTATGGCCGGACCCCAGCCGGGGCAATCTGGGAGCCAGATCGCCCCCAGCTCCCCCCCTGTTATGACCTTCGCGGCCCACCACGCCCGCAAGCGCTTTGGCCAGCACTGGCTGATCGATGCCAGCGTGCTGGATCGCATCGTGGCCGCCGCTGAGCTCACCGGCGCCGACCGGGTCCTGGAGGTGGGACCGGGCCGGGGTGCCCTCACCGAGCGGCTACTGGCCTCTGCGGCTGGGTCTGTGGCGGCCGTGGAGCTGGACCGGGACCTGGTAGCAGGCCTGCGGGAGCGTTTCGGTGCCGATCCCCGCTTCAGCCTGCTCCAGGGCGATGTTCTCGAGCTGCCCCTGCCTGCCGCCAACAAGGTGGTCGCCAATATTCCGTACAACATCACAGGGCCCCTACTGGATCGCCTGGTGGGGCGCCTGGACCGGCCGGTGCAGCCCCCCTACGGGCGCCTGGTGTTGCTGGTGCAGCAGGAGGTGGGTGAGCGCATCCGCGCCAAACCAGGCAGCAGTGCCTTTTCGGCCCTGAGTGTGCGCATGCAACTGCTGGCCCGCTGCACCACGGTTTGCCCCGTGCCGCCGCGCTGCTTTCAGCCGCCGCCGAAGGTGCAATCCGAGGTGGTGTGCCTCGATCCCCTGCCCCCCGAGCAGCGGCTGGCCCCGGAGCTGGCCCGCAGCGTCGAGCAGTTGCTGCGCCGCTGCTTTGCCTCCCGCCGCAAGATGGTGCGCAATACCCTCTCGGGTCTGCTGGCGGAGCCGGAGCTGCAAGCCCTGGTCGCCGCGGCGGGGGTGGAGCTGCAGCAGCGGCCCCAGGAGATTGCCCCGGCCCAGTGGGTGGTGTTGGCGGCCGGCTTGAATCAACGGCAGGCCATCCAAGCCCCTTCCGCCTGAGCCATGCCCGAACTCACCGTTTTGGCCCCGGCCAAGATCAACCTGCACCTGGAGGTGCTGGGCCTGCGCGCCGATGGCTTCCACGAGCTGGCGATGGTGATGCAGAGCCTCGATCTGGCCGACCGGCTGGTGTTTAACCCCACCGCCGATGGCCAGATCAGCCTGAGCTCTGACAACCCGGAGCTGCCCACGGACGGTTCCAACCTGATCGTCCGCGCCGCCGAGCTGCTGCGGGCCCGCTCGGGCTTGCCGGAACTGGGCGCCCGCATCGACCTGCAGAAGCGCATTCCGATTGGGGCTGGCCTGGCGGGGGGCTCCAGCGATGGCGCAGCCGCCCTAGTGGGGCTCAATGCCCTCTGGGGCTGCGGCTTTGCGGCGGCGGAACTGCTGGCTATGGCCATGGCCCTTGGCTCTGACATGCCCTTCTGCCTGGATGGCGGCACCCAGCTGTGTTTCGGCCGCGGTGAACGGCTCGAACCCCTGGAGCTGGCCCAGCCGCCCAACCTGGGCGTGGTGCTGATTAAGCATCCCCAAGCGAGTGTCTCCACCCCCTGGGCCTATGGCCGCTGCCGCGAGCTGCGCGGCGATTTCTACCTGGAGCTCGAGGCAGATTTTGACCAGCGGCGCCAGGCCCTGCGCCAGGGCCCCCTGGTGGCGGCCCTGGCCGGCGAGGGTCCCTTGCCGCGCTTGCGCAACGACCTGCAGGCGGTGGTGGAACCGCAGGTGGGGAGCGTGGGTGAGGGGCTGGCCCTGCTGCGCGGCCTTGACGGGGCCCTGGCCGTGGCCATGAGCGGCTCTGGCCCCAGCCTGTTCGCCCTCTTCGAGGACCTGGCGGCCGCTTCGGCGGCCCTGGCGACCCTGGCGGCCCCCCTGGAGGCTGCCGGCTTTGAGTCCTGGTGCTGCCGCTGCACCGGCTCGGGTGCCACCCTGGATCCAGCTGCGGCCCTGTTGTGAGTGACTCCCCACCCAGCCCCCTGACCGAGCCTGGCAGCGGGGCAACGGCCAAGCCAATGCCCCCTAGCGCCAGCGTTCAGGCCGCGGCGGCGCTCAGCAATGAGGCCTCCCCTGCTCTTGATGGAAGGGCGGGGCTTGAGGAAGGCAGCCAAGCCTCACCGGCCCAGGCGCCTAGCGACGAGCCCACCGCCCGTGGGGCCAGCGTCCCCATGCCGATGACCAGGCCGAAGGGGCCAGGGGGCTCCAAGCCCGCAACAATCCTGGCTTCCACCCCGGCGGACGCGCCCAGCGGCGAGCCGACGGGTCCGAGCCCCAAGTCCCCCTTGTCCTATCTCTTGGGTTCGCTCACCAGTGCCCTGATAGCCTGGTTGTGCCTGCTCTTCTCCCAGCGGGTGGTGCTCTACTTCAGTCTGCATCCTCCCCACTACTCGGCCCGGTTTGCCCAGTCGATCGCCACGGCCATCAAAACCCTGATTGTGGGCATGGGGTTCCTCTCCACGTTCTCGAGCGCCTTCGTGGCCCTGGGCCTTTTTCTCGTGTTCATCCGCAGTCTGAGCCGGGCCGAGGCCCCGGGGGCTTCCTAGCGTTAGGACAACGAATTTCTATCTACGGCTGCCATGACCGTCCACGACCTGGAGCTTCTGGTGCTGCTGCTCTCCCCCGGGATGCTGCTGTCGGTGCTGCTGCTGGTCACCTTCGCCGCCGGCGGTTGATCCTGGGACGTCGATGATCAAGCGGCCTTCCCGGTGGAGCTTGAGATAGGTTGGCCGCTCCCCCCGGCAGCGGCCGGGACCGCAACCCCGCCGTGGCAGAGACGCTTCTCTTCAACGCCTTGCGCGAAGCCATCGACGAAGAGATGGCCCGCGACCCCTACGTCTGTGTGATGGGTGAGGACGTCGGCCAGTACGGCGG
>CAMCMT010000069.1 GCA_945875915.1 Synechococcus sp. UW140 | reverse complement strand
TGGGCCTCATCGCGCAGGCGCCGCAGCAGCACGATGCCTAGCTGGCCAGGCTCGCTGTCGAGCGGTTGCTTGGCCCCGGGCAGAAACACCTCCTCCCGCTGCTTGGCCAGGGAACAGACCACCAGGTCTTCATGCAGATTCAATTCCCGCAGGGCCTCCATCACGGCCGAGAGCTGGCCCTTGCCGCCATCGATCATCACCACATCGGGCCAGTCATTGAGGCCACCCGTATGCAGGGTGGAACTGGCCTGGCGGGCCAGCTCCGCCAGGTCGGCCCCCTCGGCCTTGGCCTGGGCCCAGCGGCGAAAGCGGCGGCGCATGATTTCGGCCATGGCCATGAAGTCGTCGGAGTGGCCGGAGCGAATGCTGCTGCTCTGGATCCGGTACTTGCGGTAGTGCTGCTTGGCCGGCAGGCCGTCGATGAAGACCACCTGGGAGGCCACCGCATCGCTGCCCTGGATGTGGCTGATGTCGAAGCCTTCGATCCGCCGCGGCGGGCTGGCTAGATCGAGTAACTGGGCCAGGTCTTCGGTGGCGAGCTGGTGCTGCTCGGCCGTGCGCTGGGTGCGCTGCAACTCGTAGCCGGCATTGCGCTCGACCAGCTCGATCCAGTCGGCCTTCTGCTGGCGCTGGGGCACGGCCAGGCGCACCTTGCGGCCGCGGCGCTCCGAGAGCCAGTCCTCGATCAGCTGCTGCTGGGGCAGGGGGTATTGGAGCAACAACTCGGGCGGAATCTCCACGGGATCCACCTGGCTGTAGTGCTCTTCGATCACCCGCTGCAGGATCAGCCCCAGGCTGGCGCTATCGGCGGGGAGCTCTTGGGTGGGCTCGGGGGCTTCGGCAGCGGAGATGGCGTCCGCTGGCAGGGCTGGCTCTAGCAGCCCAGGCTCCCCTTGGGCCAGGGCACTGGATGCCTTTACGGCATCGGCGGTGAAGCCGAGCCGGCCCACTAACTTGCCGGCCCGCATCTGGAACAGCTGCACGGCGGCAACGCGGCGGTCGGCTGCTAGGGCCAAGACATCGCGGGAGATGGAGCTATCGCCCAGGCTCATCTTCTGCTCGGCGCTGAGGCTCTCTAGCCCCTGCAATTGGTCGCGCACCCGGGCGGCGGCCTCGAAATCGAGCCGTTCGGCGTAGCGCTCCATCTGGCCGGTGAGCAGGGTCAGTAATTCGTCATTGCGCCCCTGGAACACCATCGCCACCTTGCGCAGGATCTGCTGGTAGTCGTCGCTGCTGATTTTTTCTTGGCAGACCCCGGGGCAACGGCCGATGTCGAAATTGAGACAGGTGCGATCCCGGTAGAGCGGTTGGGGGCGCTGGCGCAGGGGAAACACCCGCTTGACCATGGCCAAGGTGCGGCGCAACTGGCCCACATCCACGTAGGGGCCGTAGAAGCGATCGTGGGGTTTGCGGAAACGCCGCTGGCGGGTGATAAAAATGCGCGGATAGTTTTCGCTCCAGGTAATGCAAACATAGGGATACTTCTTGTCATCCTTAAGCAGCACATTAAAGTGGGGCTGGTGATGCTTAATCAGGTTTGATTCTAGGGCCAGCGCTTCGTCTTCGCTGTCGGTAACGATGAATTCCAGGTCGCAGACCTGGCGCACCATCAGGCTGATGCGGGGGCTATGGCCGGGAGAATTGTGGAAGTAGCTGCGCACCCGTTGGCGCAACACTTTGGCCTTTCCAATGTAAAGAATACGGTCGTCGCCATCACGCATCAGGTAGCAACCGGGCTCCGCCGGCAGCTCCTTGAGCCGCGCCTTGAGCCGCTCCGGGTTCAGCACCAGGGGTCCCGAGCCCGTGCCCAGGTCCTTGGCTGCTGGGTTCCGCGTCGACGTTGTGACCTCCACCCCTGAGGGGGAGGCAACCTGGCTGCCATCCAGCATGGGCGCCTGGCTCAACCGCCGTAGGTCCAGCCAGTGGCTGAGAGCTCCAGGGCGACGCCATCGCGGTTGAGCTGGGCGGTTTTGACTTCACCCACAAACACGGTGTGGTCGCCATGGTTCACCTGGCCCACCAGTTCGCATTCGACGCCACCAAGGGCGTCGCTGAGCAGGGGCAAACCGAGCTCGCCGAGGTTGTAGGGGGCGGCATCAAAGCGGCCGCCAATCCCCTTCTGGGGCTTGAAGAACACGGCCGCCAGGTCCTTCTGATCAGCGGCGAGCACGTTGAGCGAAAAACGGCCCGTGCGCTGGATGATGCCGTTGCTAGTGGAATCGGCCCGCACCGCCATCACCACTAAGGGTGGCTCGAACGATCCCTGGGTGACCCAGCTGGCCGTGAAGCCGTTGATCACCTCGCCTTCGGCTACGCCGCAGATGAACACCCCATGGGGAATCTTGCGCAGCAGGGTCTTCTTGGCGTCCGTATTGAGGGAGGGGCTCACGGCACTGGGGCGATTGATCCAACTCTAGGAAGGAGCCCAGGACGCCCATGGCTTGGGCTAGGGCGGACCGACGGGCCATCGACATCCGGGGCCGGCAGCAGCCCGATCCCTACGATCCCCGGACATGCCGGCTGAACCGGCCGGAGCCCCTGCCATGAAGGCCCTCTACCCCGGGAGCTTTGATCCCCTCACCCTTGGCCACCTCGACCTGATCGAACGGGCTGCGCGCCTGTTCGATGGCCTGGTGGTGGCGGTGCTGCAGAATCCGGGCAAAAAGCCCACCTTTAGCCTCGACCAGCGCCTGGACCAAATCCGCTGGGCTACCGCCCACCTGAGCCAGGTGCAGGTTGCCAGCTTCGACGGCCTCACCGTGAGCTTTGCCAGCCAGTGCGGCGCTGCCGTGATCTTGCGGGGCCTGCGGGCCATGAGCGACTTCGACTATGAGCTGCAGATCGCCCACACCAACAGCAGTTTGGCCCCCAGCATCGAAACCCTGTTCCTGGCCACGGCCACCCGCCACAGCTTCCTGAGCAGCTCGGTGGTGAAGGAGGTGGCCCGCTTCGGAGGCGCAGTTGATCACATGGTGCCCGAAGTGGTAGCCAAGGATCTCGCAAGCCTCTTTAATCAGGGTCTGCGAGCACGACGTGATGACTGAGGCCAAGATCAAATCCGTGTTGGATCAGCTCGACCAACTGGAGGAGATCGTGCTGGATGGCAGCCGGATCCCCTTCAGTGGCGGGCGCCTGGTCAACGAGCAGGACGCCATCGAGGTGATGGATGCGGTACGGGAAGCCCTGCCCGGCCAGCTAGCCCAGGCCGAGGAGCTGATCCGAAAGAAGGAGGAGTTCATCACCCAGGCCCGCCAGCAGGCCGATGAGATGGTCAGCCAAGCCCGCCAGCAGCGGGAGCAGCTGATCAGTTCCCAGTCGGTGCGCCAGGAGGCCGAGCGCCAGGTGGCCGAGCTGCGCGACCAGGCCCGCCAGCAATGCGAACAGATGCTGTTCCAAACCCGCCAGCAGGTGGCCCAAGGCGAACAGGAGCACCAGGCCCGGCTGGTGCAGATGGAGCAGCAATTTGGGGTGCGGCGCCAGCAGTTGGAGCAGGAGGGCCTGCAACGGCGCCAGCAGCTCGACCAGGAGTACATCGAGCTCAAGCGCCAGCTGGGCGAACAACACGAGCGCCTGCGCCAGCAAAGCCTGCAGGAGCTAGAACAAATTCGCCAAGAAAGCCTGCGCATCCAGCGGGACAGCCAGGCCGAGGCGGAACGCATCCACGCCGATGCGTTGCAATTCCGCCAGCAGAGCCAGCAGCAGTGCGAAGTCTTGATCAGCCGCAGCCGCCAGGAGGCCAGTGCCATCCAGGAGGGGGCCAATCGCTACGCCGAACAGGTCCTGGGCGAATTGGAAGGGCGCCTGCAGGATATGGGCAAGGTGGTGATGGCGGGTCGGCGGGAGCTCGTCAAGCTGCAAACCACCGATAGCTCCTCCCTAGTGGCTCAAGCCGGCCATGAATCGACCCGGGCCATGCCCCTGGGGCGGGCAGGCCGGGCCGCCGAGCGCCTGCGCCAGGCCACCACTGGCCCACGCTGAACCGGCAGGGCAAACCAGGGGCCGAGCCAGGGTCCTAGGTGGGTCAAGCGGCTTCCGAAACCGTGCCATTTGCCTGCCCCATCGGACCATTGCTTAGGGAGTCTGAGGACAGAGGCTGCTGTTTTGGACTTGGCGCAGGATTCGGCCGATCGTCTGGTTGGGATCGCTGGCTCCGTTCGAAATCATGCTCACGTACCTCGTGCCGGCACTGCTCTCGAGGATGCCGCTGATCGAGCGCACTCCGGAGATTGTGCCCGTCTTGCCGTAAAAACGGCCATCGAGCTCGGTGCCCTTAAACAACTTGCGCAGGGTGCCCCGTTGGCCGGTGATTGCCATCGAAGCCTGGTAGTCGGGGCCATAGGGGTGGTTGGCCATGCGCAACAGCAAGGCAGCAAGCAAGCGGCTGGTGAGTCGATTGGCCCGATCCAGGCCACTGCCATCGGCCACGCTCACCCCCTCCATCGGCAGGCCCTGGTCTTGGAGCCACTGCATCGCCGCAGCCCGGGCCCGGGCCAGGTCCCAGCTGCCGCTGGCCTGGCGCAGCAACACTTCGGCGGTGAAATTGTGGCTGTGGGTGTTGGCCACGCTGATCAGCCCCAGCATCGACAGGGATGGCTCCTCATGCAGCAAAACGGCGCCCGGATCGGGGCCGGGCTGGGCCGAAACCAGGCTGATCTGGGCCTGACCTCCCTGGGCGGCCAGTTCTCGGCCCAGCAGTTGCTTGAGCCGGTTGGGCGGGTTGGCCACCGCCATCTCCACCGCATTACTGGTCACCGCTAGCCGGGTGATCGGTGCGCCGTACTCCTCGGCCCGGTCGGCTGGCGACCAGCCGGCGGGCCACCAGCGCTGGGCAGGCTCCTCCACCAGTTGCAGGCGGATCGGGCCCTTTGGAGTTCCCGGCCCACCGCCGGAGCCCAGGGCCAGCTTGGCGAAACGCCGCAACTGCTCCAGACCAAAATCGGGATCGCCTTCGCCGGTGAGCCGCAGGCTGCCATCGCTGAGGCGCCAAAGCCTGGTGCTGAGGCGGTAGTCCGGGCCGAGGCGGTCGAGGGCGAAGGCCGTGCTGACCAGTTTCTGGTTTGAGGCCGGTAGCCGCGGCGTGCGGCCATTGAGGTCTGCGAGCAGGCGGCCGCCCGGATCGGCGACGCTGACACTCCAAAGCGGAGCCTCAGCCCCTACGGCAGCGACGATCCGCTGTTGCAGGGCCGGGCAACTGACCCGCTCCTGCAGCTGGGGCAGGCCCAGGGGAGCGGGCAGGGGCGGCAGGCTGGCCAGCCCCTGGGCCCCCAAACCTGCCGGAGCTAGGGCGGCTGCGGTCGGCAGGGCCAGTAGCAGCGGGATCAACCACCTAGGGCGACCCTGGGCTGGGCGTGACTGGGGACGGGGTGCTGGGGCGGCTTGGTTGGGGAGCAACGCCACCTCAGGGGGACCCAGGGGTGCTGGTCGCGGCAAATCCAGCCGAGTCGACCTTGAGGCCACTCACGGTGCCACTGACCCGGAACAGGCCCCCTTCCAGTTCGATTGGGGTACCCACCTTGATGCTCTGGTTACCAAACACCACCCCATCGGCGCTGCGGCGCCCTTCCCCCTGGAGCACGAAACGGGCATCCAGGGTGCTGAAGATGGTTTGGTTGGGATCGGGGGCAGTGAGCACACGGCCATCGGGCGCCAGGGACACGATGCGCCGTTGCAACGGAATGATCTGCTTGATCTGAACACTGCCGTGGGGCTGGTTACGAATCACGATGCTGACCTTGCCCTCCTTGCGGGCGGCCGCAATCAGGCTGGCCGGATCGGCAGAAGGGATACCGCGCACATCAACCGTGACCGTGACGGGCTGCAAGCCGCCGGTAGCCCGGGCGATGGTGCCGCTGAGTTTGGGGCTCCAGATCACCCCAGCCGCAGCCATCAGCACCGCTAGGGCTGCCGCCCCATCCACCAGGCCAAAACGCCGCTTCGGGCCGTTGCCGGTGGGGGGAGCTGAGGGAACGGCCATGGGGCAACAGCAGACATTGAACTTTAAGGACCCCCTCCCCTCGCCACAAGGTCCCAGGCCGTTCGGGCTAGCTGGATAGGGTTTGGCTGCTGCTGGCCTGACGAACCGACCTAAGAGCGCAGGCCTTCAAGGAAACGATCCATGGCCTGGAGGCTGCGTCCTACCCCGGGGGCTGCGCCATCGGCTAAGGCTTCGGCCTGCTGCTCGGAATCGGGACGGGTCTCAAATTCGGCCACAAAGCGGTGGCCATCGACATCGCGGCGATAGAGGGCCCAGGGTGCTGGGAAGGCCCGTTTGAGGGCGCCACCATCGAGGGGGACCAGGGCGTAGGCGCTCTGCCAGTTGGAAAGGAAACCCTTACGGCGCTCCCGAGCCACGGCGCCGATGCCGATCGCCGCCTCCTCCAGGCTGCTGTTAAGCAGCACGATCGGGCCGCCGTGGGCGCTGCAGATCGCCTCCACCTGCCCGTAATCGGCCTGGGCGGGAGCCACCAGGATGATCAGGCCAGTTGTACTGGCCGCCTGGCTCTGTTGCAGCCTCTTCTGGTCGCCGAGGCTGGCCTGGCGCAGGGCCAACTCGGGCCGATCGCGCTTGGCCAGAGCGGTGGCACCGGCATCCGCAAACAGCAGGCGTGGATCGCCGTTCTCGCCCAGGGCCGCCAGTAGCCGCTGGGCCAGGGGTTGGATTTTCAGCCCCTCAAAGCGCAGCTCCACACTCCAGCGGCCCGAGGGCTCGGCGCTGAGGGCCTGTTGCAGGGCCGCGAGGGCCTCAGCCTCGGCCGTGCGGAGATCGGCGGGCAACACCATGTTTGTCCTGGTTGGGTCCTTCAGCGCCAGGACCCTAGGGCTGACGGGCTGGGGAAGAACGCGTTCAAGTCAACCTGCTTCGAAAGAATCGGCTTCGGCAAAGCCTGCCAATGGAGATCGGGTCTCGAGAGGTCGGGTTTGGAAAAAGCTCGATTCGGCGAGCTGGAATTCCCCCACTCCCTAGGCGTCAAGCGACCAGCGGGTCTCCGGGTCAGCCCAGCTCCGCTTGAACGGCCCTCAGGGCTGCGCTAACCCGCTCGGGCAGGGAGTCCCGTTGCGACGCGGTGAGCCAGGGTCCCAGACTGAGCCGCAGGCCGGAGCCAGCCAGCTCAGGGGCGTACCCCATGGCCCGCAGCACGGGGCTGCCGCTGGCCTGGCCCCTGGCACAGGCGGTGCCGCTGCTCACGGCCAGGCCCCGCCGCCAGAGCCCGCTTACCACCTGGCGTCCGGGCAGGGGGCTGCCGCCAGCGGTGGTGAGCACAACGCTGAGGTGGTGGGGTAAGCGCCGCTGGCGGCAGCCACTGAGACTGACCCCGGCAAGGGGCTCTAGGGCAGCCAACAGTCGGTCCCGCAGCGGCTGCAGCGGATCATGGCCACCTCCTTCTTCCAACCTGGCCTGGGCCAGCTCGATCGCGGCAGCAAAGCCAGCTGCCAGGGCCACCGCCTCGGTGCCGCCGCGGCGACCGGCCTCCTGGCCGCCGCCGCCGATCAAGGCGCCGAGGTCCAGGTCCGGCCGGGCCACCATGGCCCCGATGCCCCGCGGCCCCTCGATCTTGTGGGCCGTGAACGTCAGCAAGTCAACGGGTAGGGCTTCGATCGCCAAAGGCTGGTGACCGACCACTTGGACCGCATCGCTGTGGAACAGCACCCCAGCCCGCCGACAGGCAGCCCCAATCGTTTCGATCGGCTGGAGGGTCCCTACTTCGCTTTGGCCCCAAAGCACGGACATCAACCGGGTCGGCGGCGCCAGCAGGCGATCGAGCCAGGCCAAATCGACCCGGCCCACCCCATCCACCGGCCAGATTGCCAACTCCCAGCCCCGGGCTTCGAGCTGGTGGGCCGCCGCCTGGACGGCGGGGTGCTCGATCGCCGAGATCACCAGGCGACCCTGAGGCAATTGGGACGCCGCCCCCAGGAGGGCACCATGGCTGGCCTCGGTGCCGCCAGAGCAAAAGGTGAGCCAGCTGGCCGGAAAGCCCAGGGCGGCCGCGATGGCTTGTCGGCTGCGTTCCAGACAATCGGCAGCCTCAAGGCCGAAACCATGGAGGCTGGAAGGGTTGGCCCAGGCGCCCTGGTAGGCGGCGAGCATGGCCGCAATCACCGGCTGCGCCGGCGGAGCTGCCGCACAGGCATCGAGGTAAAGGGGTGATTCAACGGCCATCGCTAGCCAGCTTCGCCTGGGCCGCCAAGGCGGGAACGAAGGCGCGACTCAAGCGAGTTGCTGGCGATGGCCACCAGGTCATCGAGGCTGTTGCCGGCGAGTAAGG
>CAMCMT010000068.1 GCA_945875915.1 Synechococcus sp. UW140 | reverse complement strand
TTCTGGCCGCCGGAGAGTTCCTTGGGCAGGCGATCGAGCAGGGCCCCCAGTTCCAGGGTCTCGGCCACCTGCTCGATCACGGCTTCAATCCGGTGTTCGCGCCGGGAGCGAAAGCGCAGCGGGCCCGGCAGGTTGCGGCTGGCCCGGTGCAGGCCATCGGCCAGTTCCTGCAGGGGGCTGCGCTGGCGTTGGCGCCGCAGGCCGAAGCCGATGTTGTCGGCCACGCTCAGGTGGGGGTAGAGGGCGTAGCTCTGGAACACCATCGCCACATCTCGCTGCGAGGGCCGCAACTGGGTGACCCGGCGATTGCCCACAAACAACTCACCACTGGTGGGGCTTTCCAGGCCGGCGAGTAGGCGCAGCAGGGTGCTTTTGCCGCAGCCGGAGGGCCCCACCAGCACCAGAAATTCGCCATCGCTGATGGTCAGATCCAGGTCCCGCAGTACCTCAACTTGAGCTGCCCCCCGCCGGGGCGGGTAGGTCTTGCCCACGCGCTGGAAGCGAACCTCTGCCAAAACCAGCCCTGCGACGGCCCGATCCTAGGGTTGGACCTTGGAGTGCCCATCCCTCGACTTTCCCTATTGCAGTTCATTGACCAAGCCCGCATCGCCGTGCACGCCGGCCGCGGTGGCGACGGCATCGTGGCGTTTCGGCGGGAAAAATACGTGCCAGCCGGGGGCCCCTCTGGGGGCGACGGCGGCCGGGGCGGCGATGTTTGGTTTGAGGCCGACCCCAATCTCCAAACCCTGCTCGATTTCAAATACCGGCGTTTGTTCGAGGGCCAGGAGGGCCGCCGTGGCGGCCCCAACCGCAGCAGCGGGGCCGGCGGTGATTCCCTGGTCATCAAGGTGCCCCTGGGCACGGAGGTGCGCGATCGGCGCACCAACATCCTCCTTGGCGATCTCACCGAGAAGGGCCAGCGCCTGCTGGCGGCGGCCGGCGGTCGCGGCGGCCTCGGCAATGCCCACTACCTGAGCAACCGCAACCGGGCCCCGGAGAAATTCACCGAGGGCAAGGACGGCGAGGAATGGTTTTTGCAGCTGGAGCTCAAGCTGCTGGCTGAGGTGGGCATCATCGGCCTGCCCAATGCGGGCAAGAGCACCCTGATCTCGGTGCTGTCGGCGGCCCGGCCCAAGATCGCCGATTATCCCTTCACCACCCTGGTGCCCAACCTGGGGGTGGTGCGGCGCCCCAGTGGCGATGGCACCGTGTTTGCCGATATTCCAGGCCTGATCGCCGGCGCTGCCCAGGGGGCGGGCCTCGGCCACGACTTCCTGCGCCACATCGAGCGCACCCGCCTGCTCGTGCACCTAGTGGATGCGGGTGGCGAGGATCCGCTCGCCGACCTGGCGGTGGTGGAGGACGAACTGGCCGCCTACGGCCATGGCCTGCCGGAGCGGCCCCGGGTGGTGGCGATCAACAAGATCGAGCTGCTCCTCGGCGAAGAGCTCGAGGAGCTGGCCAGCCGGGTGCAGGCGCACTGCGGCTCGCCGGTTTTGCTGATCTCAGCTGCCACCTCCCAGGGCCTTGACAAGCTCCTGGCCCGGGTCTGGCAAGAGCTGGGGATCTAAGCCAAGGGTCAGCGAGCCAAGCCCCAGTCCTAAACCACAAAAAAAGGGCCCCCTGCTGAAGCCAGGGAGCCCTTTGGATTTGGAAGGGTCGATCAGGCGGTCTTGCTTTCGGGAAGGCCGCCGGGACTTTGTGGGGTGGAGGGCCCTAGGGATCAGTCGTCATAGATGCGGCATTCAGCTGCTTCGGGGTTGAGGTCGCAATACACCTCAAGCGGGCTGGGGTCGTGGGCGTCTTCCGGGTGGTGGGCCTTGTATTCCTCCAGTCCCTTGAGTTCCTCTTCGAGGTGACGGACCTTGCCATCGTTACCGACGGCTTTGGCGGCCTCGATCTCGCTCTGGTCCTTAAGAATGTGGTCGTCGATCGTGTTCATGGAAGAGGCCGGAGATTTCCGGCCGCTCATCGTCGTGCACACCATACGGGGGGCCTGCCTGCCCCGGCGAGCTTTGTGGTCAGCTCCTGATTGGCCATCGAAGGCCATTCGCTGGTCCTTGATCAGCCGACTAGCTCGCTCAGTTCCAACCAGCGTTCTTCGCCGTGGTGGATGCGCTTCAGCAGCTCCGAGAGCTGCTCGGTCAGGCCTTCGAGGACCGTGTAGTCGGCCCCTCCCGCTGCCAGCAGGCTCTCTAGGCGGCTGCGCTCCTCGTCCCAGGCCGGCAACTGGCGCTCCAGGTCGCCCAGTTCGCGGCCTTCCTTGAAGCTGCGTTTGCGCGCCGGCTTGACGGCTGCCGTTGGGCTTGTGGTCCCGGCGGTTGGCTTGGCGGCGCTGGGGGTTGCCCTTGGGGTCGATTGGGGACTGGGGCTGGAGCCAGCCCCAGCTGGGGCCGGGGCCGCCGGGCCAGGGTTAGGGGCATTGGCAGCAGGGGCCGTCGAGCCTTTTGGGCTGGCCAGATTGGCCTGGCGCTCCAGATAGGCGCTGTAGTTGCCTTCAAAGCGGTGCAGTTCGCTGTTTTCGAAGCTGAACAGTCGATCCACGGTGCGATCGAGGAAGTAGCGGTCGTGGGACACCACCACCACGCAGCCGCGGAAATCCTCGAGGAAATCCTCCAGCACCGTCAGGGTCTGAACGTCCAGGTCGTTGGTGGGTTCATCCAGCAGCAACACATTCGGGGCTTCGATCAGCAGCCGGCAGAGGTAGAGGCGCCGCCGCTCACCACCGGAAAGCTTGCTGACGGGTTGGTGTTGCTGGGCTGGCGGGAAGAGGAAGCGTTCGAGCAGCTGGGAGGCGCTCAGCTGGCTGCCCTCCACCTCCACGGTGCTGGCGGCCTCCTTAACCACATCAATCACCTTTTTCTCTAGCAGCTTGCCGCTGGCGCTGCCGGCCTCGCCCAGCAGGCTTTCGCTGTGCTGGTCGAAGTAGGCCAGTTTCACCGTGGCGCCCAGCTCGATCCGGCCGCCATGGGGCAGGCGCCGCCCGGCGATCAGATCGAGCAGGGTGGATTTGCCCGAGCCGTTGGGGCCAATGATGCCGATGCGATCTTCGGGGCTGAAGTCGTAGCTGAAGTTCTGAAGCAGCGGTGGGGCACCGGCTTGGTGGGCCCCATCGGTGGCCCACACGGCCAGATCTTCGGCTTCGATCGCCCGTTTGCCCAGGCGCCGCTGGTTGCTGGCCAGGCTGATTTGGCCCTTGACCTGGCGCCGCGGCGCCTCCTGCATGGCCTCGATCCGCTGGATGCGGGCCTTCTGCTTGGTGCTGCGGGCCTTGGGTCCCTTGCTGAGCCATTCCAGTTCGCGCCGCAGGGCGCCCTTGAATTTGGCCTCGGTGGCGATGGCTGAAGACTCCTGTTCGGCTTTGCGAGCCAGGTAATAGGCGTAGTTGCCGGCGTAGCTCTTGGCCTCGCCCCGGTCCACCTCCACGATCCGCTGGGTCACCTGGTCGAGCACGTAGCGGTCGTGGGTGATCAACACCAGGGCACCGCTGAAGCGCCCCAGGTAGCCCTGCAGCCACTGGATGCAATCGGCATCGAGGTGGTTGGTGGGCTCATCGAGCAGCAGCACATCGGGGTCCGCCACTAGGGCCGAGGCCAGGGCGAGCCGTTTGCGGTATCCGCCCGAGAGGTCGCCGACCCGGCGCTGGGTGTCCTGGATGCCGAGGCGATCGAGCACCTCGTGGATCTGCTGCTCCAGGCCCCAGGCCTGGCTCTGGTCCATGCGCAGGTTGAGGCTGCCCAATTCGGCGAGCAGGGCCTCGGTGCAGGCGTCGTTGTCGCTGGCGTGGGCCAGGGCCTCGCTCACGGCGGTGTAGCGCTGCAGCAGCTGCATTTTTTCGCCGCTTTCGGCAAACACCTGCTCCAGCACGGTGCGCTCCGGATCCATCTCCGGTTCCTGGTTCACCAGCACGATCCGGGCCTGGGGCAGGGTGCGCCGTTCTCCGGCGCCCGGCGGTTCCAGGCCCGCCAGCAGGCGCATCAGGGTGGATTTGCCGGCACCGTTGGGGCCAATCAGCCCCAGGCGCTCTTTTTCCCCCACATGCAGGGTCAGGTCGTCAAAAAGGGTGCGGATGCCGAAGTCTTTTCGCACTCCCACCAGGCTGATCAAGCTCACGCGTTGGAGGGTTGGCGTTGGCCCTCTAGATAAGCAAACACGCTTTTATCGCCCACATCGGCCGCGGCCTCCATCGGGAATTTGCGCAAGGTCAGCACCACCAGCAGGGCGGCCTCGATGGCCAGCAGGTTGCCGCAGGCGGAGGCGTCCAGCAGGCCGCTGAGGTGGCCGAGGAGGGCCAAGGGCAGCAGCAGGGTTACGCCGATCGCTTCGGGCCGGCGGAAACAGAAAAACTCCTTAAAACCGATGCCCGCCAGGGCGGCGAAGAAGGGTCCGATCGCCCAGATCCAGCGTCCATTGGCCGCCAGGCTGGTGGCCATGGCGCCCGGTCCGCTGGCCCAGGCCAGGGCTGCGAAGCCCAAGCATCCCGCCAGCCAGAACAGCTGCAGGGCCCGGTGTAGGGGGCGCAGGTAGATGTGAATCCAGCGCAAGGCCAGGCCCAGCCCGGCGGCCAGGGGCAGCAGCCAGGGCCAGAGGGCGTCTGGACCCACCCAATGCCACTGGGCCAGCAGGGCGGCCTGGGCGATGGCGGTGGTGAGCAGGGCCAGCCGGTAGCCGAGCACCTCGCGCCGGTCCTGTCCGGTGATGCTGAAGGGGCCGTAAACCCCCTCAAAGACCGGGTCGCCCATCGCAGGCGGAGTGCCCATCGCAGAGGTTGTGCTCATCGCTGGGGGATCGCTTGCACCAGTCTGGCCAGATCGGGGCCGGCCGGGACGATGCCGGAGGGATTTAAGGGGAAGAGGGCGCCGAAGTAGTCGCGGCGCCAGGCCTCTCCGTCGCAGCTGGCGGCCACGCCAGGCAGGGCGAACAGGCGGGCCCGCCAGGCCCAGAGCTGGCCTAGCTGCCAGAGGGGCTGGCGGCTGCAGCCAAATAGGGGCGCATAAACCAGCTCCCAACGGATCAAGGTGGCAAACAACTGCAGATCGGCCAGGGTGAGCTCCTCGCCGCCTAGCCAGGGACCGCCCCCGGCCAGGGCGGTTTCGGCCTCGGCCAGGGCCGCAAACAGGTCCGCTTCGGCCCGGTCATAGGCCGCCTGGCTGCGGGCAAAACCGCAGCGATACACCCCATCGTTGACGGCTCCTTGCAACCGCTGGCGCCAGTGATTGCAGACGGCTTTGCTGGCTTCGCTCTGCAGGTTGAGGGCACCAGCTGGGGCGGGCCAGTCGTTGAGCAGCTCGATCAGCCGGGCGCTCTCGCCCACCACGATTCGCTGCTCGCCCCGGCTGAATAGCACCGGCACCGTGGCCCGCTGGCGCGGATCGGCGCCGGCCAGCCTGTACAGCTCCAGCAGGGTGCTGCAGCCCTGGAAGGGGGCCTCGAAGCGCCAGCGGCCCGCCTGGGGGTCGGGCTCCACCACGAGCAGCTCGATGCTCTCCTGCAGCTGGCGCAGGCTCCACACCAACCAGGCCCGGTGGGCCCAGGGGCAGCTACGCCCAACGATCAATACATGGCCGCCCCGATCACCGGCCGTGGCCGGCAGGGGCGGGCAGGCGTTGAAGGCCCCGGCTGGCCGGCGGTAATTGCCCTCGGCGTCGGCCGGCCCTAGGCCGGCCATCAGCCGCAGCCACTGCCAGTGCCAGGTCGCCCGGGCCGTGGCCACCACGCAAGCAGGGATTGCCATCGCTAGCGCTGATCTGGGAACTGCTGTCAGGCTGGCGCACAGGTGGCAATGGGGCGCCAGCGATGGCCGGTTCAGGGGCAAGCCAGGCAGCGGCGACTGCGGCGTTGATGCGGACAGGGAACGCAACGGCGGCTCCGCGGGTGCTTGTGGTGGCCGGCACCCACGGCAATGAGCGCAATGCCCCCTGGTTGATTCAGCAGTGGCGCCAGCGGCCCGAGCTGCTGCAGCGCCATGGATTGGAGGTGGAGCTGGAGATCGGCAACCCCGCCGCCGTCGCCGCCCAGCGCCGCTACATCGAGCGCGACCTCAACCGCACCTTCCAAAGCGAGCTGCTTGCGGACCCAAGCCAGCAGGGGGTGGAGGTGCAACGGGCCCGCCGGCTTCTCGAGCGTTTCGGCCCCGGGGGCCCTGCCGCCTGCCAAGTGGCCCTCGATTTGCACAGCACCACTGCCGCCATGGGCAATTCCCTGGTGGTCTACGGGCGCCGCCCGGCCGATCTGGCCCTGGCGGCCGCGCTCCAGCACCGCCTCGGCCTGCCGATCTACCTGCATGAGGGTGACATCTCCCAGGTGGGCTACCTGGTGGAGCAGTGGCCCTGCGGCCTGGTGATCGAGGTGGGCCCCGTTGCCCAGGGCCTGATCACGGCCGCCATCTGTCGGCAGAGCCAGTTGGCCCTGGAGGCGGCCCTGGCTTGCCTGGCCGAGGCGAGCGCTGGCCAGCTGCGCCTGCCGGCCGCCCTAGTCGTGCATCGCCACAGCGGCAGCATCGATGGGCCCCGGGATGGCAACGGCGATCCGCTTGCCATGCTCCATCCCAGCCTCCAGGGCCGCGATTGGCAACCCCTGGGCGCGACTGCGCCAATCTTCCGCCTGGCCGATGGTGGCGACTTGCACTTGGGCGAGCTGCTGGTCGACCGGGCGCCCGGACCCGGGCAGAGCCCATGGCCCGTATTCATTAATGAAGCCGCTTATGGCGAAAAGGGCATCGCCTTCAGCCTCACCGAGCGTCTGCGGCTGGCCTGTGATCCGGCCTGGGCCCAGTCCTTGGCAGACCTGCTCGCCTAGGTCCAGGTTCAAACCAGACAGGCCTTGGGCTGCTCAACGGTTGCGGGGGGGGCGGTTGAACAGCACCTGCACCACCTGGCGACCATCGGGCGAGACCAGGATCTTGGTCTCCCAATTCGGCTGCAGGCCCAGCTGCTGCCAGCCCGGGGCGCCGCCCAGGAAGCGGAACAGGAAGCCCTGCTTGTCCCGGCGAATGAGGCAGTTACCCGCGATCAGGCTGGTGTCAAACATGCACTGGGCCGGGCGGTAGAGCGTCAGTCCGCCATTGAGCTTCACCGCCGTCTCGCGGGCCAGGTTGACGGCCCGTACCCGGGCAAAACTGACCTCGGCATCAACCCCAGCCCGGGCCGGCTGGGCCAGGGCGGCCCCGGTGCTGGGTGCCAGGGGGCTGGCGAGTAGGGCCAAACCGGTGGCCAGGGCTAGGAGGCGTTGTGACACGGGTACGCAACGGCAGCAACCATCGTTCTAAGGCGCCAGCAGGGTTGGTCAACGACCCCTACTGGGCGATGCCACCGACCCAAGCTTGGCCCCCTGACTCCCTTGAGCTGGTGCCCTGGGGCGCTGGCGCGAGCAGAGCGCTCGGATCCCTGATCAGGGCCGCGGGTAAACGGGCCAACGGCACCGCCCTCGCCACCAGGCCCTAGGACTGTTTCCCGCTGGATTTATTAGGGGCCCGGCGCGGTTCAACCGCAGGCCCAGGTTCCCTGCTCCTTGGTGCAGGGCAGGTCGCTAGTGCTGCCATCGGCCCAGTAGATACGGAGCCGGTCGTCCTGGGATCCCATGCGGAAGGTGAGCGACTTCACCACGCCGGCAGGGGGCTTGCCGGCACGATCACCGGGATCGCTGGCATGGGTCAGGTTGAGCCGCTTTTCCAGTTGGTCAACCCGCAGCTGCAGTTGGTCGAGCCGCTGGCTGTCCGGCGAGGGATCCCGTTGACAGGCCGTGAGCAGCAGGCTGCTGGCCACCAGGGCCGCCAAGGGCAGCCGCAGGGCCCATGTATTGATCCGTGTCAAGACTCCATCCCCTTGAGGGCCCTTCCAGTCAACCCTGACGGGGATGCCCTTGCTTGGCTGCACCATCCCTGGGGAAGAGGGGACCCAACCAACCGCCCAGCCAGCCAATCCGCCCAATAGTTCCTCACATCCCGCAATCTTCTGTTACAGTTACGCAGGCAACGGTTGGTCGTGTTCCCGACCTACGGATCTCCTCTCAACCGGATTTCCAAAACTGTTGTCCTACTTACCGCTCCACTCGGAGCACACCTACCCCGTTCTCATGACCACCACAATCCAGCAGCGCCAAGGCGCTTCTGCGTGGAATCAGTTCTGTGAGTGGGTCACCTCCACCGACAACCGCCTCTACGTGGGCTGGTTCGGCGTGCTGATGATTCCTTGCCTGCTGAGCGCCACCATTTGCTTCATCGTTGCCTTCATCGCCGCTCCCCCCGTCGACATCGACGGCATCCGTGAGCCCGTTGCCGGCAGCCTGATGTATGGAAACAACATCATCTCTGGTGCTGTTATCCCTTCCAGCAACGCCATCGGCCTGCACTTCTACCCCATCTGGGAAGCCGCCAGCCTCGACGAGTGGCTCTACAACGGTGGTCCCTACCAGTTGGTGGTATTCCACTTCCTGATCGGCATCTTCGCCTACATGGGCCGCGAGTGGGAACTCTC
>CAMCMT010000067.1 GCA_945875915.1 Synechococcus sp. UW140 | reverse complement strand
TCCCGCAGGGCCGGGAGGGTCAAGCCCTTCTTGACCAACGGCCAGGGGTTCCAGCGGGATCCGATCAGGCTCCAGCTAGCCAAAACCCAGCCAACGGCCAGCCGGTCTGGCGGCGGCGCCTACACCAGGCAACCCGGCGCCTGCTACGCCTGGGGCCCTGACCAGGCCCTGGTTTGGGCCTAGACAGGGGCCCAGGCTCCGATCAGCGGCTCCGATCAGCGGCGGCGCGCGGCGGCCCAGAGGCGGGTTGGCAGGCCCCACACGTAGATGAAGCCTTCGGCGGCGCGGTGGTCGAACTGGTCTTCGGCGCCGTAGGTGGCCATGTCGGGCACATAGAGGCTGTCGCTGCTGCTGCGGCCGATCACGGTGGCGTTGCCCTTGTGCAACTTCATGCGCACGCTGCCATTAACGGTGCGCTGGGTGCGCTCGATGAAGCCATCGAGGGCATCCTTGAGCGGGCCATACCAAAGCCCCTGGTACACCAGGTCGGCCCAGGCCATTTCGAGCTGGCGCTTGGTGCGCAGCACGTCGGCGGCCAGGGTGAGGCTTTCCAGTTCCTGGTGGGCTTTGATCAGCAGCAGCAGGCCCGGGGTTTCGTAGATCTCGCGGCTCTTGATGCCCACCACCCGGTTTTCAATCATGTCGAGCCGGCCGAAGCCATGGCCACCGGCCAGGGCGTTAGCGCGGCGCATCAGGCTGACCGGATCGAGGCGCACGCCATCAATCGCCACCGGATTGCCCTGCGCAAAAACGATCTCCACCACCTGGGCCGTGTCGGGGGCCGCCTCGATCGAGCAGGTCATCGCGTAGACCTCCTCGGGCGGTTCCACCATCGGATCCTCGAGGGGACCCGCTTCGATGCTGCGGCCCAGCAGGTTGAGGTCGATCGAGTAGGGCGATTTTTTACTCACCGGCGAGGGGATGCCGCAGCGCTCGCCGTAGGCAATCGTTTCTTCGCGGCTCATGCCCCATTCCCTGGCCGGGGTGAGCACCTTCAGTTCCGGCGCCAGGGCGCCGATGGCCACGTCAAAACGCACCTGGTCGTTGCCTTTGCCGGTGCAGCCGTGGGCCACGGCATCGGCGCCCACCTCCCGGGCGATTTCCACTAGGCGCCGGGCGATGAGGGGCCGGGCTAGGGCGGTGGAGAGGGGATAGCGACCCTCGTAGAGGGCGTTGGCCCGAATCGCCGGGAAGGCGAACTCGGTGATGAAGGGCTCGATCAGGTCGCCCACGATCGACTGGCTGGCGCCGGAATCGAGGGCCTTCTGGCGGATCGGCTCCAGCTCGTCGCCCTGGCCCAGGTCGGCGGCGAAGGTGATCACCTCCTCCACCCCCCACTCCTGCATCAGGTAGGGAATGCAGACACTCGTATCGACTCCGCCGGAATAGGCCAGGACCACCTTCTTGGCCCGGGGTTGGTTTGCCTGGCTGCTGGCCGTCATCCCTGTTGCTCCTTGCCGGAATGGAGCGATTCTCCCCCGTCGCCGGTCCCTGAAGTCCAGCCGAGTAGCAGCCAGAGGCCCATGAGGGCCGGTGGACCCAGCACCAGAGCCACGACCCAGCCTAGGTCAATGGAGAGCGGTTCCGGCCAGCGCTGCCCCGCCCAGGCCAGGCCGCCGCTCAAGAGCAGGGCCGCCAGCCAGACCGTCAGAAGTTTGGTTCGGGAGCTGCTGAACAGGTGGTGCAAGGGGGCCTCGGTTAGGATTGGAGATCGGGTTCAGTTCAGCCCATTGCCGGGTGCCCTGGAGCAGATAATGAGCAACCTCAGCCTCAGCAACCTTGACAGCATCAACCCCTCGCTGACCCGTTACGGCCGCAGCGAGATGGCGCCAGTTCTGCCCCTGCGTGAAGAGCCCGACCTGCTCAGCTGGCTGGAGTCCACTGGCCGCCTGGTGGCCGACGAGGAAACCGCCTCGGCCGATGTGAGCACCGTGGAAGAGGAGGAGCTCTCCGCTCTGATGGGTGAGAAGGAGGATTACAACCCCGCCGACGACCAGTCCGAAGAAGACTGGGAAGACTGAGTTTCGGCAACGCCAGGCCGGTTTTGGGGCCCTCCTAAATCCTTGAAGCCTCCACGGCTGCCAGGGGCTGGGGAGCCGCCAGCCCCATCAGCATGAATCCATTGCCCGACCTGGTCCCTGTTAGGGCGGCCCAGGGTTGAGGAAGACTGGGTTGAGTCATCCCAGTGCCCTTGGCGTTCACCCAACTCCTGGTCCGTCTGCCGGGGAATAGCCGCAGGATCGCGGCCCTCCTGGCCCTGGTCCTGCTGGTGTTTTGCGGTCTCAGCGACTGGTGGGGCCAGGCCCTCCAGCTCAGCTTGCCCCTGCTGGTTGGGGCCCTGGTCAGTGGGGCCCTGGTGAGCTGGGGGGTGCCGCGTCTGAGGGCGCTCAAATTGGGCCAGGTGATCCGCAAGGAGGGTCCCCAATCCCACCAGGGCAAGGCCGGCACGCCCACCATGGGGGGGCTGCTGGTGGTTCCGGCGGGTTTGATCGTCGGCAGCCTGGTGGCCCCCGGCGATGGCCGCCTGCTGGCGGTGGCGGCGATCAGCCTCAGCTATCTGGCAATCGGCGGCATCGACGACTGGCGCAGCCTCACCCGCCGCACCAACAAGGGCCTCTCGCCCCGGGGCAAGCTGCTGCTGCAGGGCCTTACGGCGGCCGCCTTCCTGGCCTGGGCCTACTGGCAGCAGCAACTGGGCAGTGATTTGGCCCTGCCCCTGGGCTGGGTGTTGCCCTTAGGCCTGCTGATCTGGCCCCTGGGCCTGTTTGTGTTCCTGGCCGAAAGTAACGCCACCAACCTCACCGATGGCCTCGATGGCCTGGCGGCCGGCTGTGGCGCCGTGGTGTTCACGGGGCTGGGGCTGCAGTTGATGCTGCGCGGCCACGACGGCGATCCGGCCCTGGCCGGCTTCTGTGCTGCCATGGCGGGGGCCTGGCTGGGCTTCCTGGTGCAGAACCGCCATCCCGCCAAGGTGTTCATGGGCGACACCGGCTCCCTGGCCATGGGGGCCTGCCTGGCGGCGGTAGCCCTACTCAGCAACAGCCTCTGGCCCCTGCTGGTGATGGGCGGCGTGTTTTTGGCCGAATCCCTCTCGGTGATCCTGCAGGTGTGGGTGTTTAAGGCCACCAAGGGGGCCGATGGCCAGGGCCGGCGCCTGTTCCGCATGGCGCCCCTGCACCACCACTTCGAGCTGGGGGGCGCCAGCGAACAGCAGGTGGTGGTGGGCCTATGGGCCTGCAGTTTGCTCCTGGTCCTGGTGGGGCTGGTGCTGGTGCCCTGAGGCCAACAACCCAGGTCAACCCTGCTTAGACCAGGCCTGCCGGCCTGCTTCCGGCCCCCCCGCCTTCGCCAACCACCCATCCCTGCCATGGCCTATTTCACTTGGAAGGAAACCGGCCTCACCGCCGACTGCGCCAGCCTTGAAGCGATGGCCGCCCGGCTGGAGGAAGCCGCGGGTCTGATGCGGCGCATGGCCGCCGAAGGCTTTGTGGTCGAACGCCATGCCGATGGCCAGCACATCACCCATGCCGATGCGGCGGTGTTTGAGGCCTACGGCTTCATCAGCGAAGAGCCACCCGTGCGCCAGCTCACCCTCATGCCGGAACTGGCCGAGTGAGCCAGGGCGGGGCCGGCGCCTTGCGGCTTTTGCCCATCCGTTCAGATCTTGGGCCGCCGTACATAGCCCCACACCCAAACCACCACAAAAGCCAGGGACGACAGGGCCAGGTAAACGATCGCGCCCTTTTGCAGGTCAGCGATGTCCCAACCAAACAGCAGCCCTGAGGCGGCATCACCCGCCGTGGAGAAGCCGAGTAGGGGGAACAGCAACACGGGGCTTGGCGGGGCAGGATCAGGTCAGTATCCACTTCTCCGTAGACGATGGCCGCCCTTCCCTTCCCCCGCCGGGTGATGCTGCTGGGCAGCGGTGAATTGGGCAAGGAGGTGGCGATCGCCGCCCAGCGCCTCGGCTGCCAGGTGATCGCCGTCGACCGCTACGCCGGTGCGCCGGCCATGGCCGTGGCCCAGGTGGCCGAAGTGGTCGCCATGACCGATCCCGAGGCCCTCAAGGAGGTGGTGCGGCGCCACCGGCCCGATGTGGTGATCCCCGAGATCGAGGCCCTGGCGGTGGATGCCCTGGCCGAGCTGGAAGCGGAAGGCCACCGCATCATTCCCACCGCCCGGGCCACGGCGGTGACGATGAACCGGGACCGGATCCGCGACCTGGCCGCCGGCGAGCTGGGCCTGCGCACGGCCCGCTACGCCTATGCCGCCAGCGCTGCCGAACTCGCCGCTGCGGCCGAGCCCCTGGGCTGGCCCGTGGTGGTGAAGCCGGTGATGAGCTCTTCAGGCAAGGGCCAGAGCGTGGTCGAGGGGCCCGAGGGCCTGGAGGCGGCCTGGGAGGCGGCCCTGGCTGGGGCCCGGGGCAGCGGCGCCCGGGTGATCGTCGAGGAGTTTCTGCGTTTTGAGCAGGAGATCACCCTGCTCACGGTGCGCCAGGCCCAGGGCCCCACGCTGTTTTGTCCGCCGATTGGCCACCTGCAGGAGCGGGGCGACTACCAATGCAGCTGGCAGCCAGCCCACCTCGATGGGCCCCAGCTGGCGGCTGCCCAGGCCATGGCCCGCACGATCACCGACAACCTCGGTGGAACGGGCCTGTTTGGCGTTGAATTCTTCCTCTGCCAGGGCGCGGACGGCCTGGAGGTGGTGTTCTCCGAGCTGTCACCCCGGCCCCACGACACGGGGTTGGTCACCCTGGTGGGCCAAAACCTGAGTGAATTCGAACTGCATTTGCGGGCCGTGTTGGAGCTGCCAATCCCGGAGATCCGCTCCAGCAGCCCCGCCGCCAGCCGCGTGATTCTTGCCGAGTTGGCCTGCGAGCCCGTGGCCTACCTGGGCCTGGAGGAGGCCCTCGCCGAGCACGACACCGAGGTGCTGCTGTTCGGCAAGGCGCAGGCCAGGCCCCAGCGCCGCATGGGCGTGGTGCTCGCTACCGGCACCAGCTCTGAGCAGGCTCGGGAGCGGGCCGATCGGGCCGCCGCCCGGATTGCGGTTGTCAAAGGGGCCTGAACCCCCTGGTTGCAAGGGGACTTGGGCTTTATGGTGCGGCGATCGACAGTCCCCATGGCCCAGGCCCAACCCAGTCGCGGCGGAGACCGCAAGCAACGCCCGGCGGGCCGCTCGTCTGGACAGGCCTCGGAGCGCCAGGCAGGCGGTGGTGGACGCCGCCAGGGCCGGGACCCGATGGGCGAGCAACGCAGCGGTCGCCAGAGCGGCCAGCGCCGGGCCCAAGCCACACCGAGCGCCTTCGCTGAAGGGCTGTTGTTGCCCCTTGAACGACCTGGTCGCCCAGCACCCCTCCGCCCCAGCCCCGAGACGATTCCGGGCCAACCCAAGCCCCGCCAGCGGCGCCCCACGGGGCCAACGGGCCCACGCCAGGCCAAGGGTCCGAAGCGCGCCTTGGTGCTCAGCTTCCTGCTGGGCATCGGCGTGGGCTACGGGTTGCTAGGTCCCTTTGGCTCCCTGGTGGGGGCTGGGCTGGCCAAGCTCTGGCATCCAGGTTCCGTGTTCGCCTCCATGGCGCCGCCGGTGGCCACGGGCAACCATCGCGTCCTGGTTATCGGCACGGACCAGGTGTCCGGCAATACCGATTCCCTCTTTACCCTGCACCTAGATGGGGGCAAAACCGAACTCACCCAGGTGCCCCGCGACACCTATATCGAATCCGATCAGTACGGGCCGATGAAGGCGAATGCCCTCTATGCCACCGGCGGCATCCCTTTGGTCAAGCAGGAACTAACCAAGCTGCTATCAGCGCCCGTTGATCACCACATTTTTGTCAATCTCAACGCCGTTCAACATCTCGGTGATGCCCTCGGTGGCGTGGACGTGGATGTCCCTAAGCGCATGCTCTACACCGACCAAACCCAGGGCTTGACCATCGATCTCTATCCCGGCAGGCAACTGCTCAAGGGCAAGGATCTCGAAGGCTTCCTACGCTTCCGCAACGATGGCCTCGGCGATCTAGGCCGCATGCAACGCCAACAGCTAGTGCTTAACGAGGTCTTCCGCAAATTAGCTAATCCGGCCTTCGTGATCCAGTTGCCGGCGCTGCTCAAGATCGCCGGTACCGATATCAAGACCGACCTCTCCCCGCTTCAGATTGGCGGGCTGCTTAGCGCCATGGGCACCACCAAGCTGAACATTCAGCAATTGTCGGGCAAGTCCTATTGGCATGCCGATATCGATTACTGGATGCCTGACATCAACCCCCACCACGCCGAGTATCAGAGCCAGTATCCCGAGGGGTAGTTCCCATCGGGTTTAGTCCTGGCTCAGCCGCTTCCAAGCCGATGGGCTTCGCCTCAATTGCCCGCCGGGGTCACCTGGCTGGTGACGTTTACCAGCGGCATGGTGGCGCTTCCCCAGCCCGTGGTGGGCAGCAGGGGCGCGAGCCCCTTGGCCGGTTTGAGCGCGGCCCCAGGGCTGAAGGCGGCCTGCACCCAGGCCAGGAGCAGGCCCCGCAGGGGCGAACCTTCGCCCGTGGCCGGTGCGCGCAGGTTGAAGTGGTCGCCACCGCTAACAAGCACCAGGGCATGGCCGAAATTGCCATTCGGGCCAAAGGGGGTGATTGCCTCGGGATCGGGGGGCACGACCCAGTCGCGGCTGCCGCTGATCATCAGGCCCCGAGCGGTCATGCCGGCGGCCGAACCGGTGGAAAACAGCAGGCGCGTGGGCGGACTCACCCCGGCGATCGCCACGACCCGCAAGTCTGAATCGGCGGCTCGGTCAGCCGAGCTGAGGAAACTGCATTGCAACACCCAGCTGAGGTTGCGCTCGGGATCGTCGAGGTTCTGGCAGCGGCTGCGCAACCCTGCCGCGCTCGGGATCGCGCCGGCCAGTTGCAGGGCCGTGGTCGCGCCCCAGGAGTGGCCAATCACCACCACCTGGGCGGCGCTGATGGCTTCGAGGCCCTTGAGGCTGCGGGCCGTGATGGCATCCAGGCTGGCGGACACATCCAAGGGCCTCAGCCGCAGTTCTGCCGGTCCGGGCGGGGGCACCTGGCCGAGCAGCATGGCCTGTTGTTGGCTGCTGTCACTGCCGGGGTGCCTGGGCAAGACCACGGTGTAGCCATGGCTGGCCAGGTGCTTGGCCCAACCCTCGAAACTCTCGGGGCCATCCCAGAGGCCGTGGGAGATCACCACCAGTTTGCCGTTGGCGCCCTGGACCGGCTGCAGAACCACCAGCTGCAAGGGTTGGGGCCTGTGGCTCACAGCCAGGACGAGTTCCTGGCGCCGCAGGGCCAGGGGGCCCGGTTTGTCCAGGCTGGGATCGACGCTGGCGGCGGGCTGGCTGGCCACCAATTGTTGGGCCCGCCGCTGCTGGTCGACCAACCGTTTGGCCACCTTCAGGGCCTGATCGGCATCGAGGGTCACGCTTTTGCCCGGCAGCGCCTGGAGCAGGGCCAGCAGGCTGGGTTGGCCCTTGGCGAACAGCTGGTGCAGGGTGCCTGCCAGCACCTTGCTCGATTGGCTGGGCTTGAGCTCCTCAGGATCGACGCCGTCAATGGTGCCGAAGGAGGACACCATCAACAGCACCTGCTGAACCAGGGGCTGGGCCACGGATTGGTCCACCACTGCGGTGCTCTGCAGGGGCAAGGGTGTTTGGAACAGTCCCACCAGGGAGCGGCCCAGGGCCCCGCCACTGGCGCGATCCAGCTCCGCCAGATCACTGCGGCCTGCCAGCAGAGCCGTTGGACTGGCCAGTTCGCTCAAGCGTAGGGTGAAACTTGTCTGCAGCATCGGCAGCCGCAATTTCACGGTTTCTAGGGCCGCGGCGGGTTGGACCAGGCCAGTGGACAGGAGGCCCACCCCCAGGGCTAGGGCACGCAACTGTTCCCAGAAACGTGGGGCTTGCGGCAGGCAGGGGGGCAACACCATGGGATTGAAAAGGAAGGCGGAGAGCGGTAGCCCAATCAACGCTTGCAGACTACGCGGTTGTTTCGGACGACTAAACCTTGCTGCCGATCCGTAGCCTCTCTAGCTCTTTCATTCAGCGAAAGAGCTGAGATCGAAGCTTTGGAAAGAATCTAATAATGGGACCGGCTAGTCGCAGGGGGCTCTATAGGTGTGGCCGGATTTCTAGGCAGGCTTAGGGGCTGGGTCGGTGGAGGTCAAAGCGGTCCAGCTCCATCACCTTCACCCAGGCCTTCACGAAGTCGTGAATAAAGCGTTCAGCGCCGTCCGTTTGGGCATAGACCTCCACGATCGCCCGCAGCTGGCTGTTGGATCCAAAGACAAGATCAGCGCGGGTTGCCGTCCAGCGCAGGCTGCCATCAGCCCGATTCCGGCCCTCATACAGATTCTCGCTAGGGCCCGGTCCCCAGGCCGTGTCCATATCGAGCAGGTTTACGAAGAAATCCGTGCTCAACAAACCAACTCGATCGGTGAAGACGCCATGGCGGCTGCCGCCACTGTTGGCGCCGAGCACCCGCAAACCTCCCACGAGAACCGTGAATTCGGGTGCGCTCAATTCCAATTGCTGGGCCCTATCGAGGAGTAGTTCCTCGGCTCGAAGCGGCAGATCGGCCCTCTGCCAATTGCGGAAGCCATCGCCAAGCGGTTTGAGCCAATTGAACCCTGCGGTGTCCGTCTGCTCAGCGCTGGCATCCGTGCGTCCTGGCCGGAAGGGAACGGTCACGCTGAAACCAGCGGTTGCGGCCGCCTGTTCCACGGCCGCACAACCGGCCAGCACGATCAGATCGGCCAAGGAGATGATCTTGCCATCAGAACGGTTGCTGTTGAAGGCCCCCTGAATTGCCTCCAGCTGGGTCAGCACCCGTGAGAGTTGGTCAGGGTCATTCACCTCCCAGCTGCGTTGGGGTTGAAGCCTGATGCGGGCGCCGTTGGCTCCGCCGCGTTTGTCCGACCCGCGGAAGGTGGAGGCCG
>CAMCMT010000066.1 GCA_945875915.1 Synechococcus sp. UW140 | reverse complement strand
CCCGCTGGGGGGTGAGCCAGTTGCCCACCGCTGCGGAGTCCTTGGACAGCAAGTTGCCGGTGAGGCGGTAGTAGTGCCTCGCCTCCCTGGAGTGGGCATAGGCCAGCTCGGCGGAATAGGAGGCGATCGCCGCGAACAGCTGCGGGTGGCGCTGGATGAAGTAGGCCGGAAACAGCTTGGACACCAGCAGTGATTTCCCCAGCCTTGGCGGGCAGGTCACGATCAGCCGGCCCAGCTCGCCATCGGCCACGGCCTGTAGCCGCTCGATCAGCAGCTCCGCCCAGCGGTGGAAGCCATAGCGAGGAAATGCTTCACGGATGAACTCCCGCAGGCTCTGCGGAGCACTAGGGGTATCGCAATCAGCTGGGTCCCGGTAGGCCAGTAGGCCGGGGTCGGCCCAGGGGTCTACAGCCTTGAGGAAGGAGTCCTGGTGGCTTCTGACATCAAGAACCGGAGCCATGCTTATCTCGCCTCCGGAGCCTTCAGGGGTGCCCGCAGGATTCCGCCAATCTCCGCAATCACCCGGAAGGCGCCCACAGCGGCAGAAAACTGCTCGGCGTCCATGGCGCGGCGGGCGCAGTCATTGAGGGCAAAGATCTGTTCGGCCTGGTGCCGCAGCCGGTCGGTGATCAATTCCTCCACCATCCGTTGGCGGGCCAAGTTGAGATAACGGTTAATCGTCTGGGTATTCCTTACCCCCCAGCTTTCACGAGCTTTCTCGTTAAGCAGCGCCAGCGGAAGGCGCTGGGCAATCCATAACTGGGCCTCGGCAATCCGCCGCTCCACCTCAAGCCTGGAGGGCCTCGGTGGCAACTGGAAACTGGTCCCTTGGGGCCGGCGCGGTGGGTTGGCATTGCCGATGGGCCGGGCCGGATCGGTCGGCACGTAGATGGGGGTGCCGTTTTCATCTTCTGCGCTGGCCGCTGCGCGCAGCTCCTCCACCGGATCCGCAGCAGGCAAGCTCTGGTGGAGGTGCTGCGGCATCGCTCTAGAAGGGCAGGGCCGGAGCGCTGGGGGGCTTGATCGTCCAGAAGGGTTTGCCCCGCTTCTCGGTTGCGCTGCCCTGCTGGATCGCGGCCTCCTTGGCGGCCTTGAGCTGGCGCTCGAGCTGCCCCACCGCCGCCGGGTAGGCGTAGCTCAAGCGCCCGGCGCTATGGGAGAACGCCCAGTCGTTGTGAGAAAAAGCCGGATCCAGCTGGCCGGCTGCCATCGCCGCGCTGAGGGACTCCAGCAGCGCTTCCAGCTGCTGCTCCAGCTGTTTGTGCTGGGCCTTGAGGACCGTGATCTGATCCAGCAGGCCGTCAAGGGCCTCATCGCTCACCAGCGGGGCCGCTTGCGCAGCAGCAGGGGCAGGAGCCATCACCATCGTCGCAACAACAAGGGGCCGACAAAACCAGGGCCAGCAGGGCAGAGCTAGGCCTCCAGGTCACTGTATGGGCTTGCTAGTGAGAGCCGCAAGCACAAGGGCTGTTAATTTCTAATCACTCCTGGCCGCCCCCAGCACCGCCCTCAAAAGGGCCGTTGGCTCAGGCAGTAGCGGCTCCAGGCCGCCGCCCAGGCCGCCAGGCATTGCTCGCGGCTGTAGAAGCGGCTGGCCGTTGCCGCACCCGGCTTGCTCCACAGCGTCTGGCCCAGCTCATAGACCTGCCCATGGGCGGCCTCCAGCACCATGTAGCCCCCCAGCTGGGCGGCGGTGGCATAGGGCCGGCCGTGGGCCGAGAGGGTCTTGAGGTCGTACAGCACCCGCACCTCGCGGCCCTGGCGCTCGCTCAAGGCCGCTGAGCGGTAGGCGCCATCAAAGGCCCCGGCGATGTTGCGCTCCAGGCAGCAGCTCAGCCGTTCGCTGGCGATCACCTGCACCTCGTCCCAGAGCGGCAGCTGCAGCAGCGGCAGGATCCAGTCCCGGTAGCGGTGCTGGCCCGGCAGGTCCCAGCCCGCCAGCAGGGCCTCATTCGCCCCCTTGCCCTCCCGGAAGCGAGCCTGGCTGTAGCGCTCCAGCGCCGCGTGCACGATCACGCCGCGGGGTTCCCAGATCGCCCGCTTGGCGGCGATCGCCCGTTTGGCTGAGGCGCTCATCCCATGGGCCAGCACCCCTGTGATCGACACCGGGAACAGGTGCTCCCCCAGCCAGTAGCGGTGGGCAGGCTCCTCCCGCCACAGGCCGGGCACCGGTTCCAGCCAGGGACTGCTCAGCATCGCTGTTCCTGCTGCAACCGGCGGTGACAGGGCCAGTCACGGCCCAAATCCGGCTGGGCTGCAGCGCTCTTGGGCCGCCGCCCTATAGATAACCATCTTTCAATGAATAGAAGCTTTAGCAAGCAGCAGGGCCTCAGCAAAAAGAAATAAGGGGGGATGGATAAGGAGGGATATCTCTGCACCCCAAGCAACAGCGTCACTCGGTTACATCTGGCCAGATCGATTGCGCCGCAATCCTTCTTGCCATAACGACAAGCAGGTTGCGGCGCCTGTCCCAGGGCCAGCGGCGCCTAGAGAACGGCCAGGGGGATCGCCACCGCGCGGGTGATCATGCCAGCGCCGCAAAAGCGCACCGGACCCCGGCGCTGGGCGCCATGGAGGCGCAGCAGCAGCACGGACCAGCCGTGGCTCCAGGCCGTCTCCCGCAGGATCTGGGCGATCGGCTGGGCCGTGTTGCTCACCAGCAGCTGGCCCTGCTCAAGCCGCAACCCCGCCCGGGCCAAGGTTTGGGACGCAAGCTCGGCGCCGATCTCCAGGTCGTGGGCCTGGTGGACTGCTAGCTCCACTAGCTCACCAATCGTGCGGGTGACACTGCGATCGGCGCATTCCACCTTGGCTGGGTGCTGCAGGATCATCTGCAGGCAGCGCTGCTCATCGCCCTGCTCGCTGCCCTGGCCGTAGCTCTCCCAGTCATGGGAGGCGATGCACAGCTCCGCCTCCGCCTGGGTCGGGGCGACATCACTGAGCAACGACCAGGCGCCAGCCAGCAGGGTGCCGTACTGGTCCCCGAGGCGCTGGGAATCGAAATGCCTTGCCGCAGAGCGGCTGAACACCGCAGCGGCCTGGCGGATCACCCCGATCATGCCGGTGCTGCGGGCGATCAGGCGCCGGCCCAGCTCTGGGGTGATCTGGCGTTCCAGGTCCCGGTCCAGCCCAGCCCAGTGGCTCTCGCGCTCGGCCTTGGCCAGATCGGCAGGGTTGCGCAGGCTGAGCTGGGCAAAACGGCCCTGGTCGGCGCCCTGCTTGAGGGCAGTGGCGATCGAACTGAGCAGGAACATCGAGCGCACCCGGTAGCGGCTCACCTCCCCGCTAGGCGAACCCTTGAGCATCGCCGCGCCGCTCTCGCTACTGGCGACCCGGGCTAGGGCCAGGATCCCCTGCATGCGCTGCTGGTCGCCTTTCTCGTTGCTCTCCGCCTCGTCAAACACCACGGGCATCGCATCGGAGCCGATCGACTGACGCAGGCCGGCTTCTGTGGTGGAGCCACTCACGAGCAGGGCGAAATCCCCCAGCAGGGGGGTGACATAGCGATCGAGGATCGCGCTCTTGCCCGATCCCGCTCCGCCGGTCAGCCAGAGGTGGGGCCGCCAGCCCAGGGCCCCACAGATCGGCGCCAGCACCACCCAGCCGAGCAGCAGGGTGCCGGAAGCCGGGACCTCCCAGCGGAAGCGGTTGGCGATCGCCACGATCGCTGCCGCCTCCGGCACCGTCAGTGGCGCCACATCGCCGGGGCCATTCAGGCGTGGCATGTGCTGATAGACAAAGCGCGAGCGAAAGGGGGCCGTGATCGGCTGGTCGCCGTCCGGGGTGATCAGCCGATCGCCCAGGTGCAGCAGCGGCCGGTTCTCATCCCACCAGGCCCCACGGCCGCGGATGCGTTCGGGGCTGAACAAACCGGCAGCAATCGAGCGCTCGTACAGATCGCTAGCGACCGCCGGCCAGTTCACGCCAGTGCGGCTGGGGTAGAGGGTTTCCCAATGGGCCAGCGGCGCTAGGGCCACCAGGTGGGCGGCGGTATGGGCCGAGCGCGCCAGCCGCAACACCTGCCCGGTGCGGCCGGAGCGGTAAAAGCTCGCCTCAGCGTCGTAGCCAAGGCACTGGAACGGAGCCGCAGCGGCGCTGCTGGCGGTCTGTCGCCCGGGTGCCGCCTCAAGGTGATCGTCTTCTGGTGACTTGGCGGCCACCGCTGCCGCCAGGGGCCTGGCCCATTGCTGCAGGTGTTCGGCCGCCTCAGCGGCGCTCCAGTCGGCATCGGCCAGATCCCAGCCCTGGGGCAGCTCCGCTGGAGGGTCCACCAGCTGCAAGCGGCAGTCCAGGTCCGCCAGCAGGGATCCCAGTCGCGCCATCGCCTTACGGCCGGGCCCATCGGCGTCGGGCCAGAGGATCACCGAGCGCCCTTCAAGCGGCCGCCAATCGGTCTTGGCGATCGCGTTGGTGCCGTTCGCCCAGCTGATCACCACCAGCTCGGGGAACAGCAGCGCGGCGGCTTCTGCCGTCGCCTCCCCTTCCACCACCAGCACCGTTGCCCCGGGCCGCTGGCCCAGGGCCGGCAGCCCGTACAGGGGCCGAGGTGCCGGCCACTCGCAGGCAAAGGGATCGCGGCGGCTGGGCCGGTGCCAGGCGCCATCCAGCCACACCCGTTGCAAAAACGCCTTGCGGCCCCCCTGGCCCAGGCAGAGGCGCTGGACCCAGAACAGCTGGGCACCACCCCCGTCGCGATAGCACCACTGGGCGATTGCCCCCTGGTCCAGGGCTGGAGGTGGCGCATCTAGTGGCGGGGTCTCCGGTTGCCGCCAAGGCCTGCTGCCATGGCCGGGTAGGCCGTTCGGCAGGCCACTCACCAGCCCTGGATTTGCAGCTAGTCCTGCCGCTGGCAGGGCAGCTGGCAATGGGTAAGACACAGGCTGGGGACGATGCCGCTGCTGTTCATCTCGGCTTGGCGCCAGTTCCAAGTAGCGCTCCACCGCCTCACAGGCCTGGCGGTAGCTCCAGTGCCGCAGCCGCATCAACAGGTCGATGCCCGTGCCACCGCCGCCGAGCTGGTCCTTGCCGCCGCACTGGTTGCAGAACCAGGAGCCGCTGCCCTGCAGGTCATCAAAGCGGTAGCGATCCCGGCCGCCGCACAGCGGGCAGGGCTGGTGGCGGCCATTGAGTTGGGCCGGCTCCAGGCCGCCCAGGGCAGCGAGCAGGTCGCTCCAGCGACCCAAAGCCGCCGTGATCCCGTTGGTTGCCATGAGGTGTCCTCCGTTCAGCGATTGGTTTGGACTGAGTCCTGGGCGGCCCCGGGCCAGGCGGTGCTTGGGCCCTGCTCCGCCGCGATGGCGGCATCGAGCACCTGGCGCAGCACCGCCGAGCGGCTAAGGGCCCCATGGAGACGGCGCTGCTCAAGCCAGGCCAGCTGCGCCTCGGTGATCGAGACACTCAAGGGAGATGCAAACGAGGCCATGCAGACCAGGAACTCGGAGCCCAGCCTAAGCACACCTGGCAAGGCTTGTTAGCTTGCGCTGATCACATGCCGGCTTTGTAGTGCCATGGGCGGCGTCGTCTTGGGTGGTTCCGTCGTGCTGCGCGACTACCAGCTGCAGCTGCTCACAGGTCTCCGCACAGCCCTGAAAACCCACCGGAGGGTCTGCGCCGTCCTGCCCACCGGCGCTGGCAAGGGCCAGATCATCGGCGCCATTGCCCAGGGCGCTGCCGCCAAGGGCCGGCGGGTGTTGGTGCTCGCCCACCGCAGCGAATTGATCGAGCAGCTGAGCGGCACGCTGCGGGCCTGGGGGCTAGAGCCCGACTTGATCGCCCCCGGCCACCCCTTCGAGGGCCGCCAGGTGGCGGTCGGTTCGGTGCAAACCGTCGCCCGCCGGCTCGAGCAGCTCCAGGCGCCGGATTTGATCATCCAAGACGAGGCCCACCACCTAGTGGCGGGGAACCTCTGGGGCCAGATCATCAGCGCCTGGCCCAGCGCCCACCTGGTCGGCACCACCGCCACACCCGAACGCCTTGATGGCAAGGGGCTGGGCGTTGAGGCCGGTGGTTTCTTTGAGGCCCTGGTCCTGGGACCCTCAGCGGCAGAGCTGGTGGAGCAGGGCTGGCTGGCTAGGTCCCAGGTCTATTCCTGGCCCAGTGCCAAAGGGAACGTCCCCAAAGGGCAGAACCTCCAGGATCCAGGCTCTCTCCTGCGTCGCCCGCAGGGCGAGTTCGATCTCAAACAGGCCGCCCAAGTCTTTGGCAACCGGGCCGCCATCGGTGATGCGATCTCCCATTACCGGCGCCGGCTGCACCCGGCCACCGCGATCGTCTTTTGCTGCACAACAGCCCACGCCGAGCAGCTGGCCGGAGCCTTCCGCGGCTCTGGCTTCCGGGCCGCTGCGGTCAGTGGCACGACTCCAGCAGCGCTGCGGCGCCGCCTGATCGCAGGCCTAGGCACCGGCGAGGTCGAGGTGCTGACCAGCTGCATGTTGATTTCCGAGGGCACCGACATCCCGTCTGTCGGCGGCGCCATCCTGCTGCGCCCTACCGCCAGCTTGAGCCTCTACCTGCAGATGGTCGGCCGGGCCCTACGTCCCGCCCCCGGCAAGGCTGGGGCCGTGATCCTTGATCACGTCGGCAATGCCCACCGCCACGGCTTGCCTACCGAGGAGCGGACCTGGACCCTGGCCGGCCGCCGCCGCCGCCAGGGGGTTTCGATCCCGATCAAGGACTGCCCCCATTGTTTTTGCAGCTGCCCCAGCGCAGCCCAGCACTGCCCCGATTGCGGGCACCTGTTTCTTGCGGGCGAGCGCGAGGAGCAACGCCGCGAACTCCAGCAGCTCGAGGGCGAGCTGGCCCTGTTCTCTGGCCGCGCCCGTCACCGCCCAAAGCCCAGCCAGCCCAACCAACAACGGCCCCGGCCCCAATCACCGTCGGCCGGCTGCCGCAGCCTGGAAGAACTCCTAAAGCGGGAGCAGGAACGGGGCTACAAACCCGGCTGGGCCCGCCATGTCTGGGCTGCCAGGAAATGCAACGCTTAAGACCTGGCAGGGCGTGCAGCCGCCTGCGGCATTAGCATTGACAGCATTGCAAGCAACGCAAGCAGTCGTCCGCCATGGCCACCCTCACCATCCGCAACCTCGACGAGGGCACCAAGACCCAGCTGCGCGTGCAGGCCGCCCGCCACGGCCGCTCGATGGAGGAGGAAGCCCGCACGATCATCCGTTCCGCCATGGAAGCCGGCAAGCCGGCACCAAGCAGCAAGGGCCTGGGCAGTCGCATCCATGACCATTTCGCCAAGCTCGGCGGGGTGGAGCTGGACCTGCCGCAGCAGTCCTCCCTGCCAACCCCAGCCCAATTCGACATCGAAACCAACCTGGAGCCCTGAGGCAGAGCGATTGCCAAACGGAGGCGACCCGGTGATTGTGCTCGACACCAACGTGATCTCGGAGCTGATGCGCCTGGCGCCCGAGCCCAAGGTGCTGGCCTGGGCCGATGGCCTCGATCCAGAGGCGGTAGCGATCACGGCCATGAACGAGGCCGAAATCCTGCACGGCCTGGCCCGACTCCCAGCTGGCCGGCGTCAGCAGCAGCTCCAGCAAAGCTGGGAGGCCCTGGCGGCCGAGCTCTTCCCTGGCCGGATCTGGCCCTTCTCAAGCGAGGCAGCCCACTGGTATGCCGAAGTACTGCGGCGCCGCGAACGGCTAGCCCGGCCGATGGCGACGGCCGATGCGGTGATCGCAGCCACGGCCCTGGCCCATGGGGTCCCCCTAGCCACAAGGGACAGCAACGACTTCGCCGGAATCGGCCTGGAGTTGATCAATCCCTGGGACTTGGCCTGAGCGCCGCCCCATCCACTGCAGGTAGGCCCATGGTCCGGGTGGTCTCCACAGCGATGTAGGCCTGCATGGGGAGGATCGCGGTCACGACCCCACACTGGCGCCGGGAATCGTCCCAGCACCGGCAAGCCCATCCCACCGGCTCCCAATCCACGTAGCTTTAGGCAACGGATGTACGCACACACCATGAATACGGAGCGGCTGGCCCTGCGGGTGTCAGATGCCTTCCTGGAGGGCCTCGATCAGTTAGCAGAAGCCGAGGGGCTCAGCCGGGCCGAGGTGGTGCGGCGGGCGGTGGCCCTGCTGGCCTTCGCGAAAAAGGAAAAGCAAGAGGGCCGCAGCATGGGGTTCTTCGTCGAGGAGGGCGGCGTACCGCGGATCAAAGAAGTGGTCACCCTGTGAACCAACTGCCTGACTCGCAGACCCTGGCCGAGCTGGCCGACGCCTTCGTGCGATTGCAGGGTCGCCGCAGTGATCCAGCAGAAGAAGCCCATCGACGTGGGCTCGAGCGCGTCGTCGTGCGACTAGGAGCCGTCTCCGTTCTGGCTCTGCTAGCGGTCTGCAGCTGGGTGGCTGTCGACCTGCAGGGGCGCTACAGCGCCGAGCAGCGCCAACAAGGGCTCCAGGGGCTGGGCAGTGTGGCTGCCGCACTGGTGGGAGCCGTAGCTGGTTATTCGGCCCGTCACTAAACAGAAAGGCATAGGGCGATTAGCACCATTTACCGCGGCGGGTGATCACCCCCGCTTCCCCGGCCTGAACCGCATCCAGCAGGCTCGAGAACTGGGCTTTGGCCTGAGCCACCGTCACCTGCACCATGGCTCTTGGTCATCAAGGTGATCCCATCTTGGTCGGGCTCGCTGGGGTAGCCCTAACCGTTGTCCGCAGGGGCCAGGGAGCGCTCGAGGGCCTCCTGCGCAAAGGCATTCAGGCTCTTGTGGCATACCTGGGCCCGTAGGGCCAACAGCTCATGCAGCTGGGGGGAGATGCGTAGGTTGAACTTGCCGGAATACTGCCGGCGGGGCTCAATCCCCTGCTCACGGCACACCTCCAGGAAAACATCCAGCGATTGACGAAACTGCCGGCGCAGTTCTTCTGGACTGGAGCCATAGAAGTCAGCGCCACCATTAAGACCAAGGATCTCGCCGCGGAAGAGGTCGGTGTCCTCGTCGTAGTCGATGCGGGCATGGAAGCCGTCGAGGGTCATCAGGCTCATGGGATCACTCCGTGTTGTTCGAGCCAGCGCCGAATCGACGCCACGGCTCCCTTATCGGTGTTCGCTGAGGGGTGGGGACGATGGAACACCCGCACCTCGTCGAATAGGACAACCGCAAGGCGGCTGCCTTCCCTTTCGCTGATCTCGGCGCCAAGCTCCTGAAACAGGGCCAGCACGTCTCGCTAGGGAACACTGCCATTGACAGGCCTGAGGAAGATCAGCTCAAGGGTGCGCTGGTGCTTGCGCTTCCTGGGCTAATGGTACCGCTTTTTAGTACTGCTGCCACGCTGTTGCGGCGATGCCGCGCTTATCCGCGACGTATTTGCGCCCCTGCCAGATCAGCGAATACATGGCAGGTAGTCGCCAAACAGCCAATACCTGCCACTCCCTGACGCCCCGCACCCGGTGGCAATAGGGGCCATGGCCGCCTCGATGAGCGAACACGAGATCCAGCAGCGCATCCGCCTGGCCTGCGGCCACGGCCCAGTGCGCTTGTGGCGTAATAACAG
>CAMCMT010000065.1 GCA_945875915.1 Synechococcus sp. UW140 | reverse complement strand
TGGGACCGGACCCCTGACCTCCACAGACTTTCAGGCGCCGGGGACTGCGATTCGTCCGCTGCGCCGCAGTGATTTTGAGCTTGAGGCCTATCGCAAGAGCGATAACCGCCGCGCCCTTCTGCAGGTGATCAGCACCCTGGTCCCTGTGGCCTTGCTTTGGTGGTCGGTGCCCCAGGTATTGGCCGGCCCGTTGGCGCAACGCCTGTTGCTGCTGCCGATCCTGGTCCTGCTCGTTCTTTTTTCGTCGCGCAGCTTTTCGCTGATGCACGATTGCGGCCACCGCTCCCTGTTTGCCAGCCGCTGGCTTAACCAGGTCTTTGGTTTTGTCTTTGGAGTTGTCAACGGCATCCCCGAGCATCCCTGGTCCAGGGGCCACGCCTTTCACCACAAACACAATGGCAATTGGGATCGCTACCGCGGCCCCTCCGCTCTGCTGAGTCTAGAGCAATACCGGGCCCTTTCCCCCTGGAACCAACGGCTCTATGGACTGAGCCGACATCCACTGATGTTACTACCGGGTGGATTTTTCTACTTAGTGATCAAGCCACGCATCAGCCTTGTTTTGGCCCTTGTTGATTTGATCGCAACCCGACTGAAGGGCCCTGCTGCAGCCCCACCCAAGCGTTACCAACCCACCCAGGCAGAGCTGGCTGATCTTGTGGCCAATAATGTTTTGGTACTTGCCAGCTGGTGGGCCATGGGTCAGTGGCTTGGGTTGGGCCTGTTCTGGAGTTGCTACGCCACCGTGATGACCTTTTCGTCGGCAATTTTCATCTGTATCTTTTTTGTGCAACACAATTACCAAGGCTCCTATGCCAGTGGTAATGAGGGTTGGAGCTACCTGGAAGCGGCTGTTGCTGGCAGCAGCAATTTGGAGCTTCCCTGGATTTTGAATTGGTTTTCTGCCGATATTGCTTTTCACAGTATTCACCACCTCTGCGAACGGATTCCCAACTACCGCCTACGGCAATGCCACGAGCACAACGCTCACCTGCTTACGGGAGCTAAACGCTTAAGCCTGGCAGATATTCCTGGATGTTTTCGCTACATCCTCTGGGATTCCAAAGGCCTTCGCCTAATCTCCCTAACTGAATCTGCTGGGTAATTTTTTAACATCAGCTCGTTTTCTATTGCATTTGTACACCATCTTCTATTAAGTATTTCCCAGGTGCAGGCTCGATCAAGCTAGGGCTGGGAAGCTAGAGAATCTGGGATAGAAATTGACGGCTACGCTCGTGCTGGGGCTGGTCAAAGAAGCGCTCTGGCGTTGCCTCTTCCACTACCTGTCCATCGGCCATCAAGACCACCCGATCGGCCACCTGGCGGGCAAATCCCACCTCATGGGTCACCACCACCATGGTCATGCCATCGGCCGCCAATCCCTGCATCACCTCCAGCACTTCACGCACCATCTCCGGATCGAGGGAGCTGGTTGGTTCATCAAAGAGCAGGATGCGGGGCTCCATGCAGAGGGAGCGGGCTATGGCAACCCGTTGTTGCTGGCCGCCGGAGAGTTGGCCGGGAAACTTATGGGCCTGCTCGGCAATGCCGACCCGCTCCAGAAGGGCCATCGCCTGGTTCAGCACCTCCCCTTTGGAGCGTTTGCGCACCAAGACCGGTGCCAAGGTGAGATTATCGAGTACAGAGAGATGGGGGAACAGGTTGAACTGTTGGAATACCATCCCCACCTCGCGCCGAATCGCATCGATCTTGCGCAGGTCGTCATTGAGGGCGATGCCATCCACCGTGATCGATCCCTTTTGAAACTCCTCCAGGGCATTGAAGGTGCGGATGAAGGTGCTTTTTCCCGAGCCTGACGGGCCCATGATCACCACCACCTCACCCCGTTGCACCGTGAGATCCACGCCCCTCAGGGCATGGAAGCCATTGGGGTACCACTTCTCAACCCCCCGGGCCTCAATCATGGCTGGGGTTTTGGCGACCTTCGGTTCGGCAGTCATGGGCTAGGGGGAAAGGGCTTGGGGCTTGGGATTTAGGGCTTAATGGTGGCCGCTAACGGCCCAGGCTGGGTGGATTCAGGCGCCGTTCCAGGGCCCGGCTGCCTAGGCCAAGGGCCGCGCAGCAACACCAAAACAACACCGCCAAGGTGAGATACACTTCGGAGCTTTTGCCCAGGAAAAGCGGATTGGCCATCACGCTGCGGGCCGTGCCGAGGAGGTCAAGCAGGCCGATCAGCGAGAGCAAAGTGGTGTCCTGCAGTAGGGAGATGAACTGCCCCACCGTTGCGGGCAGGGCAATCTGCAGCGCCTGGGGGAGCACCACCTGGGCCAGCGCCTGGGGCAGGCTCAGGCCGAGGGAGCGGGCCGCCTCCAGTTGGCCCCGGGGCACGGCCGCTAGGCCCGATCGCACCGCTTCCGCCAGATAGGCGGCGGAAAAGAAGGTGAGGATCCAGGCCGCCCGCCAGATGCGATCGGGGGCCATGCCGCCGGGCAGGAGGAAGCCCAGGATGTTCTGCCCCAGGAACAGCAGGGTGATCAGGGGCGCCCCCCGAATGAACTCGATGTAAACGATCGAGCCCCAGCGCAGTAAGGGTAGGGAACTGCGCCGGCCTAGGGCAAGCAAAACCCCGAGGGGGGCACTGAGCAGGATGGCGAAACTGGCCTCCACCAGGGTCAAGAGCAGGCCACCCCATTCGTTGGCGCCAACGGTCACCAACCCCAGGCCGCCGCCAATCAACACCATGCCCACCAGATAAAGCAGGGGCCAGACCAGAGGAAGGGACAGGGTTGCCGTTTTGCCCAGGCGGTTGCCAAAGCGGCCGGCCAGCCAGCGCACCAGCAACAACAGTCCTGTCAGTGCCCACCAGCGGCTTTGGATCGGCAGGGTTAGGCCTAGGGCTGCCGGTGCCCAGCTGGCCAGTAGCACCAGGATTCCAGTGGCCAGGCGATCATTGCCGGGCCAGAGGGCCGTGATCGGCCGGTCCGGCAGCGGTCGGCTGCGCAGCACCCCCCAGCTCAAGCCGGCTGCGGCAGCGAGCAGGGCCACCAGGAGCCAGAGGCGCCATTGGTGCTCGATTGGGTAGCGGCCCACGGCAAAGAGGGTGCTGTTGGCCTGGATCACGGCCCAATCGGCCTGGGCCAGGGCCCAATGCAGCAGCCTGCTGCCGGCCACCGCCAGCCCCGTGACCAGCAGCACGGTCACCAACCCATCAAGGGGGGTGGCGAACAGCTCCTTGCGCAGGCTTGCGGGCGTTAATCGAGGCTTCGGACCCATTCAGCGCTCCTTGATCTGGACCAATCGGTTGAGGCCATTCATCACCAGTGAGATCACCAGGTCGATGGCGAGGTAAGCCGCCAGCAGAATCACGATCACCTCAATCGCTCGCCCGGTTTGGTTGAGGCTGGTTTCCGCCACCGAATAAAGGTCGGTGTAGCCACAGGCCACGGCCAGGGAGGAATTTTTGGCAAGGGAGATGTATTGGGTGTTGAGTCCCGGCACGATCACCCGCAGGGCCTGGGGAATGATGATGCGGCGCAGGCTAAGCAGGGGCCCCAGGCCCAGGGAAGTGGCCGCCTCCCACTGGCCCTTGGGGACGGCGGCGATGCCACCGCGCACCACCTCGGCAATGAAGGCCCCCGTGTACACCACCAGGCCGGTGAGCAGGGCCCCGAATTCGGGCGTGAACCGCAGGGGTGCCTGCCAGACCCCATCCACGAGGGTTGGTCCACTCCATTGGAATCCGGCTTCAAAACCCGGCAAGAACAGTCCCGATTTAGCCAGCACAATCCCCGGCAGTTGGATCGCCGCTGCCCCATTCGGTAGGGAGAGAAAAACCACGAAATACCAGAACACCAACTGCAGCAGCAGGGGGATATTGCGGATCAGCTCCACGTAGATCCTGGCCAGCCGTTTGACCAGGCCATTACGACTAAAGGAGGCGCTACCCACCAGGGTTCCCACCAGGGTGGCCCCCACAAAACCGAGGCCCACCACCCGCAGGGTGTTGACCAGGCCGGCCAGCAGGCCGCGCCAGTAGGGCTCCGATGCGTTGAAGGGCAGCAGGGTTTCGGCGATGTCAAAGCTGGCCGGTTGACCCAGCCAGCGCCAGCTGAGCAGCAGCCCGGCCGCGCTTAGGTTGCGCACCAGGTTGCCCAGCAAAAAGGCGATCACTACCAGCAGCAGCAGGCCCACGCTCCCCTGAACTAGCCAGGGCACCAGGCGCCGGTTCTGCCACCAGGGGGGACTTTTACCCAGATCGCTAGCCATCAGCGGAAGGGCGGCGAATAGATCAGGCCGCCCTGGCTCCATTGGCGGTTCAGGCCCCGATCCAGCTTCAGCTTGGAGCCGGGGCCCACATTGCGATCAAAAATTTCGCCGTAGTTGCCCACAGCGGCGATGGCCTTGACGACAAAATCAGCCGGCAGCCCCAGGGTCTTGCCGAAGTCGCCTTCCACGCCGAGGAAGCGGCGCAGGTCCGCCTGGTTGGGGTTGGCCTTGGCCTGGGCCAACTTGGCGGCCACATTCGCCTTAGTGATCCCCAGTTCCTCGGCCTGCATCAGGGCGTAGACGCTCCAGCGCACCGCATCGGACCAAACCGGATCGGCGTTGGTGGTGGCAGGGGTGAGGGGCTCCTTGCTCAGCACCTCATCCAGCAACAGGTGGACGGAGGGGTCTGGGAAACTGGTGCGTTTGGCAGCTAACTGGGAGCGGTCGCTGGTCACGGCCAAGCAGCGGCCCTGTAGGTAGGCGGCATAGGTCTGGTCGCCGGTCTGGAACTTGAGCGGCGTGTAGGTGGCCTTGAGCTCGCGCATGCGGTCGGCCAGGTTGAGCTCGGTGGTGGTGCCGCTCTCGACACAGATCGGCTTGCCGGCCAGATCTTGGAGACTTTTCACGCCACTGCCGGCGGCCACCATCACCCCTTGGCCGTCATAGAAGGTGGTAGGCGCAAAACTGAGGCCGTTGCCGCCGGCGGCATCGCGGGTCAGGGTTGCGGTGGTGTTGCGTGAAAGCAGGTCCACCTCACCGCTGGCCAGGGCGGCGAAACGCTCACTGGAATTGAGGTCGCGGTAGTCGACCTTGGCGGAATCGCCCAGCAGGCTTGCCGCCACTGCCTTGCAGACATCCACGTCCAGGCCGCTATAGGCCCCATCGGAACCCAAAAAGCTGAAGCCGGGCAGCTTGCCGTCAACTCCGCAGATCAGCTTGCCCCGGCCCTTGATCAAGTCGATCTTCTGGCTTTGCAGGCCACCGTCCTCGGAGGCGCAGCTGGCCAGGAGCAGGGCCAGAGCCAGGGTGCTGGCGAACGAAAGCTTGGGAAGCAGCTTGCGAAGGAAGGGCATTGATGCGATCGAGATTGGGCGCACTTTGCCAGCAATCGGCCCGCCAGGCCCGTGGCAGTTGCCACCAACCGGTTCGCCAACCGACGGCGCCTAGCCGTTAGGCCAAAAGCGCCTGTCGAACTTGCTGGGCTGCCATGCCTGTCACCTGGATCCATTTACAGCGGCTGCTCTGGCCCCGCACCAAGGTCACATCGCGCTGGCGTACCCCCAATCTGCGGGCAATGAACTTGAGCAGGGCTGCATTGGCTTCCCCATCAACGGGGGGTGCTTTTAGCCGGATCAGGATCGCTCCCTGGCGTTCCCCGGTCACTTCATCGCTACTGCTGCGGGGCTGGACCCGGATCGCCACGGCCCCGCCTGCCGCCGCTTCTAGGGTCATGGCAGGTTCGAGCGGGGATGCCGCACGATGGCCCATCCAGTTCCGGCCCAGCCAACCAGTGCCAATTCGGCGGCCTTCGGCCCGGGCACCAGCGCTAGCCCGGGCCAGCAGTTGCACCTACGGCGCCCCGACGACTGGCATGTGCATCTGCGCGATGGCGCCATGCTCCAGGCGGTGGTGGCTGCCACGGCCCGCCAGTTTGCCCGGGCGATCGTGATGCCCAACCTCACCCCCCCAGTAACCACGGTGGTGGCGGCGGCGGCCTACCGGCAGCGGATCCTGGCGGCATTAGGGCCCGAGCTCGCCTTGGCTTTTCAGCCGTTGATGACGGCCTATCTCAGCGAAACCCTCGATCCAGGCGAGCTCGTGCGGGGCCAGGCCGAGGGAGTTTTTACGGCCGCCAAGCTCTATCCCGCCGGCGCCACCACCAACTCGGCGGCGGGGGTGCGCGACCTGGCCGCAATTGGGCCGCTGCTCGAGACGATGGAGCGGATCGGCCTGCCCTTGCTGGTCCATGGCGAGGTCACCGATCCCGAGGTGGACATCTTTGATCGCGAGGCCGTGTTCATCGAGCGTCACCTGCAGCCCTTGCTCGCCCGCTATCCGGGCTTGAAGGTTGTCTTTGAGCACATCACCACGGCCGAGGCGGCGGCGTTTGTGGCCGAAACCGGTCCCCAGCTCGCGGCCACGATCACACCCCACCACCTGCACATCAACCGAAATTCCCTATTTGCTGGCGGCCTGCGCCCCGATTTCTATTGCTTGCCGATCGCCAAGCGGGAACGCCATCGCCTCGCCCTGCGCCGGGCGGCCACCTCGGGCGACCCCAGCTTTTTTCTTGGCACCGATTCAGCCCCGCACCGCCGCCAGGCCAAGGAAGCCTCCTGCGGCTGCGCCGGTATTTACAACGCCCCCTTCGCGATCGAAAGTTATGCGGCTGTGTTTGAGCAAGAGGGGGCCCTAGACAAGCTGGAAGCCTTCGCCAGTGACCACGGTCCTCGCTTTTACGGCCTGCCTCCCAATCGCGACACGATCACCCTGGAGCGCCAGGATCCGACCAGCGAGGCTGCCAAGACCGTGCCCCTAACCCTGGAGTTGGGCAGCGAGGCTGGCTCGCCCCTAACCCTGGTGCCCTTCCACGCCGGAGAAGCCCTGCCCTGGCGACTGCTTGCTTAGGGCTGGCAGCCCAGCAGAGCCGCTTGCTCAGGGCTCAAGCGTCCCGCTTCGCGCAACACAACCGTGATCTGCTCGATGGTTAACACCGCCCGGGTGCGGTAGCCCGCATCGGCCAGGCGCTGGGCGGCAGCGCCGCCATGGTCGATAAACACCACCACATCCTTGACCCGCAAACCGGAACTTTCGAGCTTGCCGATCCCTTCCAGCACGCTGCCGCCCGTGATCAGGATGTCGTCCACTACTAGGGCCGTTTCGCCCTCCCTAAAATCCCCCTCGATTAGGCGCCTGGCCCCATGGGCCTTCACTTCCTTACGGGGGTAGATCAGGGGCTTGTGCAGCAGCAACGACAGCCCCGTGGCCGTTGGCAGGGAGCCATAGGGAATGCCGGCAATGCGATCGAAATGCAGATTGGCCAATAGGTTGCTGTAGGCGTGCAGAACCTGGTGGAAGATATTTGGGTTGGAGATGATGCGACGCAGGTCAATGTAGTAGTTGAACAGGGCACCTGAAGCCTGCACATACTCACCGAAGAGTAGGCAGCCAATATCAAATAGATCAACCACCAATCTGTCGAGCTGGTCAGATCGGGCTTGGGGCAGCCACAGGTCACAGCGGTCTGCAGCGGGCTGGCGGCCCTTGATCACCCGGTCCCGCAGGTTGGCGATCTGGCCCTTGAGCTCCGCCACCCGCTCGCCGAGACGATCCTCCATCAGCATGTTCTGGGGGACGGGCAGCAACAGGCCGTCGGCGGCGTTGCCAAGGCCCGCCTGCAACAGGCTTTCGAGCCGTTCCTCCTCGCCCCAGAGGCTGCGCAGGATCAACACATGGTCCGGTGCCAAGTTGCGCACCCGGGCCAGAATTTCCGGGTCACTGGTGCCCACCTCCAGCAGCAACTGCTCGGGGGTCGCCCAGAGGAGGCTTTCAGCCACGATCCGCAGGTAAAGCGGATTGGCCTCATTGGGGTGGTGCTGGAGGATGCGGGAGGCGGGACTTGAACTGTGGCAGCTGATCACCACCGCCCGGTCGGTGTGCAACAGAAAGGGAGCGGCTAGGTCATGGCCCGCCAGGGGCGAAAGCGAAATGGCATCCGCATTGAGATCCTCAAAGACGTAGTGGGCCAGGGCCGAGGCGGAATTGAGGTCGGCATGTTTGGCATCAAGAATGAGGGGGATCTCCGGCGGTACCAGCTCCCGCACTTCCCGCAGCAGGTCGAGGCCCACGGCGCCCAGGGCCTGGTAGAACCCCAGGCTCGGTTTGAAGGCACAAACGTGGTCGGAGGTTTCCTCGATCACCGCCTTGATCCAGCGGCGCGACTGGGACAGAAACGAACTGGCGCTACTGCCGCGATGGCGGTTCCAGCTCTGCAGCATCTCCGGATTGGGGTCTAGCCCCGTGATCAGCAGGGACTGGCGACTGGCGATCGCTTCGGTGAGCTTGAGGAAAAAGGTCACGCGATTGCTGGACCAGGCACCGTTGGCCAGGTCAGGGGGACAGGCTGGCACGGACGCCGGTAGGGCTTCAACGTCCACTCCAAGCTTGCCCCTGACTCGGACGGTTCGCTCGCCTGGTGGAATTGGCAGGCTCCGCCGGCCATGCTTGGCCCCGCTGCAGGCTCAATGCCCCTGGGCGACTGGGGTTCCAAGCCAGCCGGCTAGGTGGGAGGCACTCCTAGAGCGGACCAGGGCCCGGGCCGAGGGCAGGGCCGGCTCCAACCGCTCGGAGCTAAAGGGGGGCAGGGTGCGGCTGCGTAACCAGGCGCCCCAACGGAATTCATGGAAGGGGATCAGGGGGGCCGCCGTGATGACCCGCTCCCGCTTCAATTTCCAAACCAGGCTGCGGTAGGGATCGTCCTGGGTGTCTGTGAGCTTCTCCGGCAGGGCACTGGGCGGGAAGGGGCCCAGGCCCCTGCCATCAAACAGGTACAGCCAGCCCCGCTGGCGCAGGTCTTCCAACACCTGCTGGGGATCCCTAAAAGGCAGATCCAAGGCCACATAGCCAAAGGCAGTGGCGCCCGGGTCCTCCTCCATCAGCCCCCGGAGGCGGTGGTGGCGATCAACCATCCAGAGGTCGCCGGCCTGGCTACGCACCAAGGGGGTGGGTTTCTGGCGTAGGTAGCGCCGCCGCTCTTGGGGACTGTCCTTGGCGAAATCGATCTGGCGGCTACGGATCTCCGCCATGCCCACGCACATCTGGGTGGGGCGCAGGGCTGAGAGGGCGATTTCCAGCAGCTGGCTGTCGCTCGGTGGGGGCGGCAGGGGCTGGAAGGGGGGGAGTCGCAGGGCCATCAAACGACCCTAGGGCGATTGCTGGTTTTGGTTTGTTCAGCCAGGGACAGGGTGCAGTCCATAGGCTTCCCCGGTGGCGGGCTTGGTGATGCCGAGCCGCTGGCGCCACTTTTCCACAGGCCAATCCCAACCCTCTTCCCAGCGGGCCAGCCAGAGGGGCTCCGCGCTGAAGCCGATGGTGGTGCCATGGGCAATGGCCCTGCCCATCAGGGCATAACCCTTGGTTTTAAAACGAAAGCGGCTTATCAGGGCAGCATTGTTCAACATCACATAGGCGGGAAAGCCGATTTGGCTGGCGGTGACCGCCAGCCAAATCGGCTTTCCCCCTCCGGCGTGGTGCCAAAGCCACAGACCACATGGTGGATGTCGTGGGTGGTGGCAATCCGTTGGGTGAGCCAGTGGGCATCACTGAGGAGCGGCCTCGGCCGGAAGAACTCCGGGTCATAGCCGCGGCTAACCATCAACTCGGCGTAGGACCGGCCCAGGCTCCCCTCAGGCAGGCACTCCAGAACTTGCATATCCGGCTGAAAGGGCGGATAGCGCCCATCGATCATGGCTGCGCCACCGGCCTGTTCCCGGCAACGGCGCAGGCATTCCGCCATCTGGGGGGAATCGATCAAGCTATCGACGAGGTCGGCGACCGCCTTTAGATCGCCGCCCCTGCGGGCTACGCCCACTAGGGCTAACAGGTTTTTTAGAGTCGTTATCAGCTGGTTAAGGGCACCTCGAATAATCGCCGATTTACGCGAGTTCTTTGAACATGAAAAAAC
>CAMCMT010000064.1 GCA_945875915.1 Synechococcus sp. UW140 | reverse complement strand
GATCGGCTCCGTTGCTTGAGCCGCCCGCCCTCCAGGGCGCCGATGCCCTATTGCTCTTGCAGGGGGGGCGGCTGGCCCCCCTCGTCGATGGGCTTTTGGACAGTCGCCTTGTGAGCGAGCCGCTTCAAAAAAGCTACGGCCTGGCACCGGCCCAACTGGGCTTGCTGCGCCAGGCTCCATTTGAGCTCAGGCTCCGCTCCCAGGCCCAGGGTCCCTATCAGGCCAGTCTGGAGTTGCACCTGGCCCTAGGCGCCAACGCGTCCGACTGGCGGGCCCTGCTGGCTGGGCTGCGTAAGGGCTTATTGGCCCAGGGGCTGGAGGAGAAGGAAGCGAGTGCCCAATGGCAACGCCAGGGGATGGGGGACCCCTTCAGCGCAAGCACCTGGCAGCGGGGCAATGGCACCGTTGTGGGTGGCTGGCGCTGGCTGAACCGGCCCCCCGGTCGCTCCCAAAGTTCCAGCGGGAAGGCCCAGCCTCGGGTGTTGTTGGTGTTCCTCGGGCCCGAGCCCAAGCTGGAACAGGCAAGCTCCACTCGCCTTCTCACCTTGGATCCTGCCCACCGTGGCACTGCCGGCATGCTGGGCCTGCGGGCCCAACCCCAGGCCTTGCACCGCCTCGGGCTATGGCCCCAGGGGATTCCGCCCCTACTTAAACGCTCCAAGTCCTTGCAGATTTGGGCCAGGGCCCTTGATGGGGATGGTTGGTCCTCTGGCCATGGACCAAGCCAGTTGACCGGACGACTGGAGTTGCCCTAAGGCGGGCAGCGGCGATGAGGGCTGCTGGCCCCTTGGGCTTGGCTTGCAAGGACCAGCTGGTAACCGCTACTGGAAGTGTTGGCAGCTCTTAGGGGATGGTCGAACCGGGATCGGCTGGGGCCGGCGGGGGCGTTGCCGGTTGGGTAGCGGCCTCCTGCTGGCGCTCGCGTCGGCGCCGATCGGCCGCCAAGGTTTCCTCCATCAGCTCAACCGCTTGGGCCATCTTCTCCACATTGGTGGCGTAGAGGCTGAGGTCCTTGTCTAGGCGCGACTTCAGTAAGCCCATGGCCTCACCGATCTCGTGGGCGGATTGCCGCAGGGCTGCCGGTTCAAGCGCATCGGCGCCGGCGGCCTGCTGCAACAGGGTTAAGAGCCCCACAGCAGCAAGACGGGAATAGTGAAAATCGGATTGTTTGACGGAACTGAGCACTTCGGCGATGGCTGCCGGTGCACCCTCGCCGCCGCTGGTCAGCCAGCCAGACACGTCCTCGAGACTGTGGTGCCCCACAGCAGCCACCATGGATTGGCGCTCCTTCTCAAAATCGGGGGCCGAGAATCCTGAGGAGCCGCAAAGAGCCTCAAACAGGGGCTGGCGCTGCTCCACGGGCCGGTAGCCCTTCGAAAAGCTCTCAAACACCTGGGTCAGCCCCACGGCGAAGAGGCCTTCGGGGCGAAAGCCCTTCTGATGACTTAATAGATGCAGTTCCACCAAGAGCTCATCGACCATGCGGCGATAGAGCGGCGCGATCACGAAGGGGAAGGCGCGGTGGAAGGCGCGCTTGCTGTCAGCGACGGTGAGGCAGGCGCCCACTCAGTTCAGGCCAGGGTGAATCGACCATAGCGCCGACCCATGCCGACCGATGGGTGATGCGCTCTCGGTAGGATCGGGCCTGGAAGTCCCTGATGAGCCGATGATCCCGATCGTGATCGAAGAGTCCGGGCGGGGTGAGCGCGCCTTTGACATTTATTCGCGCCTGCTCCGCGAGCGGATTGTTTTCCTGGGGGAAACGGTGACGTCCGAATCGGCCAACCGCATCGTGGCCCAGTTGCTGTTCCTCGAAGCCGAGGATCCCGAGAAGGATATCTTCCTCTATATCAATTCCCCCGGGGGCTCTGTCTACGACGGTCTCGGTATTTTTGACACCATGCAGCACATCAAACCGGATGTGCAGACCGTCTGCCTTGGTTTGGCGGCCAGCATGGGCGCCTTTCTCCTGTGTGCCGGCACCAAGGGCAAACGCAGCAGCCTGACCCATTCGCGCATCATGATCCACCAACCCTTGGGTGGCGCCCGCGGCCAGGCCAGTGACATCCGTATCCAGGCGGACGAGATCCTCTATCTAAAGGACAAGCTCAATACCGAGCTAGCCGACCGCACGGGTCAACCCCTGGAGCGCATCAAGCAGGACACGGATCGGGACTTCTTCATGTCTCCCCAGGAAGCGATCGGCTATGGCCTGATCGACAAGGTGATCGACAAGCGTCCGATTCGCCCTGTCTAACTGGTAAGCCCGTTATGGCGTTTGCCCCTATCGCTAGGGGTTAAGTTCCCATTTAAAAAGCCCTGTCCTGATTATCCAGGCCAGGGCTTTTTTGTTAGGGATGGCCTTTAGGCAATGGGCTCTTTGCCGGGGCCTTGCTATTTAGCTGGCGCCGAGCACGGGAGTGAAGCGTTCCTTGATGGGCACCTCCGTAAATTCGGACACCAAGGCCACGAATTCTTCGCCATCGAGGCTTTCTTTTTCAATCAGGAGCTCCACGACCCGGTCCATGCAATCCCGGTTGGCATTCACCAGGGCGAGGGTGTCGGTGTAGCAGCTTTGAACGATCTTGCGCACGGCGTCATCGATGCGGCTGGCGATCGAATCGGACATCTCGCTGCGGGTCATCAGATCGCGGCCTAGGAAAACCTCCTGGTTACCCGCCTCCAGGGACATGGGACCCAAATCACTCATGCCGAAGCGGGTCACCATCTGGCGGGCCATGGAGGCCACCTGCTGGATGTCGCCGCCGGCCCCGGTGGTGACCTCAGCGTGGCCAAAGACCACGGCTTCGGCGGCCCGGCCGCCCAGGGCACCCATGATCCGGGCCCGCAGCTGGGAACGGCTGACGAGCATCTGGTCTTCGTCGGGGGAGAACCAGGTGAGACCCTGGGCCTGGCCCCGGGGGATCAGGGTGACTTTCTGCACGGGGTCGTGCTGTTTGACCAGGGTGCCCACGAGGGCGTGGCCCACTTCGTGGTAAGCGATCAGGCGCTTGCTACGGCCATCGGTGAGTGGTTTGCCCTCCATGCCGGCAATGATGCGATCAACGGCATCGTCAATTTCGGCATTACCAGTGGCCTCCTTGCGGCGCCGGGCGGTGAGAATCGCGGCCTCATTCAGCAGGTTTGCCAGATCAGCGCCCGTAAAGCCAGGGGTGCGGCGAGCCACGGCCTCAAGGGACACGTCCTCGCCCAGTTTTTTGTTGCGGCTGTGGACTTTCAGGATGGAGATCCGGCCCTTGATATCGGGGGCATCCACCATCACTTGGCGATCAAAGCGGCCCGGACGCATCAGGGCTGAATCGAGCACATCGGCCCGGTTCGTGGCGGCAATGATGATGATGCCGCTGTTGCCCTCAAAGCCATCCATCTCGGTGAGCAGCTGGTTAAGGGTTTGCTCCCGTTCGTCGTTGCCGCCGCCAATGCCGGCGCCCCGCTGGCGGCCCACCGCATCGATCTCATCGATGAAGATCAGGCAAGGGCTGTTTTCCTTGGCGCGCTTAAAGAGGTCGCGCACGCGGCTAGCGCCCACACCGACGAACATCTCGACAAATTCCGAGCCCGATAGGGAGAAGAAGGGCACGCCCGCTTCACCAGCAATCGCTTTGGCCAGCAGGGTCTTGCCCGTGCCGGGAGGGCCTACCAGCAAGACACCCCGGGGAATCTTGGCCCCCACGGAGGTAAAGCGCTCGGGGGTCTTAAGGAAGGTGACCACCTCCTGCAGGTCTTGCTTGGCTTCTTCAACGCCAGCAACATCGTCAAATTTCACCCCAGTTTCGGCTTCCATTGCGAAGCGGGCCTTGGTCTTGCCAAACTGCATGGCCTGGCCAGGACCGCCGGGCATGTTGGAGGAGCGACGGGCTAGGAGGATCAGCGAACCAATCAGAAGCAGTGGGAAGGCCAAATTGCCCAGAATTCCGAGCAAGGGCGGGGCGGCCTTGGCCGGATGGATGTCAAAGCTGATCCCCTTGTCCTTGAGACTATTAATCAGCTCTGGAGCCAGGCCGGGTAGGTCAACGCGCAGCCGCTGGACGCGGTTGTCGAGGTCGGGATCGGAGGCTTCAACCACGGCAGTGCGGCCGCCATCAAAGATGTCGACGGCCGTAACCCTGCCGGCATCGACGTAGTCGAGGAAGCGGCCGTAGGTCATGCGGGCCACGGCGGCATTGCGGGGCGCCACGGTGGGGCTGCCCTGGGCGAGGCTGCTGCCGCCCCCATTGCCCAGGATCTGCCAGCCAAAGAACAGGGCCACCCCAACGGGCAGAAGCCAAAGAGCGATGAGGCGCCAGCGTTGGTTCATGGCCGAGCGGACCCGCAACTTGAATTTGAACAACTGTAAAGCTCGCCCAGGTGCTTTCGGGGCTCTCCGCCTAGGTCCTCAGCCGCCATTGGGCCTGGGGCCTAGGACGTGCACCAGTCCTCAAGCGCGCCAGCCACCGCCATTGGATTGGCCTCAGCAGGGGTGATCTCGACAGGGGACTCCAGCTCGATGCCCAGTTCGCCCACATCGATCGATTCCATCAGTTCCGGCCCGCCCAGGCCATGGGTCCAGATCTGCACAGAGGCGCTTGTGGGTGCGCAAAAACTGAGCAGTTCAAAAGGGAATACCACCCTTTCGAGAAAATACTCCTGGGGACCGATACAACGCAGGATCACCATGCGATCACTGGCGTTGAGGTAGCCACAGGAGAGCTGGCCCAAGGATTGACCCTTAAAACGAAGGTCTATGAAGCCATTGCCTGGCCTGGGCTTGTGTGCCATTTGACACGCTTTGAGCTTCTTAACGATCTCTTCCTTAACTGGTCTTGGCCTGACTGGCTTCCTTCTGGCTTTTAGAGGCTCCGCAGGGCCGTGATCGGATCCAGCCGGGCCGCCCGCCGGGCCGGCACCACGCCGAAGAACAGGCCACTCGAGCCGGACACCGCGACGGTGACGACGACGCTGGAGAGTCCAATGGAGGCTGGTAGGGCCGTGAAGCTCGCCACGGCCGTGATGGCCCCCAGGCCGATGGCACTGCCCACGATCCCGCCCAAGCTGGAGAGCACCAGGGACTCCACAAGGAACTGGGCCATCACATCGCTGCTGCGGGCTCCCACGGCCTTGCGCAGGCCGATCTCGGCGGTGCGCTCACTCACCGACACCAACATGATGTTCATGATGCCGATGCCGCCCACCAACAGGGAGATCGAGCCGATCGCCGCCAGCATTAAGGTCAGACCGCCGGTGATCGTGCCCACGATTGAGAGGGCATCTTTCTGGGAGCGCACGGCAAAGTCGTCGTCACGCAGGATGTTATGGCGCTGGCGTAGCAGGTTGCTGATCTGGAACTTAGCGGCGCCAGTGCTGTTGTCATCGCGTGCTTCAACGCTGATGAAGCTGAGGCTGACCCCGTAGGTGGGGTCTCGGCCGCTCAGCTTGCTGATCATTGTGGTGATCGGGATGTACGCGTTTTCGTCCTGGTTGGAGCCAAACACGGCCCCCTTCGGTGCCATCACCCCAATCACCGTGAAGGCCTGGTCGCGGATGCGCAGGCTGCGGCCAAGGGCCGAACCGACCGGCATCAGTTTCGTGCGCAGATCCGGGCCGATTACCACCACATTGCGGGCCGATTCGAGATCCTGCTCGCTCAGAAAGCGCCCTTGGGCTACCTCAAAACGGCGCACCGGCAGAAAATCGGGCGTGATGCCTGAAACGGAACTGCTGGAACTGCGGGCCCCCGCCTGCACCACCTCATTCAGGGTGATCTGGGGGACAACCCGGCTCACGCTGGGTACCTGCTCGGCGATGGCCTTGGAGTCTTCCAGCACCAGGGTTTTTGGGAAATCAATCCCCTGACGTCGGGTGTCGTTGTTGCCAGGCACCACGAACAGCACGTTGGCACCCAGGGTGTTGAGTTGGCCCTCGGCCAGGTTCTGGGCTCCTTTGCCGATCCCCACCAGGGTGATCACCGAGGCGTTGCCGATGACGATGCCCAGCATGGTCAACAGGCTGCGCAGCCTATTGGCCTTCAAGGTGGTGAGCGCCATCGCCACCGTTTCACCCAGGGGCAACTTTGAGGCCATCGATCGGGGAGGCTGGGTTGGGGGGGATTGTTCTCCAATACCACCATGGCTGGTGGCAGGGGCGATCGCTGGCCCTCGCCCAACCGTATGCCCCAGAGCTGGCGGCGCGGCCTTGGGATAGGCCAGGTTTAACCCGCCTAGGCGACGATTCCGACCTTGATCAGGTCGGTGGAGCCACTGACGCCACTGAGGGTGCCAGCGGTCTCAACCACCAGATCGCCGCTGCGCAACATGCCCATGGAGCGGGCCACATCCATGGCCACTGCAAAGGTGCTGTCATCGTCGGCCTGCTCGGCAACGACCAGGGGGCTGACGCCCCAAACCAGTTGCAACTGGCGGGCGACGCTCCCATCGCTGGTGACGGCCAGGATCGGGGTAGACGGCCGGAACTTGCTGACGTTCCGGGCCGTGGCACCGCTCTTGGTGAGGGTGAAAATCGCCGCCGCTTCCAGTTGGCGGGCAATCGTGCTCACCGCCTGGCTGATGGCGTTGGGGATGGTGGAGGCCATGCGGCTGTCCACCGAGCGCATGGGGTAATCCCGCTCGATGCGGCGGGCGATCGTGCTCATCGTCGCCACGGCCTCCACCGGGTAATCGCCCACGGCGGTCTCGTTGGAGAGCATCACCGCATCGGTGCCATCAAGGATGGCGTTGGCCACATCGCTGACCTCAGCCCGGGTGGGGCGGGGGCAGGAGGCCATCGAATCCAGCATCTGGGTGGCCGTGATGATCGGAATGCCGAGGCTGTTGGCCTTGCGGATTAGTTCTTTTTGCAGCAGCGGCACTTCTTCGGCCGGCATCTCCACGCCGAGGTCGCCCCGGGCCACCATGACGCCATCGCAGAGGGGCAAGATTGCATCGATTTGCTCGATGGCCTCGAATTTCTCAATCTTGGCCACCACCGGGGTGTTGTGGCCATGGCTCTTGATCAGGGCTTTGATTTCCTCCATGTCGGAGGGATTACGCACAAAGCTGAGGGCGACCCAATCGACATCATGGGCCAGGCCGAAAATTAGGTCTTCCCGGTCCTTATCGGTGAGGGCCCGGATCGAGAGCTGCACATCGGGGAAGTTCACCCCTTTGTTGTTGGAGAGCACCCCCCCCACGGTGACGCGGCAATGCAGGGTCTGCTCAACCGTGTCGACCGATTCGACCACCATCTCAACCCGCCCGTCATCGAGCAAGATGCGGCTGCCGGGGGTCACCTCCTGGGCCAGGTTGTTGTAGGTGACCGTGGCGATGCTCTTGTTGCAGCTCACCTCCCGGGCGGTGAGGGCAAAGGGGTCCCCATTGGCCAGAGTGATCGGCCCCTCGGCAAACCGACCCAGGCGGATCTTGGGGCCTTGGAGGTCTTGGAGGATGCCGATGTGGGTGCCCAGCTCCTTGGCCACGGCCCGGATCGTTTCGATGCGGGCGGCGTGCTCGGCGTGGTCGCCGTGGGAAAAATTCAGGCGGAAGGTGGTGGCACCAGCCAGCACCAACGCACGCAACCGTTCGGGCGATTCGGTGGCGGGGCCGATGGTGGCCACGATCTTGGTGCGACGCGTCAGATCGGGGAGGGCCATTGGCGGGGCCAAAGTCAAGCCGGAAACTACCATCCGGCACCTCCACCGCGGCCCCGCCATGGATCTCAACCAGTACCAGCAGGGGGCCAGGGCCACGGCCCGCTATCCCCAGGTGGGTTCCAACCCCATCTATCCGACCCTGGGACTCTGCGGTGAGGCAGGCGAAGTGGCCGACAAGGTCAAAAAGGTGATCCGCGACGACAACGGCGTTTTTAGCGATCCGGTGCGCGAAAGCCTCAAGCTGGAACTGGGCGATGTTCTTTGGTATGTGGCCCAGCTGGCCAGTGAACTGGGCTTTGACCTCGACACGGTTGCCCGCGCCAATTTGGAGAAACTGGCCAGCCGGGCCGCCCGTAACGTGATCGCAGGCAGTGGTGATCAGCGGTGAGTCAGGCGGCGCAGCGGGTTTCCAGGGCTTGGGTGGCGGCGGGGGCTGCCCTAGTCCAGCGGCTGCTGGAGTTGCCCCTGCGGGCCGCCCTCGGCTGCGCCGCTGTGCTCCTGGTTGCCCTGGTTGTGATGCCCAGCGGTGCCTGGGCCAGTGACCTGGTGGTGCGGGAGATCCGGCTGGAGCCCTGCCCGGAAGCCGATGTGGGTGCCCAGCCCGAGCAGAAGCGCCCCAGCGGTGCCAGTTGCTATGCCCTGCGGGGTGAGGTGCTCAACCCCGGCAAGCGGCCGGTGGTGGATACCGATGTCTTCGCCCAGATCCTCGATTCCAGCGGCGAGCCCGTGCTCCAGAACCGCTCGCGGGTGGGCTCGATCGGGGATGTGCCAACAGGTGTTTCCCCCTTTGCCCTGCGCCTGTCCGTGCCGGCAGGCACGCCAGGACCGTTGCAGGTGAGCCACGCCAAGGCCAAGGGTTTCAGTGCTCCGGTGCGCAGCCGCGCCGGCGAAGACGACGAATTGCTGCCCTTAGAGCAGGCCTTGGCTACGAACTGACATCCCCGCGCCAGACTACGGCTGGATTTAAACGCCGTAGCCGCCGCCGACCATGCTCAGGCTGCCGAGCAGCTGTTGGGCCAGGTTCAGGGCCAGGAAGGCCACAATCGCCGAGAGATCCAGGCCCCCCAGGGGTGGGATCAGCCCGCGGAAGGCATTGAGATAGGGGTCGGTGATCGAGCTGACGGTGGAGAGCACGGGGTTGCTCCAATCGAGGTTGGGGAACCAAGTCAGCAGGACCCGCACCAGCAGGATCAGCGAATAGATCTTCAGGGTGCTGACCAGCACGCTCAACAACAGGCTCACGGCATCCATGGCGACAGGGGGCGGCAAAACGATGGTCCGACTCTATGCAGTCAGCCCTGGCTCTTCCATGGCCAAGCCGTCTGGGCCCGTCCCTTCGCTGGCGGCAGCCGTTGCGTTGGCCTTCGCCCTTTGGGCCGCCGTACCCCGGGGGCTGGGGGGCCGGGCCGGTCCCGCCACCGTGGTGACGGCAAAGGTGCGGTGGAATTTTTCGCTCAGGCTCAGCCAGAAGGAGCGGCCCTCGCTTTGGCGTTTGCGTTCGATGAAGTTCTGGGCCAGCAGCTCCTTGATGTGCTCGTAGGCGCCGGAGCCGCGCAGCTCCACCAGATCCGACTGCAGGATCCGTTTTTTCAGGGCGATCGTGGCCAGGGTGCGCAGGGCGGCGGTGGAGAGGTCCACCGGCAGCAGGCTTTGAACCAAATCGCCCAGGCTGTCGCGCAGCTGCAGGCTGTAGCGCTGGCCCTCCTGGCGGATTTCCAGGGCCGTGTCCCGGTGGGCGTAGTCGGCCATCAGGGTGATCAGGGCCACTTCGGCCTCCTCCCTGGGGACCACCGCGATCTCCGCCAGGTTCCCCAGGGTGAGGGGCTTGCCCTTCAGATAAAGAATGGCCTCCAGCCTGGCCGGCAGGGACAGCTGCCGGGGCGGCGGCAGCGGCAATGGAGCTGCAGAAGCGACCTCAGGCAAGGGCCCAGATTCTTCGGTCTTAAGCGGCGCAGGCCCCGGCAGGGAGGTCTCAGGGCTGGGCATCAGTGGCTCCAGCGCAGGGATGGGCGCAACTTATACCACTGGCCCTGCTGGGACCAGCGCCTGGAGGGGGGTCTGGCGATCGCCGAGGAACAGGGCATAGGCGGGGTTGGCGGTTTCATCCCAATAGCGGCAGGCCAGGCTCGCCAGGAACCCTTGCCATTGCTCCTGTTCCGCCGGGGGCACCTGCACCCCCACCACGATGCGGCCGACGTCGGCGCCGTGGTTGCGGTAGTGAAAAATGCTGATGTTCCAGCTGGCCTGCAGGCTGTTCACAAAGGCCATCAGGGCGCCGGGCCGCTCCGGAAATTCGAAGCGATAGAGCAGTTCCTGGCCGAGCACTAGGGCCGAGCCGGCGCTGGCCGGCAGGCGGCCCCCCACCATGTGGCGCAGGTGCA
>CAMCMT010000063.1 GCA_945875915.1 Synechococcus sp. UW140 | reverse complement strand
GCCGATGTGCTGAACCGCGCTGGCCTGGGCATGGAAGTGATGCACGAGCGCAACGCTCACAACTTCCCCCTTGACCTCGCTGCTGCCCAGTCCACCCCCGTGGCCTTGAGCGCACCTGCGATCGGTTGATCGAATCACCTCCTGGCCCTAGGGCTTGAGCTGAACCAAAGCCCCCTCTGCAAGGAGGGGGCTTTTTATGGTTTGGCCCTTGTTCTGCTTTGGCTTTGCTCAGCCGCGCTTCGGTTGCAACGTTTCAGGGGCTGGCTCTGGCAGACACCACAGGGCCAAACCGCCACCGCGACCCCGCGCCGCCAGCCACTGCCGGGCAGCAGTTCCCTGTCCGTCCGCTTTGTTCCCTCGGCCAATGAGGGCAAAGAAGGGGAGCTTGGTCGTTTCGGGTTTGCTGATGGCCCGATCCACCAGGGCGATGCTGCCCAGCGTCAGCTGCAGCCGGTCAAACCAGAACACCAACAGAGGGCGGCGCCCCTTGAGTTGGCCCTGGCCGCTGAACTCGAGGCTGAAGGCACCGAGGCAGACGCGATTGGCCAGCCGCAGCTGGCCCGGGCTTGGGCCCGCGGTGATCCGTAATTGGGCCGCCAAGCTGCGCAGCAGCCAGGAGCTTGCGGCGGCGGGCTGGTTCTGGCCCTTGGTCCAGGTTTGCACGAGCTGCCAAGGGCCAAGCAGCTCTTCGGCGTCCAGGCCCGTGCCGAGGTAGCGGCAGCGCCGTTCAAGCTCAAGTAGGGCTTCTGCGTCTGGCAGAAGGGATTGGTGGGGAGAGGGGGTGGATTTCATGCCCCCAGCATGCAGGCCTGCTTCCTGGGCCGACAAGAGCTCTTTCACACGGAGCTGGCTCTGGATCCGGCCGCAAGAGGCCCGCTTGGTGAGGTCTCGGCCTGGTTTGGCCCTGCGGGGGGCATCGGCAGATCTGGGGCGGATGACTGCCAGCAAAAAGCCCAGACCCCCTGAGCAGGGAGCCTGGGCCGGTTGGCTGGGTTTGGGTACGGGGGCCTTCAGGGCCTGCCCTTCGCCGTCTGGTTCAGCCGAGCACGGGGGCGATCGCCAGCAGGGCGCCCCCGAGGGCTAGGCCAAGGGCCAGCCGCTGGCTCCAGATCGCCGCTTGCTGGCGCAGCACCAGATAGCTGCCACCGGCCACCAAGGTCGAGGCGGTCAGGGCCCCGAGCCACCAGCTGCTGGGCCTGATCTCGGCGGGAACTTCGTGGCCGTGGAGCATGGCGTGGATGGCCACAGCCGTTGCAATCACGGCGCCGGCCAGTCCCAGGCCTGCGTTGACGACGGTGCTAGGGCTGTTCTGGCTGCGCAGCACCAGGGCGGCCACGGCCGAGATCGATAAGGCAGCCAGTAGTTCGGCTGCGGGTAGGCCGCCGCCCAGGGCGCCGTACACCCCACCAGCGAGGGCTCCGGCCAGGCCCCAGAGCAGCAGCTGGGCGGAGAGGCTGGCGGCGGCGGCGCCGACGCCAAGCAGCAGCAGCAAGTGGTCACTGCCCAGCAGGGGATGGAGGAAGCCACTTCCAAGGCCACCACCAGAGATGCCATGGGCTGCGGCCGGTTCGCCGGAGACGACCACCGCCAAGGCGGCGATAGCCACCAGGGGGGGCAAACCACGCAGCGGTAAACGGTTGGGGCGGGCGCTCTTGCGGAGTGGGGCGTTCATCGACGATCCCGGTCCACGCCGGGGTTGAAGGGAGTTGGAGCGTCGAGCGTTCTGGCTGGGGGCAGGGCCCCTTCACAGCTGCGGGACAGCGCCGGACTTGCACCGGACTTTCCTCGTTGCCTTGCCAGAATGAAACTGGAAAACCGCTCTACTCCAGTTTGCCTGGGTTTTGGGTCTGTAGCCGTACGGGATGAACATTGCCGCGGTCCCCGCCATGCTTCTGGCACCGGCCTTGGGGCAGCCTCGCAGCTGAATTGGACCTGACCTGGGAACATAGGGAGTCGAGGCTGGCGCACCTGCTCCCCCAAAGGCGCTATGGACATCCGATTTTGGGTTGCTTACTTGTTAACTCCTCAGGAAATCCAGGGATCAAGCAAATCTGGGGCTGGGATCCCTTGGCTGGCAAATTAATTTTAATTAGATCCTAAATAATTGGCCCTTAGATCGCTTTGATTTCAACTATAAAAATTTGCCTATTTGGAAAGCCGGTGACTGGATTTGAACCTGCGACCTACTGATTACGAATCAGTTGCTCTACCACTGAGCTACACCGGCATCTTCAGCAAATTAGCATTCGGGTCGAACCTCCGGTCCTTGCATGGCTTCCAGATCGTCCGAGCCCCTGGATCCGGCCCTGCGGGCCAAGTTGATGCAGGAAGCTCGCACCCCCTGGCGAGGCCTGCGGCGGGCCCTGTGGGTGGCCCTGGCCGCCTCCGCGGCCATTGGTCTTGCCACCATGGCGATGCGCGCCTCCGCCGGCGGCGAGCTGGCCGGCTCAGACCTGTTGATTCAGGTCATTGCCCTGGCCGTCTTCGGAGGGCTGCTGCTCGTCGATCGTCATCGGGATGGCAACGGCCCGCTCGCCGGCGATCGGCGTGGTTTCGATCGGGACTGAGGAGGCTGGTGCCGAGATGGTCTCAAGGGAAGGGATCTGGGCTGGGTCTTCTTTGGGCGCTCGCACTGGCTCGACAGGCTGATTAGTCCCTGCCGCCTGGCTGGTCAGGGGGGGCAGGAGCAGCAGTGGCATCCCCAGGTTGAGGCGCTGTCCCTGGCCCTGGGTCTGCTCCCTCCTTAGGGGACCAGTGATGTCCCCTAAGGAGGTGGGACGCGTCAGTAGCCAGATTGCTTGGACAAGCTGGTGCCATTGCCAAAGCATCAGGGCCAGCAGGGGGCTACAAATCAGGAGCACGACCAGCCGTGGCGTGGCGGCCAGGGGCGAGAGGCTCCAGGCAATGCCGCCCTGACGATCAGCCCACCAGACCAACGCCAGCAAGGGCAAGGTGCCTGCCGCCGCTCCTAGGCGCAGGCCCAGGCTGGAGGGCAAGGCACTGAGGCGCAGTTGCCGTTCGCGCCGGCCCCGTAGGGGTACCTGCACAAGCACCAGCGACCAGGGATCGGGGGGCAGGCGCCATAACAAAAACGCTGGTAGCAAGGCCCCCAGACCCCAGCAGAAGAGGCGCTCCACCAGGGGAAAGGGACCGGGATCGCCGCCGGCCAGTAGGAGCAGCAGGCCAAGGGCCTCCAGGGGCCAGGCCGCCAGTCCCAGGAGCTGGATCCAAAGCAGGGGTTCCCTGCTGGCGGCGGCGCCCTGGAGGCTGGTCACGCTTAGGTGCTGAGGGTGCGGCGCTGGGTGACCAACTTGTAGGCCTCAACCCGGTCGCCTTCCTTCCAGTTGGCGAAGCGATCGCAGCCAATGCCGCACTCGAAGCCCGTGGCCACTTCCTTGACGTCGTCTTTGTTGCGACGAACGGAATCGAGATCGCCTTCGAACACCTTCTCCTTGCCACGATGCACTCGCACCTTGCAGTTGCGCTGCAATTTGCCATTAGTGACATAGCAGCCGGCCACGGCGCTTTTGCCGATGTTAAAGACGGCCCGCACCTCGGCTTCGCCCAGGATTTCCTCGACGAGCTCCGGCTCCAAAAGGCCTTCCATGGCCATCTGGATGTCTTCCAACAGTTTGTAGATGACGTCGTAGTCACGCACATCGACGCCGGTGGCATCGGCAGCCCGCCGGGCCCCGGAGGCCATGGAGGTGTTGAAGCCCACCACCACGGCGCCAGAGGCGGCGGCCAGATCCACGTCCGTTTCGGTGATCTCGCCCGGGGCGGAGAGCAACACCCGCACCTGCACTTCGTCCTGGGGCAGTTGTTCGAGGGAGCCAAGGATGGCCTCGACGCTGCCCTGCACATCGGCCTTGAGGATGAGGTTGAGCTCTTTGAGGTGGCCTTCGCTGGCCTGGCCCGACATGGAGGCCAGGGAGACCCGGCGGGAGGCCATCTGTTGGGCCAAGCGGGTGGCGCGGGCTTCGGTGGCCCGATCACCCACCACGGCCCGGGCCGTTTTCTCGTCGACGTAGACCTCGAATTCGTCACCGGCGGTAGGCACTTCGCTGAAGCCGAGGGCTTCCACAGCGCAGGAGGGTCCGGACTCCTTCACCCGTTTGCCGGTGTCGTCCATTAACGCCTTGACCTTGCCGAGCACATGGCCGGCGGCCACCACATCGCCAGCCCGCAGGGTGCCGTTCTGGATCAGCAGCGTGGCCACCGGACCCTTGGCCTTGTCGAGGTGGGCTTCAATCACGGTGCCCTTGGCCATGCGGTCGGGGTTGGCCTGCAGGTCCTCCACTTCGGTGACCAGCAGGATCATCTCCAGCAACTTGTCGATGTTGAGACCCTTGAGGGCACTCACTGGCACCATCACCACATCGCCGCCCCAGTCCTCGGCCACTAGGCCCTGGCCAGAGAGTTCCTGTTTGACCCGCTCGGCAGAAGCGCCTTCCTTATCGATCTTGTTGATCGCCACCACGATTGGTACCTCGGCGGCGCGGGCGTGGCTGATCGCCTCCAAGGTCTGGGGGCGCACGCCGTCATCGGCGGCCACCACAAGCACAGCCACGTCGGTGACTTTGGTGCCCCGGGCGCGCATGGCGGTGAAGGCCTCGTGGCCCGGGGTGTCCAGGAAGGTGATCTTGCGGATCTCCCCGGCATGGGGAATTTCCACCTGGTAGGCGCCGATGTGCTGGGTGATGCCCCCGGCTTCGCCGGCGGCTACCCGGGTTTTGCGAATCGCGTCGAGCAGGCTTGTTTTGCCATGGTCGACGTGGCCCATCACGGTGACGACAGGCGGGCGACGGATTAGGTGAGCTAGATCGCTCTCCTCGATCATCTCGACGGTCTTCTTGGCCGCTTCCTGGACGTCGTCTTCGAGCACGGGCACACCGAACTCTTCGGAGACGGTCTCGATCGTGGAAAGGTCGAGGGTCTGGGTGACCGTGGCGATGATCCCTTTGAAGAACAGGCTCTTGATGATCTCGGAGCTCTCCACGCCCAGGCGGTCGGCTAGCTCCTGAACTGTGAGGTTGCCCTCCGGGACAATCAGCATGTCGGGACGCACCTGCTTGGCCTCGCGGGAGGCGCGCAGTTCCATGGCACGGCGGCGTTGGCGCTGACGGGTGGTTTCCTTCTTGCGCTTGCGCATGGCCGCCGTCGGCTTGACGGCCGCCACGGGACCCCGCTTGGGCTTCATCGGCCTCGCCAGGCTGGCCTGCAGCACTAGGGCTTCCTGTTCGCCCGCAAACCCGCCGGTTTCGGCGGTGAGGGCATCATCGTTTTCGCCGATGATGTGCACCTTTTGGCGCTGTTTCTGGGGCGAACGGCTGCGCAGGGCCTCCAGCTTGGCGCTGTCGTCCCAGTCGGGCCGCCGGGCTTTGGGGCTGCCAGGGGGTTGGGGCGTGCGGAAGCCCGGGCGCCTCGGTGCCGAAGGCGGCGTGGCGGTGGGCCGCACCGGTGCATCGGCGGTGCCGCCGGCCTCCGTGGGGCCGCCGGGGCGGCGAGGCGGCGCAGCGATGGGACGGGCACCGGGCTTCTGGAGCTGCATCAGCTCGCCCGGAGCCACGGGTTTGCGCATGCCTTGGGGCATGCCGGGGCGGATCGGACCGGGGGGGGCAGGGCGGTTGCCGCCGGCGCCAGCAGGGCCAGCCGCATCACGACGGATGGGTTTGCCTACCAATTCGAGGGGGATGCCCTCGGGACGGCTTGGTGGACTGCCCGGTTTGCCGGGTTGGCCGGGCCGGATCGGGGCTCCGGCCCGAATTGGTGGTGCAGCTCCCGGCCGAACGGGGGCACCGGGGCTGGGCCGCTGGCTCAACGAGGGCCGACCCGAGGGGGGCGCCGGGCGGCTACCGCCGCCACTAGGACTGCTCTGGCTGGGTTGGCCTGGTTGGGGCCGGCCCACCAGCTGGGGTTTGGCGCCAGCGCCACTGGACCGGCTCACCGGGGTTGGGGGCCGCTGGGGCTGGACGGTGGGCCTGGCCGGCGGGGCACTTGGCCTGGGCGCAGGTGCCGTCGAGCCCGGTGCTGTTGGCCGGGGGCTAGTGGCCGGTCGGGGCGCAGCCGTTTCCGGCTTACGGGGGCTTGGGGCCGGGCCGCGACTGACGAGCGTCTGGGCCTGGGGTTGGCCCGGTCTGGCCGGTGCTGCGGGTGCGTCAGCCTTGGCCTTGGCCGGGGCGGCAGCGGCGGGTTTGGTGGCAATCAGCGTGGGCTTAGCCGGGCCCGCAGGCTTGGCGGCCCCGGGGGCTGGCTTGCTGGCGATCACGGCAGGTTTGGTGGCGATCACCACTGGCTTGGCCGGGGATGATGGCTTGGCCGGGACAGTTGGCTTGGCCGGGGCAGAAAGCTTGGCCGGGGCAGAAAGCTTGGCCGGGACGGCAGGTTTGCCAGCCACGGCGGGCTTGGTCGCCATGGCCGGCTTGGTGGCCACAACCTCCGGTTTAGGCCCAGGGGGCTTGGGGGATGGGGGCGCGGCTGGTGCTGGCGCCTTGGCTGGGGAGGCCGCCGCTGGTCGGGCAGGCGCGACGACTGGTGCCGCCGGCTGGCTTTCCCTTTCTGGGGGCTTGGGCGGAGCGGAGGGCCTGGGTGGTGCCACCGGCGCCTTCAGGGGGGCCACCGGCGCGCTCGCAGTGGCTGGGGCGGCAGCCTGGGGAGCCGCAGGACTGTCGCTGGTCGGGGCTTTCTTCAACGAAAGGATGGCCTTAGGGGGTTCGCTGGGCTTGACGGGGCCCTGAGCAGCAGGCTTCCCATTGCCCTTGATGAGGCCGCGGATGGCAGCGGCCTCGTCATCGCTGATAGAGCTGCTGTGGCTCTTAACAGCAATTGACAGCTTGTCGGCGGCTTCGAGCACGTCCTTATTCTCCAGGCCCAGGTCCTTGGACAGCTCGTAAATCCGGACTTTGCCGCTGCTGGTCATTCAGGTCTCCAATCGGTCAGGGCAACAGGTGCCGCCGGGTCCTACGCGCGGTAAGACCACTATTCATCTTGCCTCAGCGCCCGATGGGCTGGTACTGGGCAGCCGACCTTCGAGGGCGGCGTAGATGGAATCTGCAACCTGGCAGCGCAGGGCCCGTTGCAGTTTGCGGCGGCGTTTGGCTTCGCTCAGGCAATCCTGGCGAGGACAGAGGTAGGCCGAGCGGCCCATCCCCGCATCGAGGGCGAGGCTTCCGTCTTGGAGGCGGACCACCCGCCAGAGCTGCTGACGATCGAGCAGTTCCCGGCAGGTGACACAGCGCCTCAGGACGGGCTTTCCCTTCACCGGGCCCCCGCCAGGCCAGGGGCCCCGTCCTCAGCGGCGAGCTCGGCGTCGGATTCGGCATTGGTTTGAGCCGCGTCTCCCTGGGGCTCTACAGCGGGTTCGCTGCCCATCTGGGACCCATCGCCCTCGACTTCAGCTTCAACTGGCTCAAGGGCGGGGTTTTCGCCGGCCTCGTCGCTATGAGCTTGATAGGTGTAGCCGTCGCCGACATAATCTTCGTCATCCTCGGGCAGCGGATAGAGCTCGCGCAGGCGGGCATCCTCCTCCGCGCGGGCGGCCTGCTCCACGGCTAGGCGGGCTTCGGCTTCGGCCTGCAGGGCTTCATCCTCTTGGCGCAACGCGATCAATTCGGCCACCTTTTCGTCTTCGCTGGCCTGGTCGTATTCGCTGCTGTTTTTGATGTCTAGTTTCCAGCCGGTCAGCCGGGCTGCCAGCCGTACGTTCTGGCCCTCGCGGCCAATCGCCAGGCTGAGCTGGTCAGGGGGAACCAATACATGGGCGTGCTGGCCTTCGGGATCCACCAGCCGCACCATGTCGACCCGGGCGGGGCTGAGGGAGTTGGCGATATACATTCCGGGGTCAGGGGACCAGCGGATCACGTCGATTTTTTCGCCGCGCAGCTCATTCACCACCTGCTGGATGCGCGAGCCCCGGGCCCCGATACAGGCACCCACCGGATCCACTTCCCGCTCAACGCTGTCCACCGCCACCTTGGTGCGGGGGCCGACCGAGCGGGAGGGCGGATTGGCTTCCCGGGCCACGGCCACAATCCGCACCGAGCCTTCCTGGATTTCGGGAACTTCGTTCTCGAATAAATACACCACCAGGCCGGCGTTGGACCTCGAAATGAACAGTTGGGGGCCGCGCCGAGCCACCTCGCTCACCTCCTTGAGGAACACCTTGAAGGTGGCGTTGGCCCGATAGTTGTCGTTGGGCAGTTGGTCGCGGCGGGGCAGTTCCGCCTCCACTTCCGGGCGACCCAAGCCGGAGCTCACCCCCATGATCACCGACTGGCGCTCGAAACGGATCACCCGGGCCGTCAGTACGGGATCCTCCAGGTCGGCAAACTCCTCCTGGATCATGCGGCGCTGCTGGTCGCGCAGTTTCTGGGCCAGCACCTGCTTGGTGGTGGAGGCGGCCATGCGGCCGAAGTCGTCTTTTTCAGGGGTGACATCGAGCACAACCGTGTCGCCCACCTGGGCATCCTCTGCCACCTGCTGCACTTCGACCAGGGCGATTTGGTGGTCCTCGCTTTCGACCTCTTCGACAATGATCTTGCTGGCCAGCACGCGATAGCCCTCTTCATCGAGGTCGAGGGCCACATCGAAGTTGCTGAAGTAATCCTCTTCAAAGGGATCTTCGCTGATGCCCAGATAGAGGGTGCGCCGGTAGCGTTCGTAGCCCTTAAGCAGGGCCTCCCGCAGGGCCGCCTCCACTACTTGGGGAGGCAGCTTCTTCTCTTCGCTGATGTCCTCGATCAGATTGGTCAGGCCAGGGAGAAGAACCAGTGCCATTGGTCGGTTGCGCGGGGAAAAGGAATTTGGGAAGTCAAGGGAAGGGCGCCGGCTGGCGGGCGTCCCTCAGTCTTCAGAGGGGGTGATCAGTTGGACACTGAGCACTTCGGAGCGGGGGATGCGGATGGTGCGCCCCTTGACGTTGAGGTGCAGGTGGTCGTCATCGCGCTCCAGCAGAAGCCCTTCCCGTTGGCTTTCGACGCCCTCGGGATCGCGCCGGTGGACTTCGATTGGGAAGCCACGAAAACTGCGGAAATCCCGCTCCTCCTGCAGCAGCTCACTGACACCTGGGCTGCTGATCTCAAGCACGTAGGCCTGCTCGAGCAAGCCGCTGGCCTCGATCGCATCACCGATGGGGCCGCTGCAGCTGGCGCAGTCGTCCAGGCTGACATCGCTCCCATCGGCCCGGCGCAACTGAATCACCAGGGTCATGGGGATCCGCTGGCGGAGCAGCTGGCCTCCCCAAAGCTGAAAGCCCAAGGAGGATGCCACCTGACGGGCCAGGCCGTCCAGCTCGGGGGGAAGGGTTTCGGCCAAAGCTCAAGACAGGGACAGCAGGAGACGGGCAGCCCGTCCGGCATCTGCAGTGATCTGCCCTGTCCACCCCCCGTCCCGCAGCGTCACAAGGGCTTGGGGAGGTCCTTAGCCCAAGGGCGAAAGAACAGGGATGTGGATCGGTGATGCCCGCCGGGCATATCAGCAACCTACGTGATGGCGTGGAGCCCTAAAGGGACCCCCCAGGGTTACGGGCGCCCAGTTCCACGGCGGGGGGTTCGGCGAAGTAATCACTGCTTTGGACCTCGCCGCGCAGGCTGGGGTCCTGGTTGATGCAACGGGCAAGCTGGTCATCGCTGCGCAGGAACTGGCAGACCCGCGCCCAGAGTTTGGCCCGGCTGGCCGGGGTCCCCTGGCTGAAATGGACGAGGTCCGTGCCGCCAGCCATCCCCTGGATGTTCACTTGGCAGAGGTTGCAACGCACGCGGGTGCCAGGGGGGATGGCTGCCATGGCAGGGGAATTGGGATAACAAAACTTAGGTCTCCGGGCCATCACTTAGTCGGTTGTGGTGTGGTTTGTAGGGGCCGCCCTGGCCGCCCTTTGCTGGCCCTCGATAGCCTGCAGCTCCTATCTCTGGCCCGCCGTGCCCCCTTCCAGGCGCCTGATCCTGCCCAGGGCGCGGGCCGGGCTTCTCCCCGTTCTGGGCCCCTTCCTTGCCCCGCTCCTAGTGGCGCTGCTGGTGTTGACCCCTCCCATCGGGGCCGCCGCCTGGGCCCTTGAACCGGGTCCCGCCGCCGCTCCAGCCCCCCTGGCCGCCACCCCTGCGGCCGAGCCCCCCCTGGCCAAGCCCCGCAGTTTTGTCGCCGAAGCGGTCCAGCGGGTGGCGGCCTCGGTGGTTCGGATCGACACGGAGCGCAATGTGCCCCCCGGGGGCCTGGATCCGGCCTTCAGCGATCCCCTGCTGCGGGAGCTCTTTGGCGATCCCTCCTCCCGCTCGCGGGAGCGGGGCCAGGGTTCCGGTGTGGTGATTGATCGCCAGGGGCTGGTGCTCACCAATGCCCACGTGGTCGATGGCGTTGATCGGGTCGAGGTGACCCTGGCCGATGGCCAG
>CAMCMT010000062.1 GCA_945875915.1 Synechococcus sp. UW140 | reverse complement strand
CGGCAGGAACAGTGAGTAATTCGCTGAAGTTTTGTAGATCGGTGTAGGAGACCCGAACCCGGATCTGCTTGCTCTGCTCAAGAGCGGTGAGGGTATAGGTAGAAGCATTGGTGCCGATGGTGCCCCAGGTGCTGCCATCCGTTGATGATTGCCACTGGTAGGTAAAGGTGCCATTGCCATCAGGATCATCCGTTGTTTTAGCAACGGTGAGGACTTGACCTACCAGGGCGTTACCTGACACAGCAAAGGATGCAGCGCCAACGTTGACTGCTGCAACGGTACCGGCAGGAACAGTGAGTAATTCGCTGAAGTTTTGTAGATCGGTGTAGGAGACCCGAACCCGGATCTGCTTGCTCTGCTCAAGAGCGGTGACGGTATAGGTGGCAGTATTGGTGCCGATGGTGCCCCAGGTGCTGCCATCCGTTGATGATTGCCACTGGTAGGTAAAGGTGCCATTGCCATCAGGATCATCCGATGTTTTAACAACGGTGAGGACTTGGCCTACCAGGGCGGTACCTGAAACAGCAAAGGATGCAGCGCCAAAGGAAATGGCTGGCATTGTAGTTACTCCCTTCAACCATGCGATAACTTCATCATCTTCAACAGTATATTGCTTATCCTTATTGTTGTCTTCATAAATTGCCAGTCCAGAAACTGAATCTACAATAGCAAGGAAGGAATCATAAGCCTGGGTTGGCGACAATAGCAACTGGTCTGTCAATGCATTAAAGCCTTCAACCACCAGAAAGTCAGACTGTTTACTATTGGCATAAAGATTAGTGCCGCTAGATGCTTGTAGTTGAATTTGATTCTTTCCTCCACCGAGAATGATGCGATCAACGCCGGTTGCGCCGACGCCCAAGGGCTCAAAAAACTCATCAGCAGTGGATCCCGTCATCACATCAACTAAGGCCGAAGTCGTGCCCGTCTTATAGACTAAAATCGAGCCATCGCTATTAATGTCAACCCCAAACTGCGATTCCACCTCTTTGCCCCTTCCACTTGAAGGATCAATCAAGGCACTTGAGCTGGTCCAGTTCCAGCTTGAATCAAAAGCCCATACGAGCAACTTGTTCGTGAGTGTATTTTTCCAGAGAACTTGATTGACTTCATTTATCCTCTCCGCAGCTATAATACTCCATTCGCTGCCAAGAGTTCCCGCATGGATTGGAATACCGTCCTTTTTGAGCGTAAACGTATCAACAGTATTTCCAATTGCGCTTTGATAGGTAAGCTGCGAAGATCCCCTTGAAATCCCCCTAATTTCGATATCAAACAGAAGGGTGCTATTGGCAGGGATTGATCCAATTGCCCTTGACCCATAACCGAGGCTGGCAGGAATTTCTAGATGATAGATGTCTCCAATGCTTGCCCCTACTAGGCCAAGATCAAAGCCCTGAATGACCTGTCCCGAACCCAGTGAAAAGGAAAATTCGGATCTCCCCGCCGTCGTATTGGTATCAAAAATTGTACCATCTACTAGCCTGCCAGTATACAGAGCTGAAAGCACATCACCAGACTGGGATTCAAACCCGTAGCCCAAGTCCCTATACTTTTGACGTATTAGCCCGCCGCCAAGTTGCTCTTTTGGGGCGTTAACACTATCAGCTGGCAGTTGACTTGGTAGGGTGCTTTGTACGTTGTAAATCCCTTGGCTGTCGTTTGAAACTTTAATTAGGCCGGCGGACTCGACAATGACAATCGGGCTGCTAGCAGCTTCGTTGCCGTTGGCGGTTACGGAAATCTGGGGCAACGCCACAAGAATACTTTTATCACAACAGAACCAAGCTAGCAGATTCAGGGGAAATCTTAATGAATGCCCTGGTCTGCTGAATTTATTCGTATTCCAGCCGAGCGAGACCCAACCGGACGGTTACCATAGCAAGCCATCAACCGGCATCGGGAAAGCCATGCTGCCGACTGGTCTCCTCGCTTCTAGGCAGCGCTGATTAGCAGCCAAGTAGAACTCACTTCCTGAGTGTGCTCTCGCCAGCCCAAGCAGTGTCAGAAGCTTCCTGATGTTGTGAGTGCAAGCTGCAAAGCCCTCACTGATCCGCCAAAAGCCAGCTGGCCCTTGAGCTCGGGGCTGTTGGTGTTACGGCCTCGTTGTTGGGAGCCCCTTGAAGCGGTTGTGTTGTGGCCCAGAGGTTTGAGGCAGGAGCTGTCCAGAAAAACTATTCCCCACAGATACCCAAGCCCTACAGAAACCTTTCAGCACTCCGCTGCAATTTATCTCTGGCTCTTTTGCCTTTAGAACCCATCAGAGCCCACCTGCACTTAATGAAGCCCTCCTAAACTCTACCGCCAGCTACTTCCCTTCCCCCTTACCTTGCCTCCCCAAAGCCGCCCTCAGGCTTCTGCTCTCCCAGGCGGATCCAGCTCCCTGCTTGGGCATGGACTGGCTTGCCAACGGATTGGCGAAACTGACCAGCACTTTTCACACCCTTCCTGCCGCTCGGGGAGCCCTATGTCTGGTTCCCTTCGGGTCTGGGACCAGCCACAGGCCCCCCCTCCTGTACCCATCGCTACAGCCCGCCGCCAGCGACGTTCTTAAAACTCGCCAATCTCGCCGCTTGGCCGATGACCTCCGAACAAGCCGCCCAGCTGATTGACGACACTTTGGATCTGGTGCACCAGCGGCTCCAGGAGCTGGAGGTGGCCGAGCACCAGCGCGACCAGAAGGCCCTGGCGGCCGAGTTCCGCGAGTGGCGCCAGCCCTTGGGGGGGGCCATTGATTTGATGGTGTGCCCGGGGTTTCCGGCGGTTTGAGGTCGCCGGGTTGACCATGGCTTGAGCGGACCCCCAGGCCAGGGCCTAGGGGTCCGCCAGGCGGGCGCTGGGGTCCGAGACTGGCGGCATGTCCAAGCCTTCCGGCCCCTGTGGGGCCAGCCCTGCCCTTGTCTGATCCCAGCGCTGATGCGGCCGACCTAGCGGACACGGTTGCCGCCATCGCCACGGCTGTGGCGCCCGGCCAGGGCAGCGTGGCGATCGTGCGGCTCTCGGGGCCGGCGGCCCTGGCGATTGGTCGGCGGCTGTTTCGGGCTCCGGGGAGCCAGCTGTGGGAGAGCCACCGGATCCTGTACGGCCATGTGGTGGATCCGGCTTCAGGAGAGCGGATCGATGAGGCCCTGCTGCTGTTGATGCTGGCGCCGCGCAGTTTCACTGGCGAAGACGTGGTGGAGTTCCACTGCCACGGCGGCCTGATCTGCGTGCAGCGGGTTCTGGATCTCGTCTTGGCCTGCGGTGCCCGCCGCGCCCAGGCCGGTGAATTCAGCCAGCGGGCCTTTCTCAACGGCCGCCTTGATCTCACCCGGGCCGAGGCGGTGAGCGACCTGGTGACGGCCCGCAGCCGCCGCGCCGCCCAGCTGGCGCTCGCCGGCCTCGATGGCGGCCTGCAGCGCCAGATTTCTGGCCTGCGCGAGCGGCTGCTCGACCAGCTGGCCGAACTCGAGGCCCGGGTGGATTTTGAGGAGGATTTGCCCCTGCTCGATGGCGCTGCGGTGGCGGCCGAACTGGCGGCGGTGCGCTCTGCGTTGGTGGAGTTGGTGGCGGGCGCGGCCCAGGGCCAGTTGCTGCGTGAGGGCCTGCGGGTTGCCATCGTGGGACGGCCCAACGTGGGCAAATCGAGCCTGCTCAACCGGCTCAGCCGCAGCGAGCGGGCGATCGTGACCGACCTGCCGGGCACCACCCGCGACTTGGTCGAGAGCGAGCTGGTGCTCCAGGGCGTGCCCCTCACCCTGCTCGACACCGCCGGCATCCGCTCCACCGACGACCCCATTGAGAAACTCGGCATCGAGCGCAGCCGCTCCGCCCTGGCCTCGGCCGACCTGGTGCTGCTGCTCTTCGATCTCACGGCCGGCTGGACCAGCGCCGACCAGGACCTGCGCGAGCTGGTGCCGGAGGGGGTGGCCTGCCTGGTGGTGGGCAACAAGCTGGACCGAGGGGTTCAGGCGGTGGGACCCAGCAGTGAGCCCCGGCCCGGGGCGCCAGAGCCGGCGGACGTCCGCATCAGCGCCGCCACCGGTGCCGGTATTGAGCAGCTGGTGAGCACCCTATTGGCCCGTTGCGGCTCCAGCGGCGACCAGGGCATTGCCGTGGCCCTCAACCGCCGCCAGGCGGACCTGGCCGCCAGCGCCGCAGCCAGCCTGGAGCGCAGCCTCGAGGCCGCCGAGCAGCAGCTGCCCTGGGATTTCTGGACGATCGACCTACGCGCCGCCGCCCTCTGCCTCGGCGAGATCACCGGCGAGGAGGTGAGTGAGGCGGTGCTGGATCGGATTTTTTCGCGCTTTTGTATTGGCAAATAGGGAAAGGTCTTCCGCGGGCCACCCCAGCTGCGGCGACACTGCCCTGGTCCCTGCTTGCCGCTTTGGTGCCCTCCCCCCTGCTGTCGATCACCCCAGCGCTGGAGGCCCAGCTCGCCGCCTGGCTGGCCGAAGACCTGGGGCGCGGCGACCTCACGGCGCCGGCCCTGGTGGGCCAGCCCGCCCGGGCCCATTGGATCGCCAAGCAGGCCGGTGTCTTTTGTGGGGGCGTGCTGGTGGAGCCGTTGTTCCGGCTGCTCGATCGGCAGGTGCAGGTGCGGTTGCTGGTGGCCGAGGGGGAGCGGGTGCAGCCGGGCCAGCGCCTGCTGGAGCTCGGCGGGGCGGCAACGGCCCTGGTGGCGGGCGAACGCACCGCCTTGAACCTGGCCATGGGCCTCTCCGGCGTCGCCACCGCCACCGCCACGCTTGTGGCCCAGTTGGCGGGCTCGGGCGTGGGCCTGGCCGACACCCGCAAGACCACGCCGGGGCTGCGGCTGCTGCAGAAATATGCGGTGCGCTGCGGCGGTGGCCTCAACCATCGCCTCGGCCTCGATGACGCGGCCATGCTCAAGGAAAACCACCTGGCCTGGGCCGGGGGGGTTGGGGCGGCCGTGGCCGCGGTGCGCTCTGGGGCCCCCTGGCCGGCGCGGCTGATCGTGGAGGCGGAAACGGCGGCCGAGGCCGGGGCGGCGATTGAGGCCGGGGCCGATGGCGTGTTGCTCGATGAATTCAGCCCCGCTGCCCTGGCGGAGCTGGTGCCGCGCCTGCGGGCCCTGGCCGCCGCCCGCGGCTCGGCGGTGGTGCTGGAGGCTTCCGGGGTGCAGCCCGAGCAGCTGGCCGCCTACGCCGCCACCGGAATCGACCTGATCTCCACTAGTGCCCCGGTGACCCGCAGCAGCTGGCTGGATCTGAGCATGCGGTTCGAGGCTTGAGGCCCAGCCGTTGGCCGGGGAGGGATGATCGAGGGATTGCCTGCCGCTCTGCCGCGGTTCACCGCCGTCCATGCTGACCGTTCTCCGCGCCCTTGAAGGCCAGCTGCGCGCCGCCACCGGGCGGGCCTTCCCCGAGGCGGCGGCGGCGGCCGAGGCCAGCGGCAAGCCCCTCGATCCGGCCCTGGGGCCCGCCAGCAAGCCCGAATTCGGCGATTTCCAGGCCAATGGCGCCCTGGCCCTGGCCAAGCCCCTGGGCCAGCCGCCCCGCAAAATCGCCGAGGCGATCGTGGCCGAGCTGGCCGCCGATCCCGCCTTCTCGGCGGAATTTGAAGCCCCCCAGATCGCCGGACCGGGCTTCATCAACCTCACCCTGCGGCCCGAGCGCCTGGCCGCCGAAGTGCAACGGCGCCTGGGGGATCCGCGCCTTGGGGTTCCGAGCGTGGCTGGGCCTGACGCGGCTGCTGGCCAGGCCCCCGGTGAGCTTGCTGTGGCGCCGGTGATTGTGGATTTCTCCAGCCCCAACATCGCCAAGGAGATGCATGTGGGGCACCTGCGCTCCACGATCATTGGCGACTCCCTGGCCCGGGTGCTGGAGTTCCGCGGCCAGCCGGTGCTGCGCCTCAACCACGTGGGTGATTGGGGCACCCAGTTCGGCATGTTGATCACCCACCTCAAGCAGGTGGCGCCCGAGGCCCTCGACACCGCCGATGCGGTGGACCTGGGCGATCTGGTGGCCTTCTACCGCCAGGCCAAGCAGCGCTTCGATAGCGACGAGGCCTTCCAAACCACCTCCAGGGAGGAGGTGGTGAAGCTCCAGGGCGGCGATCCGATCAGCCGCAAGGCCTGGACCCTGCTCTGCGACCAATCGCGCCGCGAATTCCAGCTGCTCTACGACCGGCTCGATATTCGCCTCAGCGAACGGGGCGAATCCTTCTACAACCCCTACCTCGAAGCGGTGGTGGCCGACCTGGAGGCCGCCGGCCTGCTGGTGGTGGATGACGGCGCCGGCTGTGTGTTTCTCGAGGGCCTGCAGGGCAAGGACGGCAAGCCCCTGCCGGTGATCGTGCAGAAGAGCGATGGCGGCTTCAACTACGCCACCACCGATTTGGCGGCGATTCGCTACCGCTTCCGGGCGGCCCCCGAGGGCGATGGCGCCCGCCGGGTGATCTACGTGACCGATGCCGGCCAGGCCAACCACTTCACCGGCGTGTTCCAGGTGGCCCGCCGCGCCGGCTGGATCCCCGATGACGGCCGGCTCGAGCACGTGCCCTTCGGGCTGGTGCAGGGGGAGGACGGCAAAAAGCTCAAGACCCGCTCCGGCGACACCGTGCGCCTCAAGGACCTGCTCGATGAGGCCGTGGAGCGGGCCGAAGCCGACCTGCGCCGTCGCCTCCAGGAGGAAGAGCGCAGCGAAGACGACGCCTTCATTGCCCATGTGGCCACCACCGTGGGCCTGGCGGCGGTGAAATACGCCGACCTCAGCCAGAACCGGATCACCAATTACCAGTTCAGCTTCGATCGGATGTTGGCCCTCAGCGGCAACACGGCCCCCTACCTGCTCTATGCGGTGGTGCGCATCGCCGGCATCGCCCGCAAGGGCGGCGACCTGGACTCCGGCGGCGCTGATGACACGGCCGAGCTGCAATTCAGCGAACCCCAGGAGTGGGCCCTGGTGCGCCAGCTGCTCCAGTTCGATGCGGTGATCGCCGAGGTGGAGGAGGAGTTGTTGCCCAACCGGCTGTGCAGCTACCTGTTCGAACTCAGCCAGGTGTTCAACCGCTTCTACGACCAGGTGCCGGTGCTCAAGGCCGACGGCCCCGCCCGCCGCTCGCGCCTGGCCCTCTGCCGCCTCAGCGCCGACACCCTCAAGCTGGGGCTGGGGCTGCTGGGGATTCCGAGCTTGGAGCGGATGTGAGGGGGTGGGGGGGGATTAGGGGAATTTAGGCTGCGGCTTTTTGACCCTCAGGCTGGAATTCTGCCTAGTCCATGCTCCAGGGTTCTGCATGGTCTCGCCAATGTGGGCTAACGCTGCTCCCGAGTGGCAGGCAAGGAGCCTCTGCTTGTGCAGCTGAGAGTTTGTGGTGGCCTCTCCACTCGAGGGGCCGGTTAGACAGCCATCTTCGCCTGGTCAGTAGCGCTGACATGCAGTTGCAAACCCAGCGCAGAGATCACCTTCAGTACGGTTGCCAGTTCTGGATTACCTGAAGAGGATAAGGACTTATACAGACTTTCCCTGCCTAGGCCAGCCTCACGTGCAATCTGGCCCATTCCTTTGGCCCTGGCAATATCTCCTAGTGCAGCGGCAATAAGCTGAGGGTCACCATCGTGAAGAGCAGCTTCAAGGTAAGCAGCAACATCCTCGATGGTGGCGAGGTGTGCGGCTGGATCCCAGATGGTTGTTGTTGTTTTTGTCATTGAGATCCTCTAAAGAATGCGAGCAAGGTCTTTGGCTTGTCTAATATCTGCCTGCTGAGTGCTTTTACTCCCTCCAGCAAGAAGGATGACAACTGTCTCTCCTTGCTTGATGAAATAGACCCGATATCCCGGGCCGTAATGGATTCGGAGTTCAGAGACGCCATCGCCAACGGGTCGAACATCGCCTGGGTTGTTCAGTGACAGCCGTCTGATCCGAATGTCGATGCGAGCTTTGGCTACCCGGTCGCGCAGGGCGGCAAACCAGTCGGCATAGGCAGACGTCTCCCGGATTTCGAGCATACTCCACTGTATCCCAGGGGATACCGACGCGCAACCGGCAGTTTGGGCTGTCTAGCGCTCGCAATCAGCTGCGAGTAGCACTAGAGACTGAGGCGGCCGGCGAAGGCCGGACGCCTCAGAAGCGCCCCTCGTCAGTTGCATCGCGTTGTTCGATGGCGCGCCCCTGTTAGGTCGTCTCATAGAAGAAGACATCCTTCGAGACCTCCTCGACAAACTGGTAACGGCTGCCGTCCGGTCTGGTCTTGCCAACCACAGGCTTCAATCCGCCGTTGCCCAAGAAGAGTAGTCCCGACTCGTTGTCGCCCAGTCCCACACCGACGGCGCGAACTTGGGTCTTCTCGCGCACGAAAGCAGAGAGCCCGATTTCACGCATGCTCGAATCGAGCCCGCGTATGTCGGATTCCTTGACTCGTATCGTCGCGAGATAGGAGGCTAAGTCGGACCAGATGCGCCATTGGCCAGAGGGGACAAGTCCCATCACCGGACTCGGGATGGCCTCCTCTACCGTCTTGTCGAGGACGAACACATCGTTTACGCGGATCTCTCCCCGCGGAGCCCAAATGGAGACCACGTTGACCCCGCCCAGAGACTCAAACCGGGCCACGGCTGCCCGGACTTTCGTGAGTTGGCTCACGAGATGGTCTCGCCGATTGTTTGGACATTCCGGTCCGCAGAAGAAGTGACTTGTGACTGCCTCTCTGGGAACGCCGCAGGCAGAGGCCGCGACACCGAGATGGAAGTTGCGCAGGTCACCTGCTTCCGTGGGGCCGGCCTTTCGCGCCTCCAGACTCAGTGGTCCGTAAGGAAACACCCGGAGCGGCCAGAGGCCCGGAGCCTCGAGCACGGGAGCGCAGGCTTCCTTGATGTGCGGAAACAGCTTCCTGAGCTCATCAAGACCCTGAGGCTTAGGGGGCTGAGCCACGAGCACGCCGGTCGAGATGACGACGAGGGAAGCGGTCAAGGTTATCGCCACCCATGTGCTTATTCGAGCCATGGGAACCTCCCTAGGTCCGTCGTACTTGGCTTGGGCAGGTTCCGTAAACCGCGTCCATGGCCGCTGTGCTTTCTGTGAACCATCCCCAGGGCGGCTAGGTATGGCCTCTAAATTTAGCACAATTTTTGGTTTAATTATAATGGATTCCTTGCAGTCGGCCCGGATAGCGGATTCGAGAGCCACCTGCTCACTGCGCTACACATGGTCCGCCGAGCCACGCACTCCAAGGCAGCCGCGCCTTAGGGCGTGGGTATAGCCCACGGTGGTGTTCCCGCCCTTGGGTCCAAGCAGCATCGACGCCTAGGTGCCCGTGCCCAAGACCGCCGGCCCCGCCCGCCGCTCCTGTCTAGCCCTCTGCCGCCTCAGCGCCGTCACCCTCAAGCTCAGCCTGGGGCTGTTGGGGATTCCGAGCCTGGAGTGGATGGGAGGGGGTGTGGGGTTAGGGAAATTCAGGCTACCGTTTTTTCGCGCGGAAGCTAAAAATCAGCCACCCAATGCAGGTTCTTTGGCTTCGTAATCGGCAACTTCATCAAGCAGCTCAGGCTTTGCGATCTCAAAAAAGCGGGCGCTTCTCATGGAAGGATTGTCTTGGCTTCAGCAAAGATATCGGCGGCGCTGTGGGTTGGTATTAAGCCGCGATCAATGACGTCAACACGACGCTCAATTTCTTCCGCCCATGCGGAATCAATCTCAGGGATTGAAGGCTGCAACGACTCCAGCATCGTCTCGGCAAGTCTGGCCCGCTCCTCGGGAGAGAGTGTGCGAGCTTGCTCCTCTAGTTGCTTCAGGAGGGGAGTCATGCGGCTTGGATGCATGGTCGATCCATTCAGCCTAGCTCCGGCTGCCTTGGCTGTCATAGGCGGCTAACTTTTATAGGTAGGTTTCGAGATCTGCGGCCATAGCCGCTGTGTCTTTTCGAGTCATCTCCAGGGTTGTTTGGGAACCCCGGTAAAGTCCAGTGTCATATAGGGGTTTGACGCTAAAATGTGTCACGTTTGGTCGAAATGGCGGGTCTTAGAAACACCTATGCTTCGCGCTCCTTCGGACTAGCCGGGCGAAGGGCTTCGATGGGGCGGGTGAGAACGGGGTTTGGAGCATGGGGGTGGTCACGACCTTGGGGCCCAGCCGCTTCTACGACCAGGTGCCGGTGCTCAAGGCCGCCGGCCCCGCCCGCCGCTCCCGCCTGGCCCTCTGCCGCCTCAGCGCCGACACCCTCAAGCTGGGGCTGGGGCTGCTGGGGATTGCGAGCTTGGAGCGGATGGGAGTGCTGACGGTTGGGAGAGACGGTCCCAATGGCTTGCGTTCGATCCAGGTCTGCAGCCCCCCAGACCTAGGCTGCCCCTGGCAGTCACGCCACCTCCGTTTGACCCCTAACCACCGGCTTGATCCCAGTGGCAGCCAGCACCGTTCCCTTGCCGTTTCCCCAGGCGCGGCCTGAGGTGGAGTCGCTCACGGCCTACAGCGCGCCCCTGGAGGGACGGCGGGGGCTGTTGCGGCTCGATTTCAACGAGAACACGGTGGGGCCCAGTCCCCAGGTGGTGGCGGCCATCCGGGCCATGCCGGCCGATCACTTCGCCATCTATCCCGAATACGACGGCCTGCGCGAGGCGGTGGTGGGCTCCCTGCTGGCTACATCTGGCGTGGCGGCGCCCCAGGCGCCGGGTGCCGGGGGCTTAAGCCGCGACCACATCGGCCTGTTCAACGGGGTGGATGCGGCGATCCATGCCGTGTTCCACGCCTATGGCGACCGGGGCGATCGGCTGCTCACCACCAGTCCCACCTTTGGCTACTACACGCCCTGCGCCCAGATGCAGGGCATGGCGATCGAGGCGATTCCCTACGCCCTGCCCGATTTCGCCTTCCCATTGGAGGCGCTCACGGCCGCCCTGCTGCGGCCCGGGGTGGCTCCGCCCAAGTTGCTGTTGATCTGCAATCCCAATAACCCCACGGGTACTCGCCTGGCCCCGGAAGCGATCCTGGCCCTGGCGGCGGCGGCGCCCCAGACCCTGGTGGTGGTGGATGAGCTCTATGAGGCCTTCACCGGCGACAGCCTGTTGCCGGGGCTTGTGGGTGGCGGGGATCC
>CAMCMT010000061.1 GCA_945875915.1 Synechococcus sp. UW140 | reverse complement strand
ACGCGGCCCTTGAGGACGGCGAGCTCCTTGCTGAATTCTTTCTGCAGGCGGCGCAGTTCGTCGGTCACTTCGGTGACGCGATCGAGACAGGCGTTGAGCAGGGCAGCGGCTTCAAAGCGGCTGAGGGCCTGCTTGCCCTTGAAGGTGCCATCGGGATAGCCGGCCACACAGCCGTAGCGCTCCACCAGGTTGGAGAGGGCCTGGTAGGCCCAATCGGTGGGCTGCACGTCGGAGAACTGGGCGACGCTGGTCACCTGGTTCTGGGACTGCCAGGCGCGGAAGGCGTCGGTGTCCTGCTGGGCGGAATAGGCGGAAGCTGCGGAGGCGCCACTTAGGGAAGAGACATCAGCGGCTTGGGCAGCGATGGGAGCCAAAAGGCCCAACGCAGCCGGAGCCAGCAGCAGTTGCTGGAAAAGGTTCATGGTCCTCACACCAATTGAGGGATTGAGACAAAAGTCTCTTGTGAATTCTACCTCAGACATCACACAACCGACCCCACCCAATCACTTTTCCAAGTAGCACAGAATACAGTTACAGACCGTCCCTGAAGCAAAACCCTGGACTAAGCATAACCATTTCATAACTAAAAAACAATCCCAAAAAACCCCGGCCGCCAAAGGCAACCGGGGAAGAATTGAGGAGGTTAAGTGAAAAGGAGTGTTTAGGAGATTGAACCGTTTGCAAGCCTGAGGCAGAACTCCAGCGCGGAGGTGTGTGAGGGTGCGCTGGAGATATCTTGCAAGTGGTTCGGTATCCGCCGATCAGAACTTGAAGGTGGTCTTGATCAGGCCGCCAAAGTTGGTGAGGGGGTTGGTGGTGGACAGACCTTCGCTTTGGGCGTTGGCGAAACCAACGGCGCCTAGGGGGTTGGAGAGGTAGAAGATCGCGGGGGTCACAGAGATATGGTCGGTGACTTGGAACTTGTACCACCACTCCCAGGCGTAGTTGCCGTCTTGGGGGGTACCGGAGTTCATCGCTGTCACGAAGGTGGGCTGGCCGACGGCCATGCCTAGGCTGTTGCCCTTCACGAAAGCGTTAGCCCACTGCAGGCCCACATACCAGTTTTGGGCTGCGGTGATGCCATTGAGAGCGGTCGATCCAGTGAAAGCTGCAGATGTGTTTGCAGCGTCATAGGAGCTGTAGCCCCAGCCAGCGCTGATGGAAGGAACATAACCGGAGGTTTTGGGGCTCCAGTAGGCGCTCAAACCGTAGTTGTTGCTGGTACCAGTGCCGCTGCCAGAAGCAAATGCAGCGAGGGGAGTGGCATTACCGCCGTAGATGCTGGCACCGTTCTGGGAGTAGGTGTAGGCGAAGGCCGTACCCCAGTTGCTGCCGGCATAACCGAGCTGAACGGTGGTGCTGGAAGCAGCACCTTGGGTCATGATGCCGCCGCCACCATTCGTTGTGGAGCTAGAGGCCACGCCGGTATAACCAGGCTGACCATTGTTGGCGTTTGAAGAAACGTAGTTAGCGCTGACGCTAAAGCCGTCCTTTTGCCACCAGAGACCAGCACCACCACCCAGGTTCAGGCTGTAGGCACCAGGAGCACCGGCGTAGGTGAAGACATCCAAGATGGTGTCAGCCGGGTAGGCCGAAGGCCACATGGCCAGCATGTCGTCCTGACGGACGCGGGGGCCACCGGTGAAGGTGAAGCCGCTGCCCAGGGGGAACTGGTAGAAGAGGCGGTCGATACCAACGATGTTGGCGCCTGCAGGCTGCTCGAAGGAAACCTCGAGAGCGTTCAGGCCAACAAGGCCATTGCTACTGAAACCAGAAGCACCAAAGTTGCCGGCGCGCAGGCGGGTGCGCAGCAGGTCTTTACCGGTGAAGCTGGTGTCGAGGTCGAGGCGCAGGTCGTAGTTAAAGGTGGTGCCGCCTTCGGTGGAGTTGGCGCCGGATGCGCCGCTGGAGAAGTTACCACCGAAGCTGTTAGCGCCGAGCACCCAGTAGGTGCTGCCTTTCAGCTTGGTGGTGGTGGAGAACTGGTTGGCCTCCAAGGTGCCAACGCGGGCTTCGAGGCCATCAACACGACCCTTGAGGATCGCCAGTTCCTTTTCGAATTCCTTCATCAGCTTCTTGAGCTGATCGGTCACCTCGGTGACGCGGTCGAGGCAGGCGTTGAGAAGGGCGGCCGCTTCAAAGCGGGTCATCGCCTTCTTGCCCTGGAAGGTGCCGTTGGGGTAGCCAGCCACGCAGCCGTAACGCTCCACCAGGTTGGAGAGGGCCTGGTAGGCCCAGTCGGTGGGCTGAACGTCGGAGAACTGGGAGATGCTGGTGACTTGCTCGTCGGCGGAGGCGTACTGCTTGACGCCAGCGAGGTTCATGTCTGCAGCGGAAGCGGCCACAGGAGCCAGCAGGCCCAGGGCAGCAGGCGCAAGCAGGAGCTTGTGGAAAAGGTTCATTGGGGTCCTCACACCAAAAAAGAGGAAGGCGCATGGCGCCATAGGCAGAATCGCCCCTATTGCCCCTGGCTGCCAACCCACATGTGCCAGAAACTGCAATGACCCGTGATCTGGCCGCGCCTGTATCTCCAGATTCGCAGCGGCGCCGCCAGCTAGGGGCCTGGGGTCTGGGCTGGCGGAGCTGGGCTGGCTGGCTGGCGTTCGCGCCGCTACTGGTCAGCGCCGCGCCGCGCAGCTTCCTGGCCCATGACGAGGGCTACTACGCCCTGCAGGCCCGCTGGATCAGCGAGGGCGGGCCCTGGCTAGCGCCGCTCTGGTGGGGTGAGCCGGTGTTTGATCGCACGATCGGCGTGCAGTGGCTGATCGCCGGCGCCTACCGGCTGCTGGGGGTGCACGCCTGGGTGGCGCACCTGCCCAGCCTGGCGGCGGCGGTGGCTTGTTTGGCGCTCACGGCTGCCCTGGCCCGCCAACTGGTGGCGCCGGTCGCCCCGGTTCGATCCCCCCAGGGCCCGGGGGCGGCGGAAGAAGTATTGGGCGGCGCCCTGGGCCTGGGCTGGCTCAGCGCCCTGGTGCTGGCGCTCACGCCCCTGTGGATCAACTACGCCCACCTGGCCAGCCAGGACATGCCGCTGCTGGCGCTGGAGCTGGTGGGCCTTTATGCCTTGGTGCGGGCCCGGCCCGGGGCCTCGCCGCTGTGGGCGTTGCTGGCGGGCTTGAGCGTGGGGCCGGCCTTTTTGATCAAGGGGTTCATGGTGGCCGTGCCGCTGGTGGCGATCGCGCCCTTTTTATGGCTGCAACGGCGCCAGCTGCTGGGCCGGCCGGCCCTCTGGCTGGGGCTGGTGCTGGGCTGGCTGCCGGTGCTGGCCTGGCTGGCCCTGAGCCTGCGGGAGTTTGGGCCCGAGGTGGTGGGGGGGCTGGTGAGCAAGGTGCTCTACCTCTCCCACAGCGATGTGTATAGCGGCGGGCCCCTCTATTACCTCTGGAACATCCCCGCCAACACGGCCCCCTGGGTGCTGCTGGCGCTGCTGGGCTGGTGGCAGCTCGGAAGGGGGCGGGAGCTGGGGGGAACCCAAGGGCGCCAGCAGCGGCTGGTGTTGCTGCTCTATCCGCTGCTGATGCTGCTGCTCTTAAGCGCCTTCCGCACCAAAACCCCCTACTACGGCCTGCAGCTGACGCCCATGCTGGCGATCGTGGCGGCCCAGGTGCTGCAGCGCTGGAGCCAGGCGGGGCGAGCCCGGCCGCGGGGGCTGGCCTGGGGGCTGGCGGGCTTTGGCGGCCTGCTGGCGTTCGCGGGGATGGGCTTGATCTGGCCGGGGGCGCCCCTGGCGGTGGCCCTGCAGCTCGATCCGGCCCAGCTGCCGGGGGGCTTGCTGCCCTATTGCCTGGCGGCCCTGGCCCTGGGGGGCTCCTGGCTGCTGCTTCCCTTCGGACGCCAGCCCCGGGCCCTGCTGGCGGCAGCGGTGCTGGGGCCCTGGCTGGCGCTGGTGCTGCTAGTGCAGGCGGGCCTCTTTTGCGACCGTAGTGGCGCCCTGCGGCTGGCCCTGGTCGAGCCAGCGATTGGGCAGGCCTTGGGCCAGGGGCCGGTGGCGGTGCTGGCGCCCGAGCCCCTCAGCGGTGAGGCCCATGCCCAACTTATTTTGTTGGCGCTGGCCAGTCCCCAGCTGGGGCCGCGGCTCCCCAGCCTGGAGGCCCTGCCGGCGGGCGGATTGGCCTGGATGCAAGGGGGAGAGGCGGCCCGCAATCAAGCTCAAAATGTTGATGTGGTGGCCAGTGGTGAAACTCTCGGAGATTGGGTATTGGTGAGGAAGCGGCCTTGAGGCAACCCCGCGGCAGGTTCCTGAGCCAGGAGTCCGCTCGCCAGGCCCGCGGGCGGGATTGCACGGATGCGCTGCTGCTGCTTGCCCTCTGGCTGGGTTGCCTGCTGGCCGATGGCCTCTGGGTGGGCCAGCACCACCTCCCCCCCGCTTGGGACCAGGGCGACCACCTCAGCCGCGCCCTCGGTTTTTGGCAGGTGCTACAGCAGCCGGCCCCCTGGAGCGGCGCCTGGTGGTTTGAGCTATGGAACCAATCCCCCAGCTACCGGGGGCCGCTCACCTACCTGGTGAGCGCGCCCGTGTTCTCGCTGCTTGGCCCCGGTTTTGGGGCGGCGATCCTCTCCAACAGCCTGTTCAACGGCCTGCTGCTGGCAAGTAGCTATGGCCTGGGCCGGCTGGCCCACTCCCGCGCCGCCGGGCTGTGGGCAGCCCTGTTTGCGGCCTGCGCCCCGGCCCTACTGAACCAGCGCAGCGACTATCTGATCGATTTCAGCCTCACGGCCGTGCTCACGGCCTGCTGGTGGCTGCTGGGGGTGACCGTGCTGACCCGCCCCCGGCGGCGCTGGCTGTGGGCTGGAGCCTGCGGGCTCGGACTGGGGGCGGTTGTATTGACCCGTCCGACCGGGGTGCTGCTGCTCTGGCTGCCGCTGGTGGCCCTGGGCTGGTCGGCCCTGGCGGCCCTGGTGGCACCGCCCCGGCTTGCGTCCGGGCGGCGCGGCCCCCGGCGTTGGGGTCCCCTGGGCCGCTGCACCCTGGCCCTGGCCATCGCTGCAGCGATCGCCGGTCCCTGGTTCAGCCAGAACTGGCTGACGATCCTCTCCACGATCAACAAGGCGCGCCAATGGGGCGTGGCCTACCAGGACGGCATGGGCGCCACCAGCCTGGCCGGCTGGCTCTTTTACCCCCAGCTGCTACCCACGATGCTGGGCCAAACCCTGGTGGCCCTGGTGGTGGCCGGAGCCGTGGTGGCCCTGGTCCTGGCCTGGCGCCGGGGCTGGCGGCCGGGCCCCTGGCCCCGCGGCGCCCAAAGGCAGGCCTGGCTCTGGTGGCTGAGCTTCCCCCTCGGCGGCCTGCTGGTGTGCGTGTTGATGACCAGCAAGGACTTCCGCTTCGTGCTGCCTCTCCTGCCCCAGCTCGGCCTGGCCCTGGGGGTGGCCACGGCCCAAACCGCCGCCCAGGCCCGCCCCTGGATCCGGCCCTGGCAGGGGGCCCTGGTGGTGGTGGCCCTCTGCGGCCTGCTCTCCAACCACTTCGGCCTGGGGCCCAACCTCACGGGCTTTGCCCCCCATCCCCCCCGGGGCGAACGGGGTTGGCCGGTAGAAGCAATCGTGGCCACGATCCGCGCCCAGAGCCCCCTCCAGCTCTCCACCCTGGCGGTGCTGCCGGATCACGAGTTCCTTAACGCCTTCAACCTCGATGCCGAAGGCCGCCGCCAGCAGTTCAAGCTGGCGGCCCGCCAAACCCTGGCCCCCGTGGACCAACTCCAGGACGACCTGGCCGGCTTCGACTGGTTCCTGCTCAAGGGCGGCCACCAGGGCGTGATGAGCGACGAACGCCAGGCCAAGCTCAGCGAGCTTGTGGCCCAATCCCCTGCCTTCGAGCCGGCCGGCCAGTGGCCCCTGCCCGATGGCAGCCGCGCCGATCTCTACCGGCGGCGCCAGCTGAGCCTGGCGGTGGCACCGATCGACTGGACCGCCGGCCAGATCCCGAGCCTGGTGGCCAGCCTGCAGGCGCCCGCGCCGGAGCGCCTGGAGCCGCTGGGTCTCACCCTGGAGCTTCAAGGTCCCAGCCAGCAACTGGCAACAGGCCTGCTGCTGCTGGAGTGGCGCCCTCGGGCGGCATCGGCCCCCGGCACACTCGGCACCGATGCCGCCAGCCCAGGTGCCACCGGCTGGCGAGCCGACCACGCCATCGGCCAGGGGATGGTGCGGGCCCCCCAGCCCAAGGCCCGCTCCAGCCCAGGCGGACTGCGCATTCAGGAGCAGCTGGCCCTGCAGCTCCCGGCCCCATTGGCCCCAGGCACCTACCAGCTGCACGCCCAGCTGCTCACACCAAAAGGCCAGGTCCTGCCGCTGAAGGTTTCTGCCCCACCCATCCAAGTGGAGGCCGGCACGGGCAAGCCAATCGAGGCGCCGCCCCTGGCCGCCAACCGCATCACCGTGCTGCGCCAACTCGGCCAACAGCTGCGGGCCGGCCAGCTCGATCGCCTGTTTGCCCGCGTCGGCCAGCTCAACCAGACCGATCCAGGCCAGGTATACCTGCGCGACGGTGCCGCCATCCTGCGGGCGCGGCTGCGGCAGGATCCCCGCAACCTCGATGACCTCTACGCCTTGGCCCTCGCCCAGGCCCTACAACGCCAAGCAGGCAGCGCCGCCGCCACCCTGGCGCGGATCCTGCCCCTCGATCCCACCAACCCCCATGCCCTCCTGGGGCTAGGCGTGGTGGACCTCTACCGCTTCAAACCCGGCGCCGCCAAACCCCTGCTGGAGCGCGCCGCCCAGCTCGACCCCAACAACGAAACCCTGCGCACCCTCCGCATCGTGGCCAGCGCCATGGGGCTGGATTGGGGCCACGCCCTCTCCCTTTTGAAGTCATGACCACCGCCAGCGCCGCCCTCCGCTTCCACCAGCGCAACCGGGCCTACTACGACGACCTGGAGCGACTGCACCAGCTGCTGGTGGCGCCGGGGCTGCGGGTGCTGGAGATCGGCTGCGGCCTGGGCGACCTGGTGGCGGGACTCAAGCCCGGCCATGGGGTGGGCATTGAGCTGGACCCCCAACTGGCCGAGGCGGCCCGGGCGCGCCACCCCGAGCTACGCGTGATCAGCGCCGATGCCGAGATGATCACGCCCGAGTCGATCGGCGAAGCGGAGCCCTTCGATGTGATCCTGCTGCCCAACACCCTCAACACTCTCCATGACGTGCAGGGGGTGCTGGAGCGGCTGGAGGCTTTTTGCCACCCCCGCACCCGGCTGGTGGTGAGTTTCCACAACTGGCTGTGGCAGCCCCTGCTCAAGGCGGCCGAACGGCTGGGCCAGCGCCAACCCCAGCCGCCGGAAAGCTGGCTGACGCCCCGGGATGTGGCCAACCTGCTGGACCTGGCCAGTTGGGAGGTGCTCAAGCAGGGCCACCGCTGCCTGCTGCCCCGCCAGATTCCCCTGCTTACGCCCCTGGCCAACCGCTGGCTGAGCCAGTTGCCTGGGCTCGAGCAGCTAGGTCTCACCCACTGGCTCGTGGCCCGGCCGGCCCGGCAACGGCGCCAGGATCCCAGCGTCAGCGTGGTGATCCCGGCCCGCAATGAGGCCGGCAACATCGCCCCGGCGATCGAACGGCTGCCCCAGCTGGGGCGCTTCACCGAAGTGCTGTTCGTGGAGGGCCATTCTTCCGACCACACCTGGGCCGAAATCGAACGGGTCTGCGCTGAATACCAGGGGCCCCTGCGGCTGAAAAAGTTTCGCCAGAGCGGCAAGGGCAAGGCCGATGCCGTGTGGCTGGGCTTCGAGCAGGCCGAGGGCGAGGTGCTGATGATCCTCGATGCCGATCTCACCGTGCGCCCGGAGGATCTGCCCCGCTTCGCCCAGGCCATGGCCGAGGGCCGCGGTGAATTTGTGAATGGCTGCCGGCTGGTGTATCCGCGCAGCTGGGCCGCCATGCCGCCGCTCAACACCGCCGCCAACCGCTTTTTTGCCGCCGTTTTCTCGTGGCTGCTGCGCCAGCGCCTCAAGGACACCCTCTGCGGCACCAAGGTGATCTGGAAAGCTGACTACGAACGGCTCAAGGCGGGGCGCGCCTACTTCGGCGATTTCGATCCCTTCGGCGATTTCGACCTGCTGTTTGGCGCCAGCAAACTCAACCTCAAAATTGTTGAAGTGCCGGTGCGCTATCAGGAACGCAGCTACGGCAGCTCCAACATCGCCCACTTCCGCGAAGGTCTGATTCTGGCGGGCATGTGTCTCTACGCCGCCCGCAAATTGAGGTTTATTCCCTAGGCCGGCCATGTCCAAGCGTTGGCTGCTGGGGCTGCTAGCCGGGCTCCTGCTTTACCTGGGCCTAGGAGTTTGGTTTGGCTTTCAGAGCCTCACGGCAAGCCTGGGGCGCCTGGCCTGGTGGTGGTGGCTGCTGGCGCCGGCCACGGTGGCCCTGGGCCATGGCTTGCTCTTTGGTCGCTGGCAGGCCTACCTGGCCCAGCTGGGGCACCCCCTGGCCTGGCAGCCCAGTGCCGCCATCTATGGCGCCGGCCTGTCCCTGATCGCCGCCCCAGCCCGCAGCGGCGAGGCCCTGCGCGGCCTCTGGTTGCAGCGGCGCCACGGCACGCCCCTGGCCGTGGGCGTGGGCATCACCCTGGCGGAGCGGCTCACGGACCTGGCGTCAGCCCTGCTGGTGCTGAGCTGGGGCCTCGGCGGCCGCGTGTTGCCGGCCGTGGGGGTGGGGCTCCTAGGGGCTGGCGGTGGCGCCTGGCTGTTCACCCACCCGCTTGCCCTGGCCAAGCTGGAGCGGGGCCTGGAACGGCTGCCGGCCCATCGGCTGCTGAAGGGGCCGATCCGCCTGTTGCGCGAAGGGCTCTACGGCATGGCCAGGCTGCGCTCCTTGCTGCGGCCCGGGCCCCTACTGCTGGGCACAAGCTTGGCGACCCTGGCCTGGCTGCTGGAGGCAACCCTGCTGCACGGCCTCTTTAACGCCATGGGCAGCCCGATTGGTCTGGAGGCGGCGGCGGTGGTGCGCACCGCCACGGCCCTGGGCGGTGTGTTGTCGGTGTTGCCGGCGGGCCTGGGCACCAGTGAACTCACCAGCATCGGCCTGGCCGTGGCCTTCGGCGCCAGCCGCCCCGTGGCCCTGGCCACCACCTTGATCCTGCGGCTGGTCACCGTGGTGCTGCCAAGCATGGTGGGCAGCCTGATGCTGATGGGCCACCGGCCGGGGGCAGCAAGCCCAGAAGCGAGATCTCTTTAGGAAACCTGCGAGCGATTGTCTATCAAATTGGCGATCAATTCCTATAAAGCGCGCTGAGCGAAAACCGTTCCATAAACGATGCCCCCGATGGTCCAAGCACAAGGCTTGATCCATCGGGGGCTCTCGCCGGGTCCGCTCTGTCGCGGAACCGAATGATCAGGAATCAGGCGCCGAAATCAGCCGGCGTTCTCCACGATCAGCAGACCCTGGGTCATACAACTGGAAACCATGGACACCTCCTCCTCGGGGATTGGAATCAGCCGGCGATGCATTCGAAGGACGACACCGGCAAGCCGGGCCAATCCCCCACACCACTGCTGACAGAACTCCCCAATACTAGCTGATTTTGCCTCCCGGCCGATTTTTCTCCAATCAAGGATTGGCCAAGGCCATGGCAGCGGATCCCCGAAACAGCCAATGCCACCAAATCAGCACCATGGCCAAAAAGAGCAGCGCCGGAACCGGCTGGTTCTCATGGAACGTGAGGGCCCAGGCCATGGGAGCAATCCAGAACCACCCTTTCCATCCATCCAACCGAAACGAACTGACGACAAGAATAATCAACACTGGCCATATCAAAATCAGATCATGGGTGCGATGGTAAGTCAACAAGGGGGAATAGGGCTGCTGCAAAAACGTAGCGAGCCAAGGGATCTAACACCACCTTAAAAACAATTCCCAGGCAAAGCGCCAAGAGCAGATAGCAGATCGCAACGGCACTGGCAGGGGCGATCCATCCGGCCTGAACAACATTGGACAAAAAGCCGTAATTACCCGTCGAATAGAAATGATCAAGGCGTCCCCCAAATCCCCCTTGCATCGTCATAAAAAATGAGCCGACAGACGACTGCCCCAGCACCTTCGACGCGATCGCTAACAACAGCAAAACCAGGCCACCAGAAACACCCACAACCCGCCAGTCCTTGCGCCCAATGGCCGCAATCCAGACAGCAAATCCTGTTTGCGGCTTCAAAATCGAACCAACCAGGGCCAAGCCACGCACGGCAGGCAAGCGGCCAACCATGGAAAAACAGAAAAATGCTGCCTCGATAATTCCATAATTACCGAGGCCGAGCAAATCCAGCAAGACGTAAATAGGCGCCGAAGCCACTGCCACCAAAATCATCGCCGGCAAACCCAAGCGCAACCGCCCCATGAGGTCGTATCCGACAACCACCAAGGCAACAGATTGGATCGCCAAAAACAGAAGCTTTGCCTGATCAAAGCGTTCCGGCCAAGCCCAAATTCCTGCCATTAAATAGGACCACGCTGGGTAGCCCAAGAGGGGATCTTGAAGCTTGGGATCGAGGCCCTTGCTAAAAAGTGAAACTCCCTGTAGCGATCCCTGAGGTCGCCCAGCAGGGTTTCTGAGTTTGGGAAAAACCAAAAGTATCCGAGCGAGAGCGAAACCTTCCAAAGCACGAAAATCGCGACACCAATCAATACAACAAACCTGAACCTCCCAAAGGGCCACGCCATTCGGCACTGATCGGCTATCAAGTCAGAGGAAGGCGAATTGAGAAAAGATACAAAAAAGCGCCACTTGTGTCAAGTGGCGCTTTGCGGAATCGAAATTAGTTCTCGAATGAAATCTCTTGTTAGAGAGCGTTACCGCGGGGCAGAACCTCTTCAGGGAAGACGAAGTTTTCGTGCGGCTGGTCGGCCGGTGCCATCCAGGCACGCAGACCTTCATTGAGAAGAATGTTCTTCGTGTAGAAGGTTTCGAACTCGGGGTCCTCAGCGGCGCGGATTTCCTGCGACACGAAGTCGTAGGCACGCAGGTTGAGGGCCAGGCCGATGATGCCGATGCTGCTGGTCCAAAGACCCATCACCGGCACAAACAGCATGAAGAAGTGCAGCCA
>CAMCMT010000060.1 GCA_945875915.1 Synechococcus sp. UW140 | reverse complement strand
CAGATGGATCAAAGCGAGGGCCGCATCCGCCAGCAGAACGGCCAGCCGGAACTAGAGGTGGTGGAGCCTTCACTGTCCAGACTCCTGGTGGCCGAGGCCATGATCCTGGCCGGGGCCGTGGTGGGTGCGCTGGGCGCCGAATCCGGCCTGGCCCTGCCCTACCGCAGCCAGCCCGATTGCGTTTTGCCGCCAGAACAGGACCTGCTCGCCTTGCCACCCGGACCCGTGCGCCATGCGGCCCTGCGTAAGGGTCTCTCGCGCGGTTTGACCACGGCCCAGCCGGCCTCCCACTTCAGCCTGGGCCTGGCGGCCTACGTGCAGATCACATCCCCGATCCGCCGCTACGGCGACCTCATTGCCCAACGCCAACTAGCAGCCCAGGCCGTTGGCGAGCCCGTGATGGCCGCCGAAGCGCTCAGTGAACTCTTAGAGCAACTGGATCACGCCCTGCGCCAGGGGATCCAGATCAGTCGCGATGACCAACGCCACTGGCAGCAGGTGTGGTTTGAAGCCCACCAGCAGGAGAGTTTGGAGGGGCTCTTCTTACGGTGGCTGAAGCCCCAGGACGGCTTGGCCCTGGTGCGGCTTGACGCCCTGGCCATGGACCTGCCGGTGGTCGTGCGCGAGCCCTGTGAACCGGGTCAAGCTCTGGTGGTAAGGGTGAAGGAGGTGGATTCGTTTGCGGATCTACTGCGGCTTGTGGGCCAGAGGGGGACAGGCCCCCGTGGCCAGGGCCCCGGCTAAAGACAGCCAGGCCTGGTTGAACTGGCCCAGCCTCAGCGGGTCAGGCGAGACACCCGCAGCCAGGGCCCCCAGGGGTTGAGACACCCAATCAGCTCGACCTCCTGGGGCTTCTCTAAGCCAGCTAACCAGTGGTGTAAGGCAGGCTCCAGGGTGATCAGGGGCCAGCGGCCAGCGCCATGGCTGAAGCTGTATCCCCCGGAACCATCGGGGCTAATCCAGCCCTGCCAGAGAGATTCCAGCGGTTCCGAACTTCCACTTTGGGGCCGAGGCGCCGTGCCCCCCCCAAAGCGACCGTTGCTGGTTACCAGGGAGGGATCATCCAGCACCCGGCGTTGGCGCTCAGCCCAGCGGGGGTGGTGCCAAGGGGTGTCCCATAGGGGTACGGGGCCCGCAGGTGCCAGGGGGTCGCTGAGCAGGGCCTCCTGCAGTTGACGTACGGGCAATGCGGCCGGAGGGATCTTGCTTTTCCAGCAGAGGGCCGCTGCCAGGCCGGCCGCCTGGCCGATGTTGAGGATGAGGGGTTGGAGCCGGGTGGCGCCATTGGCCATGTGGCTGCTGCTGAAGCATTTATCGGCTGCCAGCAGGTTGTCGATGCCGGAGCTGACTAGGGCCCCATAGGGGATACAGAAGGGCGTTCCAGTCCAACGGCCTCCCCAGCGGCAACTCTTGGCAGCTAAGGGCCAGTCCGCCCCCGGATAGTGGTGATCGTTGGGATAGTTACCCACGGCGATGGAACGGATGGCGCCCTGGCCATCGAGGGGCAGGGGCGCGATCGCCTCCCCTGGAGCGCAGGGAAGCAGCTGCTGTTCGATCACCACATCTAGTCCCACCAAACGGCGGCCCTCGCGCCAGTAGGGCATCAGGGCAAGGGATCCGGGACCCTGGAGGCGGCCGCTAGCCAGGGGGTCTTGGGCCATCGGAAAGACCTGGCCGGGTTGCAACCAGCCGTCTGTGGCACTGATTAACCCCTCCAGAAAGGCCTCGCTATGGGCACGCATTGCCGCCATAAGCTCGCCGTAGTCGGGGGAGCTTGGCTGGAAGGCGGCCGCCGGACCCTGGTGCCAATCATTGCCCTCTAGGGGCCAATTCAGCATGACCAAGCCACCGGGCAGGCGGCCGTAGGTGAGGGTGCGCTCCAGGCCGAAGGTCTCGCTGGCGGCGGTGAAGGGCGCGGGCAGGGTCGCCCCTTGGGGGCAGGTCCCCTTGCCCAGTTGGCCCATCACCACCCAGGTGGGCGACTGCACCACCTGTTGGTGGAAAAAGGACTGCCCCACCTGGGCCTGGAGGCTGGGGGCGCTGGGTTCCCCCCAGGTCTCCTGGGGCTCCCAGCCGAGCCGGTAAGGGGCCTCCACCAGTGGGAATAGGTCACCGAGATCACTGCCATCGATCAGCAGGTCAAGGGCGAGCTGGATGGCTTCTCCCTCCCGTTCGATCTCTAGGGCCCCAACCCGACTGCCGAGCCGTTTAGCCCCCAGTAGGCGCACCTCCGGCCACCAGCGCAGCAAGGGCTCCGCCCCCACCCAACGCCGCAGGATCGCCTCCGCTGTAGCGGGCCGATACCCAAAGCAACTGACCCAGTTGTGGTCGAGGCCCTCCGGTTCCTGTCGCTGCAGCTCCCGCAGGAAGGCACCCCAGAGGCCGGTTTGCCAGCAGCTCAGTTCGTTGCCATCGGGGGCGCAGACCCCGGCGGCACTAACCATGCCCCCCAGCCAGGGCCCGGGGGTGAGCAACAGGGTGGGGGCACCGGAGCGGGCCGATTGCAGGGCAGCCGCCGCCCCGCCCGTGCCCCCGCCCCAAACCACAACGGCGGCGTGTTCCTGGATCAGCACCATGGGCAGCAGCGGGCGAAACGGGACTGGACCGGCCTTGGATTTAGCAGGAGGCAGCCGCGCGGCTCCGCCAAGGCGGGCACACTCCAGGCCGGAAGGGCCTGGTCAGACGCTGGTTAGGATCCGGCCTCGGCGGGGGCCGCCTGGGCGGCGCAGCGGGCCCGTCCGCACCGCCGATCCAGTTTCCAGCCGATGACCTACACCCTCACAACACCGCTCTACTACGTCAACGACAAACCGCACCTCGGTAGTGCTTACACCACCCTGGCTTGCGATGCCCTGGCCCGGTTCCAGCGTCTCAAGGGTGAGGAGGTCGTGTTGATCACCGGCTGCGATGAACATGGTCAGAAAATTCAACGCACGGCCGAAGCTGCCGGACTAAGCCCCCAGGCCCATTGCGATCGAATTAGCGCCGAATACCACCAGCTTTGGCAGCAGTGGCAGATCAGCAATGACCGTTTTATCCGAACCAGCGATCCCCGCCACCGCCGCATTGTTCACGAGTTTTTTGGCCGGGTTGAGGCCAATGGTGATGTGGTGGAGGGGCGCCAGCAGGGCTGGTACTGCGTCGCTTGTGAGGAATTCAAGGATGATCCGGCCGGCGCCCTCGATCCCCAGTGCCCGGTGCATCAGCGGTCCCTGGAATGGCGCGATGAGGTCAATCTTTTTTTCAGACTTTCCCGCTATCAGGAGCAGATCGAGGCCCTGATCGCCCAACCGGAGTTCATCCAGCCAGCCAGCCGCCGGCGCGAGGTCCAGAACTTCGTGGCCCAGGGCCTGCGCGATTTTTCAATTTCCCGGGTCAACCTCCCCTGGGGCATCCCGGTGCCGGGCCATGACGGTCACACCTTTTATGTGTGGTTCGATGCCCTGCTCGGCTACCTAACGGCCCTACTTGAGAGTCAAGGGGATGGGGAAACCAGCGAAGCCGGTCTCGGGGAGCTAAGCCAACGGGGCTGGCCGGCCCAGGTCCATGTAATCGGCAAGGACATCCTGCGCTTCCATGCCGTCTACTGGCCGGCGATGTTGCTCTCGGCAGGGTTGGAGTTGCCCAAGCAGGTGTTTGGCCATGGCTTCCTCACCCGCGAAGGCCAAAAGATGGGCAAATCAATCGGTAACGTGCTCGATCCAGAGGCCCTGCTGGAGCGTTGCGGCGCCGATGCGGTGCGCTGGTATTTGCTGCGCGACATCCCCTTTGGCGATGACGGCGATTTCCAGCAGCAACGCTTTGTCGATCTCGTCAATAACGACCTGGCTAACACGATTGGCAACATGCTCAACCGCACCAGCGCCATGGCCCGCCGCTGGTTCGAGGGCACCGTGCCGCCGGCCGGCGCCGCCCAAAACGCTGACCACCCCCTGGCTCAGGCGGCCAACGCTGCTATTGCCCTGGTGATCCCCAACCTGGAAACGCTGGATTTCCGTGGCGCAGCCGAAGCCAGCCTGCAATTGGCCATTGCCGCCAACGGTTTTCTCAACACCCAGGCCCCCTGGAGTGTGATGAAGAAGGAGGGCAACCAAGACCAGGTGGCCTCTGACCTCTATGCCGTGCTGGAGGCGGCCCGGCTGGTGGCCCTGTTGCTGGGGCCCCTGGTGCCCGACCTCTCGGCGCGGATGCTGGAGCAATTGGCCCAGGCCCCCCTGAACTCCGGCCCTAACCAAACCAACAGCATCCCCTGGCTGCAACAACTGCAGTGGGGCCGGCTGGCCGTGGGCTCCCCCTTGCCCGAACCGGCCCCGGTCATGGCGCGGCTTGAGCTGGATGGACCCCTGTGACCCGGCGGCGTCTCCAGGGTCTGGCGCGTGTCCTGCTCTTGCCTGGGTGCCTGGGCTTATTGGCTGGATGCGAAAGCATCACGCCGAAGCAGGAAACCTCGGAACCCTTTCTGTTCCGCTCCCTCGATCTGCGCCAACAGGATCCCCAGGGCCGTCCCGCCTGGTCGCTCTCAAGCCCGGAGGCCCGCTACGACATTGCCAAACGGTTGGCCAATGCCCGCCAACCGAGGGGCCTGATTTATCGCAATGGCCAGCCCCAATACGACATTCGCGCCAACGGCGGCACGGTGTTCAACAACGGCGAGGTGATCCAGCTGGAAGGGGCCGTGGTCGTCACCCTGCTGGGACCCGATCCCGTGGAGATCCATGCCGACCAGTTGCGCTGGATTCCCCGCCAGGATCTGATGGAAATTGACCGACGTCCTTGGGCTAGGGATCACCGCTCCCGGCTCAGTGCCGAGAGCGCCCGTTTTTATGTTCTGCAGGACCGGCTCGAACTCAGGGGCAACCCCGAGTTACGTCAATGGACCTCTGCTCCCAAGGGGCGATCCAATTTCGATGGCCTGGGGCCCGCTGATCTGGTCTTAAAGGTGACATCGGCCACCTGGCACCCCAGAACCGGCAGGCTGGTGGCCACTGGGCCGGTGCAGGGAACCCACCACCAGAGCCAGGGATCAGGCCAGACCCTGCGGGCCCGGGCCCTAGGCGGCAACTTGCGGCAGCAGAGGCTGGCCCTGGAGGCCCCGGTTCAGGTTATTGATGCCAGCCGTAAGGCCGTGCTTGAGGCCCAGGGCACGGTCTGGGACCTGGCCGCCCGTCGCCTCAGCAGCGACCAGCCCTTCAAAGCCCGCATTGATCGCCTGCAGGTGCGGGGCGATCGCCTCTCCATCGACCTAGCCAACGAAACGGTGGCCATTCCCCAGGCCTGTCAATTGGCCCAGCCCGGGGAGCAATTACAAGCCGACCAGTGCCTCTGGCATTGGCCCAATGGCCAGATCAGGGCGAAGGGAAAGGTGGTAGTTCGACGCCACGCCAATCAGCAGATCACCCGGGCCGAGCAGCTCCAGGGCCAGATTGGCAGCAATGGCTTGGCCGTATTTAGTTCTCCGGGGACGAGGGTGCAATCCCAGTTGACCCTGCCACCCCCTGGGTCGAAACATCCGGGTGCGTCCCAAGCGGGCCGTCCTCATCAGGGAGAGCCTCCAGCGATGTTCTGAGCTTGCGGGCCCAGCCCTCCAGCCAGAGTTCATCACTGCGGCTGAAGCAGCGGGGCGACCAGCCGCCCAGGAGCAGCAGACCTTCGTTGCCGATCGGTTGAACCACCAAGGCAGGGAGACCTGCGGGTAAGGCGGCAAATTCATCCCGGCCTGGATAGAGGGCCAGATTCACCAGGGAAATGGCCTTGCCGGTGGCCAGGGCCCGTTGGCCAATCGGACCGATCTGGACGCTGCCGCTTCCGAGTAGGCCCCGACGTAACAGGGTGCGCTGCTGCCAGAGCACAAGCACAGTCGCCCCTGGCGTTGCGGTCAACAACAGCTGGCTGCCCCAGGCCAGTTCCAGCTTGAGGGCCTCGGGCAGGGAGTCATCGAGCTCAAATCCCTGGGGACCCTCCAGGTCCACGCGCTCAGGCGCCCTGGGCACGGCCCGGGTCCAAAGGGTGGCAATCAACAGGAACCCCACCGCCAGCAGGCTGGCCAGCACGGAAGCCCGCACCAGGGGTGGGGTCAGTTCCACGGCGCTAAACTGGTTAATCAGGCTGAGCAGCAGGGCGAGAAGACCAACGCCCAGGCAGGCCAGCGCCGGCCGTCCCATTACTCCAGTGCAGGGATTGGGCCAAGGTTGTCACAGTCGGGCCTGCTGAGGTCAAACTGGGGGCCATGCAACTGCCCTTCGCCTTGGCCTCCCTGCGTTCCCTTCCCAGGCTGTTCTGGGCCCTACTGCTCACCCTGGCCTGCCTCTTGCCCGCCCAGGGGGCCCTGGCCATGGGTCCCCTGGATTTCCCCGCGATCCCTCCGATCACCCGGGTAATCGACACGGCCGACCTGCTCAGCCGCGCCGCGATCACCGACCTCGACCATCGGCTAGCCGCCCTCGAGGAGGACCACATCCAGGCCAAGCTCGTGACCCTGCGGCGCCTGGACTACGGCCTGGATCTCGCCGACCTGGGCCACCAGCTCCTAGAGCGCTGGCAAGGCGATGGCAGCGCTATCGAGGACGGCCAGCTGGTCATGCTGATCGAGGCCCAGAACAACACCGCAGCGGTGGTCGTCTCGAACGATCTGCTGGACCAGTTACCCGCCAGCCTGCTGTCCAGCACGGGCACGAGCACCATGGGCTTGCCCCTGCGCGAAGGGGCCCGCTATCGCCAAGCCTCCATCGATGGCATCGATCGGCTTGCTTCCGTGCTCAGGGATGGCCAAGATCCGGGCCCGCCCCAACTGGTTGAACGACTAGCGCTGGAGTCGAACGTGCCCAGCCGGGATGAAACCCAATCCAGCAATGCCCTGACATGGGTGGTGGTTTTACTCACCCTGGGCACACTGGTGCCGATGATCACCTGGTGGGTCTTCTCCCGTTGACGCGACTATGGCGCTGACTGACTGGATGACGGCCTTTGAACGGGCCCAAGCTTCGGACCTGACCAGCGATCTTGAGCGGGCCTATGAAGCGGCCTTGCTGATCCAGGGTTTCGAACTGGAGTACTACAACGATCGGCCGGTGCGGCCCGAGCTGGAGCTGGGCATTCCGCGCCAGATCCAGGCCCAGATGTTGCGCAGTTTCAAGTCCGCCCTGAAACTCTGCCGCTCCTCCTTAGAAGAACTGGAACAAAAACGCGGCCAACTCGATGGCCAGGAACATCGCCAGTTGCAACTGATTGAAAGCGTCGTGGCGCGCTACGGCCGGCGCAGCCCCCTACCCAGTATGAGCCGATCGCCGAATGTGCTGCCCAGCAGCCTCTTGAATGTGTTTGATGGCGTAAGGCGCCAACTTGATCCGGAAGCCGAGGCCACAATCGTGGCTGGCTTCCGTCGCCGCCGTGACTCCACCTTGGTTTCCCTGCGGATCCTACTGCTCTTGATCCTGGTGCCCCTGCTGATCCAGCAGATGAGCCGCAATCTGGTAATTTCTCCGCTTGTGGATTTATATTCAAAGGATATGCCGATTCTTAATTATCCCCAACCTCATCTGCAGCAGGAAGCGATCAAAAAATTACGCCTTTATCAATCCGAAGTTGAGTTTGAAGCCCTGCTGGCCGGAGCAACCCCACCCAGCCGCGATCAAATGCAGGCAGCCTTGTCTGAAAAGGCTGAAGAGCTCAGAAAAAACGCTGATCGCGAAAGCAACGACGCCATCAAGAACATCATTGCAGATGCCCTTGGCTTCTTAGGATTTGTGCTTGTTTGCTTTTTGGGACAACGTGATATTCAAGTCTTAAAGGGCTTTCTCGATGAGGTTCTATATGGACTCAGCGATAGTGCCAAGGCTTTTACAATTATTCTATTTACCGATATTTTCGTAGGTTTCCATAGTCCCGAGGGTTGGACCGTGCTGCTGGAGGGGGTCGAAGCTCATTTCGGTATCGCCCACCATGAAAGCTTCATCATGTTGTTCATCGCCACCTTCCCAGTGGTGCTGGCCACAATCTTGAAATATTGGATCTTCCGCTATCTCAACCGGGTGTCGCCTTCGTCGGTGGCAACCCTGCACAGCATGAATGGGGGTGGTTGATTGGGGCGAGCGGGATGGCATCAAAAGCCAATCCGAACACGGGGCCAACCGAGGAGTGCTGATTCTCGTCAGCGGGCCCAGCCGCAGTGGTAAAAGTCGCTGGGCCGAGCATCTTGCCGATCGCAGTGGCTTAGCTGTGACCTATTTGGCTACCGGTGCCGATCGTCCTGGTGATCGGTCCTGGCAGCAGCGATTACTGCTCCATCGTCAACGGCGTCCACCCCACTGGACAACCCTGGAGGTTGGGGGTGAACTCGAAGCAGCGCTAGAGCACCTAGGACTGGAGTTAGACGACCTTGCCTCGTCGGATTCGGATGGATTTGAACAAGCGATGGGGCTGTCCATCTCCGGGGAGCCTGGTGCGCCAAGGGCTCTGAATCCCTCGAAACTCCTTCTCATTGATTCCCTTGGCACCTGGCTTGCCCACCATCTGGGCCTGGATGAATCCGCCTGGTTCCAGCGCCAGGACCGGTTGCTACGGGCCCTCCACCAGCAGGGCTCCCCGGTGGTGTTGGTGTGTGAGGAGGTTGGTTGGGGGGTGGTGCCGCCGACGGCCATTGGCGGCCTGTTCCGCGATCGAATTGGCAGCCTGCAGCAACGGCTGATGCAGCAGGCTGCAGCGGCCTGGTTGGTAGTGCAGGGGCGGGCGCTCAACCTGATGGCCCTGGGCGAGCCCGTGCCCCCCGCCTGATCCCAGCGCCCGATCCCATCCCATGCCCCAGGTTGTGCTGTTCCAGCCCCAGATCCCCCCCAATACCGGCAACGTGGCCCGCACCTGCGCCGCCACAAACAGCGAGCTACACCTGATCGAGCCTTTGGGGTTCGAAATCAACGACCGGCAGCTGCGCCGAGCTGGCCTGGATTACTGGCCCTGGGTCAAGCTCCACCGCCACGCCGATTTCGCCGCCTTCAGCCAGCACCGGCTGGAGCGGGGGGGGCGTCTGCTTGCCCTGAGCCGCCAAGGGGCTCGTCCCTACGCCCAGGAACGGTTTGCTGCCAACGACTGGCTGCTCTTCGGCCGCGAAACCGACGGGCTACCCCAGGAGGTGCTGCAGGGCTGCAGCCAAAGCCTGGCGATCCCGATGGCGGGCTCGATCGAGCGCGGCGGCGGCGTGCGCAGCCTCAACCTCTCCGTTGCCGTGGGGGTGGTTCTCTTTGAAGCCCTGCGGCAGCTGGAATCTTAGGCTTGGGATTGGGTTTTCTATGGGCCGAATTTTTCCAGGGTCCGACTAAAACTGTGGCCATCGTGACTTGCGGTGAAAGGTTCGACCCGTTACTCTCTGCGCGGCCCAGTACTGGCGGCTTCACGTCTGGGTCTTGTCCAATGAATTTTTTTGCATGAAGCCTTGCTTATGGATCGGAACCAGCCTCGGAGTCACCAGCCTGATAGCGGTGGCTGGCACGATCGTTGGTCCCGGACTGGCTGACAACAGGGCCTCCTTCGACCTCAATTCCATTCCCAACCCGGTCCAGCCAATCCAGCTGGCCTCCCTCCCTTCCAGCTCCGACCACCTCTGGGTCAAGATTCGCTCCGATGTGCAGCTCGAAGAGCTGGCCACTCAGCTCTCCGTCAACGAAACCCAACTAGCCCGCCTCAATGAGGTGAATGAAGACCACCGGTTCCTCACCGGTGACTGGCTTGTTTTGCCGACGGCCTCCAGCCGAAAGGCCAAAAACCTGGCCTCCCTAGATACCAGCGCGCTGAGGCGTACGCCTCCAATCCAGACTCCGCCGCCGCTAGAGCAGTCCGCCGTGGTGCGATTCGGTGAAACCCTGCGCCAGATCGCCCAGCGCACCGGGGTGTCCCTTACTGACCTGATCAGGCTCAATCCCGGCCTAGAAGCCGCTCGCCTGGTGGTGGGCTCCGAGATTCGGGTGGCCCAGTCCGCCAGCGGCCGCACAGCCAGGGTGCTCGGCATTGCCCCCGCCACTAGCGGTGGCTTGAGCTGGCCGGAGATGCCCAGCTTCGGCGAGCCTCAAGGTTCAGACGGCGCTGCGATCAACCCATCTCCCTTCAACGCAACCGGCTGGATCTGGCCCACCCAGGGAATTTTCTCCTCTGGCTATGGCTGGCGCTGGGGCCGGATGCACAAGGGCATCGATGTGGCCAACACTATCGGCACTCCCATCGTGGCGGCCAAGGCCGGCCGGGTGATGCGCTCAGGCTGGAACGATGGTGGCTACGGCTACCTGGTAGAACTGCAGCATGACGACGGTAGTGTCTCCCGTTACGGTCACAACAGCAAGATCCTGGTGCGCGTTGGTGAGCTGGTGGAACAAGGTTCGGTGATCTCGCTGATGGGCAGCACCGGTAACAGCACCGGCCCCCATCTGCATTTCGAGATCCGTACCCCAGGCCGTGGTGCCGTTAACCCCCTTCCCTTCCTGCCAGCACGAGCCTGAAGCTCTACCTGCCCAAGGCCTGAGGCAAGCGATCGTTTATGCTTGATCAGCATGGCTCGGTAGCTCAGCTGGTTAGAGCGTGGGATTCATAACCCCAAGGTCGGGAGTTCAAGTCTCCCCCGAGCCATTGATTGAGCACCGCATATGCGGGGCTTTTTAATTTTATAGGGTTTGCAAAGACGCCACCATTCTCGTTTTATGGAAGACGCCACAAGCTAATTGATAACTGCTTCTAGCTTCGCCTTGGAATGTGCCCTATTGGTGCAGCTGCTATGCGAAGCCCTGTGGTGTCCCTTTTAGCGGAATTGATAATGCTGCTTCCATCTTGATCCCATGATCGCAAGGTTCTTCCCGTTTACGAGTTTTCTCGCGAATCGACACTGAAAGGGCCCTTTTAGATTAAATTGTCCTTTAGACTTGCTCAAAGCATGTTCATCAAAAGGCAATAATTGGATCTAGGGAATACGAATTGTGCATAGATCTTGGCTATGAGAATATGTGGCTCCAAAGCCCACCTCCAATCCTGCTCTGGATGGGGAGAGGCTTCGGCATTCGCTGGTTTGGTTTTAGTGCCTAAAAGGAGTCAATGTCAGCGTATGTGCATGGAAGGCTTGGCCTAAAGGCAGTCATCAATACCTGGGGGAGTGCCTTCAACGTGCAGGTCCTGTGGGCAGCCTGAGCCGAGCACCCGAAGCCTTATGTTGTGGGGGGCGGGGCGTGGCGCAGCTTGGTAGCGCGGGTGCTTTGGGAGCACTAGGTCGCAGGTTCGAATCCTGTCGCCCCGATC
>CAMCMT010000059.1 GCA_945875915.1 Synechococcus sp. UW140 | reverse complement strand
CGGGAGCGCCAACTGCAGGCGCTCCCGCAGGGCGTGGTTGTCGTCGCTAAGCAGCCGCTGGCGTTCAAGCAGGGGCTGGAGCCGCTGGGCGAACTTGCGCTCAAAAATCCCAGGCAGATCGACGATCAGCTGGTCCAGCTCCGCCAGCTGGGCCAAGCCCTGCTCCAGCTCCTGGCGGGCCGCCGCAAGCTCTGGGGCTGGCTGGTCCGTGGGGGATGGCTGCACCAGGGGGCCGGGGGACGGGAACGATCCCAATCTTCGCCAGGACTGGAACCGTTTGGTGCCTGACCTGGGGGCACCGAGAGGTTATGGCAACCCAGTTTCTGCAAAGGGCCCCAAGGCAAGCAAAGCAAAAACCCCTGAACCGCAGCAAGCGGCCCAAGGGCAGATAACGCTGATAAGAACCGGCGAAAGCCTCAGGCTTCGACGGTTTCGAGGGCAGCCGCTTCAGTGGTGGCCGCAGGCACGGGACCCGTGCGGGGAGCGGGCAGGGGACCCTCCTGTTTGACAGTGAGATAGCGGATCACGTCTTCGCTGAGGCGCATGGCGCGCTCGAGGGTGGCCACCTGCTGGCCATCACCGTTGTGGGTGAGCTGCACGTAGATGCCTTCCTTGTGGCCAGAAATCGTGTAGGCAAGGCGGCGCTTGCCGCGCATCTGGGTGTCGAGCACCTCGGCGCCGGCCTCGGTCACCAGGTCGCGGTACTTGCTGACATGGGTTTCCACCTCTTCCTCCGGGATGTCCGGACGAAGGATGTACATGGTTTCGTAGTAGGGCTTCTGGGACATGACCGGGACGATCCGACTTGGACGAGGGCTGGCGGCCTGGGTGCGGGCTGCCAACGGCGGATTGTCCAATGTATCGCGGCAGGGGGCCTGCCCCCCGCAGGTCAGCCCTGTCGGCTTGGCTGGTCCGTCAGCCGGGGCCGGTTAATAGAGCTGCATCCGCACCGCCTCGGAGAGGCTGGGGATCTCCGCCTGGCGGCCCCGCAGGCACTCGACGACCGCGAACACCACCACCAGCAACACCGCCAAAAATACGGTGTTGCTGAGTGTGCGCACGGCAAACCCGCCGCCAAGGGGCTGCAGCAGCACGCTGAAGGCCAGCGACACCACCACCAGCACGATGTCGATCAGAATCGACTGCAGCACGTGGAAACGCAGGTAGTAGGGCACCTTCTGGTTGCGCACCACGGCCAAATACAGCACTAGGAACAGCAGGAAACCGCCAAACGGCACCATCTGCTGGAGCATCAGCACGGGCAGGGCCGGCAGGGTCAACCACTGGAGAGCCGGAAACAGGGGGACCAGGTAGCGGCCGAAGGGCACCCCATCACTCCAGGGCAGCAGGTAGGCCAGCAGGGCCAACAGCCGTTGCCAGATCGGAATCGACGCCATGGGTTACGGAAGCTGCATCCAGGCTAGAACCGCTGGGCTAGGGACTTGGCTCGGGACTGGGAGTGGGCCCTGCACCTGGAACCCCAGCAGAGCCGTCGCCCAGCTTCAGCCGTGGCCCAATTCCGCCAGGGCGGCCTGGCGCATGGCAGCCACGGGGATCTCCGAGAGACCGCTCCAGTGCCGCAGGGCGGCGGCCCCCTGGTGCACCAGCATTTCCAGCCCATCGAGGCTTGGGCAGCCGCGGGCGGCCGCCTGGCGCAGCAGCTGGCTGGGCCGGGGCGTGTAGATCAGGTCGTAGACCAGGGTCTGGGGCTGGAGAGCCTCCAGCTCCAGGGCCCCAAGGGGGCAGCGCTGGGCGGCGGCGGGATCGGTGGCCGACGCCATCCCCACCGGCGTGGTGTTCACAACCAGATCGACGCCAGCTAGGGCCTGGGCCAGGGAGCTGGCAGCGGGGCCAGGGGTGGGCACCAACGGCGATCCGGGCCCGTTTGGGCCGGGGGCCGGGGAGCCGCCCCAGGCCAAACCCTCCAGCCGGCAGGCTTCGGACCAGCCGGCGCAGATGTCAAGAAAGGCCTCCAGGGCCGCGGGTTGGCGACCCGCCACCTGGATCGATTCCAGGCCCAGCTCCACCAGGCCGGCCACCACGGCCAGGGCACTACCGCCGCAACCCAGCACCAGGGCCCGCTTGCCCGTCCAGGGTCCGAAGGGGCCACTGCGCAGGGGGGCCAGGAAGCCTTCAACATCGGTGTTGGTGCCAAACCAGCCCCCACCTACCCGCGGCACCAGGGTGTTCACCGCCCCGAGCCGGCGGGCCAGGGGGCTGAGCTCCGCCACCAGGGACACCACCGCCTGCTTGTGGGGAATGGTGACGTTGAGCCCGCGGCAACCAACCGCCTCGAGGCCATCAAGCACCAGGTCCAGGCGCTCGGCCGGCGCCGGCAGGGCCAGATACACCCAGTCCAGGCCCAATTTCGCCAGGGCGGCGTTGTGCATGGCGGGCGAGAGGCTATGGCGCACCGGATTGCCGAGAACGCCCACCAGGGCAGTGGCTCCATTGATGGCGGCTGGCATCGGTGATCGCGCCGGCGGCGCAAGCTCTTGCGGCACCGTACGGCCGGGTTCGGCAACCACACCTAGCCCCCTGTGGGGGCCACTGCGGAGGATGCCCCAAGTTCAAAACCCTCATTCAGGAGGTTGCTATCCATGGGCAAGGTTGTCGGAATTGACCTTGGCACCACGAACAGCTGCGTTGCGGTGATGGAGGGCGGCAAGCCCACCGTGATCGCCAATGCCGAGGGCTTCCGCACCACGCCCTCCGTCGTGGCCTACACCAAAAACCAGGACCAACTGGTGGGTCAGATCGCCAAACGTCAGGCGGTGATGAACCCGGAGAACACCTTCTATTCGGTGAAACGCTTCATCGGCCGCCGCGTCGATGAGGTCACCGAAGAGTCGAAGGAAGTCAGCTACGGCGTTGAGAAGGTCGGCGCCAATGTGAAGGTGAAGTGCCCGGTGCTGAACAAGCAGTTCGCCCCGGAAGAGGTGAGTGCCCAAGTGCTGCGCAAGCTGGCTGAAGACGCCGGCAAGTACCTCGGTGAAACCGTCACCCAGGCGGTGATCACGGTGCCCGCCTACTTCAACGACTCCCAGCGCCAGGCCACCAAGGACGCCGGCAAGATCGCCGGCCTCGAAGTGCTGCGCATCATCAACGAGCCCACCGCAGCCGCCCTGGCCTACGGCCTCGACCGCAAGAGCAACGAGCGCATCCTGGTCTTCGACCTGGGCGGCGGCACCTTCGACGTGTCCGTGCTGGAAGTGGGCGATGGCGTGTTCGAAGTGCTCTCCACCTCCGGGGATACCCACCTGGGTGGCGATGACTTCGACAAGGTGATCGTTGATTACCTGGCCGCCAGCTTCAAAAGCAACGAAGGCATCGACCTGCGCCAGGACAAGCAGGCACTGCAGCGCCTCACCGAGGCGGCTGAGAAGGCCAAGATCGAGCTCTCCAGCGCCAGCCAGAGCGAAATCAACCTGCCGTTCATCACGGCCACGCCCGAGGGTCCCAAGCACCTCGACCTCACCCTTACCCGGGCCAAGTTCGAGGAGCTCGCCTCCAAGCTGATCGACCGCTGCCGCGTGCCGGTGGAGCAGGCCCTCAAGGACGCCAAGCTCGCCTCCAGCGAACTGGACGAGGTGGTGATGGTGGGCGGCTCGACCCGCATCCCCGCCGTGCTGGAGCTGGTTAAGCGTGTCACCGGCAAGGACCCCAACCAAACCGTCAACCCCGACGAAGTGGTGGCCGTTGGTGCCGCCATCCAGGGCGGTGTGTTGGCCGGTGAAGTCAAGGACATCCTGCTGCTGGATGTGACACCCCTCTCCTTGGGCGTGGAAACCCTCGGCGGCGTGATGACCAAGATGATCACCCGCAACACCACGATCCCCACCAAGAAATCGGAGGTGTATTCCACCGCGGTGGATGGTCAGACCAACGTGGAAATCCACGTGCTCCAGGGCGAGCGCGAGATGGCCACCGATAACAAGTCGCTGGGCACCTTCCGCCTCGATGGCATCCCCCCGGCACCCCGGGGCGTGCCCCAGATCGAAGTGACCTTCGACATCGATGCCAACGGCATCTTGAGCGTGACCGCCAAGGACAAGGGCAGCGGCAAGGAGCAGAGCATCTCAATCACCGGCGCCTCCACCCTCAGTGACAACGAGGTTGACAAGATGGTCAAAGATGCCGAGGCCAATGCTTCGGTGGATAAGGAGAGGCGCGAGCGCATCGACCTGAAGAACCAGGCCGAAACCCTGGTATATCAAGCCGAGAAGCAACTTGGCGAGCTGGGCGACAAGGTGTCCGCCGAGGCCAAGGCCAAGGTGGAAGAGAAGCGCACCAAGCTCAACGAGGCCCTGCAGAAGGAGGATTTCGACACCCTCCAGCCCCTCTTCGATGAACTCCAAAAGGAGCTCTATGCCCTGGGAGCTTCGGTGTATCAGCAGGCCGGTGCCGATGGTGCCAGCAGCGAAGCCGAGGCCGGTGCCAGCAGCAGCGATGGCGGCGATGACGTGATCGACGCCGAATTCACCGAGACCAAGTGAAACCTGGGCAGCAGCTGCTGCCCCTGATCGATCCGGCTTTAGCCCCCCTTTGGGGAGCTTTTTTATGGGCCAGCGGCGATCTGGTCAGCGGCCCATTCGGCGCTGGCCGGGGCGAGCAGCACCCCATTGCGGTAGTGGCCGGAGAGCAGCAGCAGGCCGGGTTCCAGTTGTTCGAGCAGGGGCGCCGGCCGGCCCACGGGCCGGGCCCGCAGGCCCTGCCAATGGCGCAGGGGTGTGGCGGCCCGAAGCCAGTCGGGGGCATGGCCATGGAGCTGGCGCAGGACCTCGAGGGCGGCGGGATCGCCGGAGGCACCGGCGGCCCGATCGGGCTCCAGGGTGGCCCCAAGCCAGAGGCGGCCGCCGGGCCGGGGCACCAGGTTGGTGCCCTGCCACAGCACCGACCCGGGCCACCGCTCCGCATCACAGCCGGCGGGCAACTGGAGTTCCAGGGCCTGGCCCAACACCGGGGCCAGCGGCCGCTGGTGGCCCAGGGGCTCCAGCAAGGCGGCACTGGCCAGGCCGGCGCAGACCAGCAGCCAGGGCGTTTGCAGCCTTTGGCCGCTAGCCAGTTGCACCTGCCAGCGATCGGCGCCGGAGCTGGCCCCAATCGCCTCGGCGCGATCGCTGACCAGCACCAGGCCCCGGTTCAGGGCGTCCTGGAGCAGGAGCTGGCGGGTGACGATCGGATCCAGTTGGCCATCTAGGGGCGAGAACAGCCCGCCCAAGGCCCCATCCGGCACCTGGGGCCGCAGCTGGGCCAGCTCCTCCTGGCTAAGCAGTCGCAAGAGAAACCCCTTGGCCGTGCGCTCCTGCACCAGCCTCTGCTGCTGCTCCAGCTCCTGGGGCTCGGCTGCCAGTTGCAGCAAACCAGGCCGAAAGGGGAGGACTGAACCCTGCTGGGCTAGCTGGTCGCTCCACTGCTGCCAGAGCTGCAACGAGCGTTGCCGCAGCCGCCAGCCGCGGCCACTGCTGCGGCGATACACCTGGGCCATCAACAGCCCCAGGGCTGCCCTGGTACCTGCCTCCGCCGCTTGCTCGCCGGCGCCAGCCGGATCAATCAGGCATACCGGAAAGCCCCGGTTGAGCAGCAGCCAGGCCGTAGCCACACCAACCAAACCAGCCCCCAGCACGGTCACCGCTGGGGGCGGAGCGTGCTGGGGGCTGGTGGTGGCGATCGGATTAGGGGTGACGGCCAGGGATCAACCCTTGGCCGCCGCCGGAATCACCTCGGCGTAGGAACCAAAGCCGCTGGCCACCTTGATGTAGGCCTTGCGCAGGCCATCACCATCCTGGAGACGGGCGGCCTCATCGAGGGCGGCCAGGGCGGTCTTGAGCTGGGTGGCGCGCTGGTTGGCTTGCGCCTGGTCGGCGGGGAGCAGCAATTTGTTGATGTAGAGCATTTCGCGGCCCACTTCCTGCATTGGGCCGTGGATCAGGTTGCGGGTGAACACCCAGTTGCGCGCGTTCACCAAGGTGGCGAGTTCGGGCAGCCGGTCTTTAGCCAGGAAGAAGCCATCGGCCTGGCGCTGGATCCCCGCCAGGGCCTCGGGGCTGAGCACGGCCGCCTTGGCCGAACCGCCGCCATCGCAGGCCACCAGGCCGATGCTGAGCACGGCCACCAGGGCAAGCAGGGCAAGTTGCTTCAGGCCAGCCGTGACCCTGGAGAACAGGGCAGACAGGGTCTGGGCGACCATGGCAATCAAGTCAAGTCGCTGAACTTTACCCAGGGTTGTCGCCTGCATCAGCCGCCTGGTGATGGACTGCAACCGATCGCAGGAACGGCGCCACCAGGCCCAGGCCAGGGGCAACGCCGGTGGGCACAATGCCACCAATCCCTGCAAAGGCCGGACTGGTGTCGAGCGCTGGCAACCCGGGTGTGACCGCCATCCTGCAGATGATCTGCCCGGACCGGCCCGGCCTGGTGCGGGAGCTGTCCGGCTGGGTGGCGGCCAATGGCGGCAACATCGTCCACGCCGACCACCACAGCGACCAGGGGGCCGGCCTGTTCCTGAGCCGGATCGAATGGCAACTGGCCGGCTTCGGCCTGCCGCGGGAGGCGATTGGCCCCACGGCCCAGGCCCTGGCGGAGCGGTTGGACGGCCAGTTCCAGGTGACCTTTTCCGATGACCGGCCGCCGGTGGCCCTCTTCGTGAGCAAGCAGGACCACGGCCTGCTGGACCTGCTCTGGCGCACCCGCACGGGCGAGCTGCCGATGCGGGTGCCGCTGGTGATCAGCAACCACCCCAACCTGGGCCCGCTGGCCGAGGAATTTGGCGCCCATTTTGAGTGCGTTCCCATTGATGCCAGCAACCGGGAGGCCGCCGAAGCCCGCCACCTGGAGCTGCTCGCCGAGCACGGCATTGAACTGGTGGTGCTCGCCAAGTACATGCAGGTGCTCACCCCCTCCTTTCTGGCGGTCTTCGATCCCCCCGATGCCTTCCACCGGGTGATCAACATCCACCACTCCTTCCTGCCTGCCTTCCAGGGGGCCCAGCCCTACCACCGGGCCTGGGAGCGGGGCGTGAAATTGATTGGCGCCACGGCCCACTACGTGACCGAAGAGCTCGACGGCGGGCCGATCATTGCCCAATCGACCGTGCCGGTGGGCCACCGCGATGAAGTGAACGACCTGATCCGCAAGGGCCGCGACACCGAACGCCTGGCCCTGGCCCGGGCCGTGCGCCTGCACCTCAAACGCCAGGTGATGGTTTATCGGGGCCGTACGGCGGTTTTTGATTGAGCTGATGGCGTTCCCCTCCCTGCCCAGCCGCCTGGCGGCCTTCGGCCAGCAGCTCGAGCGTCAACTGCAAACAGAGCGCCCCGAGGGGGCCGATCGCCTCGGCTGGCGCTGGTTCCAACTGGGAGTGTTCCTACTGCCCGCCAGTGCCTTCCTGGGCGCCGTGCTGTTGTTCGCCTCCCTGGTGCAGGGCAGTCGCCGGCGGGCGCCGTGGTGGGGCGATGGCTGCAACCGCTGGTTGCTGGCGATCTCGGTGTTGATGCTGGTGGGCTGCCTCGGGGCCACCAGCGGCTGGCTGGCCTGGGTGGGCCTGGGCAACTGGCTGCCCTTTTTCTGGGGTTTCTGGGGCTTCCAGGTGTACGTGGCCACGCCCCAGGCGCGGCGGCGCACGGGGCTGTGGTTTCTGGCCGGCACGGTGCCGGTGATCGTTACGGGCTTAGGCCAGCTCTACTTGGGCTGGGCCGGCCCCTGGCAGCTGCTGGGGGGCCTGATCCCCTGGTGGATCAAGGCTGGCGGCAATCCTCCTGGCCGGCTTTCGGGCCTGTTCGACTACGCCAACATCACAGGATCCTGGCTGGCCCTGGTGTGGCCCTTCGGCCTGGCGGCCTTGCTGCAGCGGTCGTTGCCCTGGCAACGGCGGGCCCTGGCCCTGGTGCTGGCCGCCTCCCTGGTGGCCAGCCTCTATCTCACCGATTCCCGCAACGCCTGGGGGGCGTTGGTGCTGGCCCTGCCGATCGTGGTGGGGCCGGCCACCTGGCTCTGGCTGCTGCCCCTGCTGCTCGTAGCGATCGGGGCCGTGGCCCTGGCCAGCCTGCCGCTGGTGCCGGCAGATCTCCAACAGTGGGCCCGGGTTGTGGTGCCCGATCCGATCTGGGCGCGCCTGAGCGATCTCCACTTCGCTGGCCACCGGCCCCTAGCCATCACCCGCCTAGGCCAGTGGGCCGTGGCCGTAGGCCTAATTGGCGAGCGGCCCTGGCTGGGCTGGGGGGCGGCAGCCTTCAGCCTGATCTACCCCCTGCGCACGGGCCATTGGCATGGCCACACCCACAACCTGCCGATCGACCTGGCGATCAGCTTCGGCCTGCCGGTGGCGGTGATGGTGATCGGCCTGGTGGGCTGGCTGCTGCTGCGGGCCATGCGCCTGGGCATGCCGCAGGCGCCGGTGTTTGAGCGGGCCTGGTGGGCGGCGGCCCTGGTGCTCATGGCCCTGCATGCCACCGACATGCCGCTCTACGACAGCCGCATCAACATCGCCGGCTGGATCCTGCTGGCGGGTTTGCGCTGCGTGGGGACTGGAGCCGGCCAACGGCCGCCGGAAAGCGCCAGCGAAGTCGCCGATCCAGCAGCTCCTTGAGGGGCCTGGCCCCAACGCCCTAACCCCCCAACGCCTGCTGGCGATGGCCCACCAGGGTGGCTTTGGGCAAGGGTCCGTCGAGGTGCTCCCAGGGCAGCACCCGATCGGACGACCACTCGCCATGGACCACCTCCTGCCAGGGGGGCGGCACGGGCAAGGGGCTGACGCCCGCCGGGGTGCCGCCGGTGTCCCCCTCCACCACGGCCCGGTAGGCCTTTTTCCAACCGCCCAGGCTCGAATGGTCGCCGCGGGCGGCGGCGATCACCGGGGCCAGGCGCCGGTCGCTGCGCGAGAGCAGGGCCTGGATCACGCTCCAGCCGTAGCTTTCCGGCCGCAGCTCGATGCCCTTGGGCTGGAGCCGTTTGGAGAGCAGCTTCAGCCGTTTTTCAGCCTCGGGGCGCACCCCCTGCCACTGGAAGGGGGTGTGGGCCTTGGGCACAAAGGTGCTCACCCCCAAGGACAGGCGCAGCCCCGGGGTGGCTTTTTTAAGGGCCAGCATGAGTTCGGCGGTGGCCTCGACATCGGCCTCCGTTTCAGTCGGCAGGCCGGCCATGCCATAGAGCTTGAGGCCACTCAGCCCCCCTTCCTTGGCATAACGGGCCGCCGCAAAGATCTCCTCGGTGGCCAGCTTTTTATTCACCACCTCGCGCATGCGCTCGCTGCCACTTTCAATCGCGATCGTGAGCGACTTGCTGCCGCGCTTGGCCAGGATCTGGCCCAACTGGGGGGTCACCGTGGCTGCCCGCACCGAACTCACACTGACGCGGGTGCCGTCGAAGCGGTCCTGGTCGAGCCAGCTGAGAAGGTCGGCGAACTGGGGGTGCTGGGTGACGGAGGCGCCGAGCAGGCCGAGGCGCTGGGTGGCGGCCAGGCCCTTCTCCACCGCCGGAATCAGGCCATCCTCCAGGGACGAGGTGCGAAAGGGCAGGGTGAGGTAGCTGGCCAGGCAGAAGCGGCAGAGCTCCGGGCAGCTGCGCACCACCTCCACCATGTGGATCGAGGGCCAGGCCGCCTCCGGCGTGATCACGGTGGAGTGGCTGAGGGTGTTGCCGCGCCAGGTTTGCTTGGCCACCGAGGCGGGGATGCCCGCCTCGATCGGCTCGATCGCCAGCAGCTCGCCCTCGCTGCCGTAGCGGGGCGCATAGAGCGAGGGCACATACACCCCCGGCACCTGGGCCAACGCCCGCAGGCGCTGCTGGCGCGGGGCGTCCCGGTGGGCGGATATGGCATCGATAAAGGCCGGCAACAGCAACTCGCCATCACCGAGCAGGAGCACATCAAAAAAAGGCGCCAAGGGCTCGGGGTTGGCCGTGAGCACGGGCCCGCCGCCAAACACGATCGGATCGGCCTCACCCCGCTGCTCCGCCCAGACCGGGATGCGCTGCTGCTCCAGCAGATCAAGCAACACCGGCCCATCCAGCTCCCAGCTCAGGGAGAGGCCAAACAAATCCAGACCCGAACCGCCGCCGCCCAGCTGACGATCGCTGCGCCGATCCCCCTGGCGATGGGGCGGATCCGCCTGGTCGGTGAACAGGCGCCGCACGTCCACATCGGCCCGCTGGGCCAGGGTCGCCCACACCACCTGGTAGCCCAGGCTGGTGATCCCCACCGAATAGGTGCTGGGAAAGGCCAGCACCGTGCGCAGGGCTCCTGCCACCGGCTGGGCTGGGTCAAACAGCAGGGTTTCCTGGTTCAGGGGTGGGGGGCTCTGCCGGGGCCGTTCAGTCTGAAGGCTGAGGGGCCGGGGAACCCTGATGGGTGGGGCAACAGCGCAGTCGCCATGGTCCATGACACCCGCGCACCAGGCCTGATCCAGCGCTACCGGGAGGCACTTCAGGTGCGGCACTATGCCCGCCGCACGGTGTCGACCTACGAGCAATGGCTGCGGCGGTTCCTGCGCTTTCACCGGCTGCGCCATCCGCGGGAGATGGGCAGTGCCGAAGTGAATGCCTTCCTCAACCACCTGGCTGTGGAAGAACAGGTCAGCGCGTCCACCCAGAATCAGGCCTTGGCGGCGCTGTTGTTTCTCTACAGGGATCTGCTGAGCCAAGAATTAGAGCTGGGCGGCATTGTTCGGGCACGAACGCGCCAGCGGAACCCAGTGGTTCTCAGCGAGGCCGAGGTGAGGTCGGTGAGGGACCGGCTGGAGGGGGAGCCTGCCTTGGTGGTGGGGCTGTTGTATGGCAGCGGCCTGCGGTTGATGGAGGCCCTGCGGCTGAGGGTGAAGGATCTGGACCTTGAGCGGCGTGAATTGAGCGTGCGCGACGGCAAGGGCAGCAAAGATCTGCTGACTGTGCTGCCGCAGAGCCTGGTGCCCGCACTGCAGGAGCATCTGCTGGGTGTGCGCAGCCTGCACCGGAGTGATCTTGCCGCAGGTTGGGGCAGGGTGCTCATGCCCTATGCGTTGAGTAGAAAATATCCGAACGCCAGTCGGGAGTGGGCCTGGCAATGGGTATTCCCCCAGCAGAACCGCTGGCGCGACAAGGAATCCGGTGCCCAGGGCCGCCACCATCTTGATCCGAGCATGGTGCAGAAGGCGGTGAAGCGGGCTGTCCTCGGGGCCGGTGTAACGAAGGCGGCCAGCTGCCACACCTTCCGCCATTCGTTCGCGACACACCTGCTGGAACGGGGCCAGGACATCCGCACCATCCAGGAGCTACTTGGCCACAAGGATTTAAGCACCACCATGATCTACACACATGTGCTTAACCGCGGTCCGCTCGGGGTACGAAGCCCAGCCGACATTCTGTAACCATCCGAACAGTTGGTTCTCGGACCCGTGAACCACGGCTAGCTTGGTCGAGCAAGCTGGACGACCCGTTGCAGGACAAGGAGTTGCAGGGCATGGCCCACTGGATACCTCCGTGGTTCTCGGAAGGGAGCGGCCGGCAGGCTCTGGTTCTCGGAACCGTCGAATAAAGAGTTGGGTAATATCTAATGAATCCAGCGTAGGCACGGCTTTTTTGGCTTAACCTTTAACACCTGCAGAACTTTATTCAGGAGAAGCTTGATGAATGAACTCATTACATGGTTCCAAGGGCGGCCAAAATGGCTGCAGGAAGCTGCAAGGCTACTTCTTGCGAATGGTCGCCTATAGGGCACCTCGAAAAATCAACAAGGCACTTGATTCCGGCGTGATCTCATTTATGATTGGTTGAGCAATTTTAATGCCAACAGTGGGCCAGAGAGGCTTCTGGGACGAACAGCAAAGAGTCACAAAGCTCCAGGACAAAAAGCCGGTTCT
>CAMCMT010000058.1 GCA_945875915.1 Synechococcus sp. UW140 | reverse complement strand
AATTCCCCCAACCAAATCACCCCACAGACCCCCACACCCGCTCAGGATCCGCAGCAAACAAATCCCCCTGGGGGCGCCAGCCGGGGGCCAGGCCGGGAGCGGTGGGGGTGGGGCCCTGGGCCTGGAGAGCCGCCAGGTGGGCGAGCAGGCGGCGGCCGATGCCGGTTTCAAAGGCCGTGCTCAGGCACAGGTTTGGCGTTCCCGCCTGGAGGGCCGCCAGCAGGGGCCGGGGGTCGCCCTCGCTGGCCGGACGGCGCACCTGCCAGCCGCTCCAGCGCTGGGCCAGGGCCGGATCGGCCATCAGGGATTCATCCAGCGCCACCGGCACCAGGGCGGCCAACTGCTCCAGGCCGTCCGACTCCAGCCTGCTCGAGGCTGAGCCGCTCACCGACATCGAAATAGGCATCACTATTACTATCTTTCCAGATGGCCAATTCAGCCCAGGCGGCATCGGCTTGATCAATGACACCATCGTGGTTGTCATCCAAATCAGCCAGGGCCTCAAAGCCGTGAGCGGCTGTTTTACCGTTGCTCAGCAGGGTGAAATCGCCAAACAACTGGGAGCCGGAGGTGATCGCAGCGCCTGGCTGGCGATCCCGAATCAACAGGCCATCCTCGGCTCCCACCCAGCCGGTTTGTTCGGCAAAGCCATTGCCATCATGGTCAAAATGGCGGCCCGATGCTTGGGCCAGGGTTTCGACACCATCGCCATCGAGATCGAGGATGATGGGGTCGCGTCTAAGCCAGAGTTCTGCTAACCGGAAAGCCCACTGGAGAGGGACCAGAGAAGGGATTAGGGAGGGCAGAAGACCCATGATGGCTTTGAAGTAATCACCATCGAGACCACCGCCACCAGCATCGTCCGAGCCGCCTGGCAGGTTATTTTCGGACCCTGGAGCCCAATTGTCTCCAAAGCCATCGCCTTTGGGCTCTGGAATTCCAGCACGTCGGAGAGCTTCATCAGCTGTTGTGTTGGAGTTTTGATCGAGCGGCCGATATTGATGCTTTTCGCCAGCAATTGCATCCATTGCATCTGTGACCTTCTTCCAATCACCTGACAGGTTATCGCCAGTTTTTACAGTTTCAAACTTTATGTTTTTTCCGGGATACCTGTCTCTGCCATCCGAATTCTTTGGGTAGTCATCGTAATTTGAGTCATATCGTCGAGGATCGCTTGTGCCGCCCTTAGTCACGATTGATCCCCAATCACTTCCTGATGATCCACTGCCAGAGGAGCCGCTTTGCGAGAAATCACTGAATTTCACATCGCCTTTTTTGCCTGCCCATGCGCTCGTAACCCATTGATTTCCATTGCTATCCGTATAGACGATAAACTTGTGGTACCAGTTGCCGCCAAGTTGGCGGTATCCAACTGCAATTGACTCAGCCATGTTTTCTCCTGTGCTATTCTTGGATTAAGAGTGATAGCCGTTGCGATTCAAAAGACGTTTAGCGTGTGTATGCCGTCTACATACACAAGCTTGCCTTGTTTAAAACCAAACCCTAGCGATATGTATGACTCATCAGGCAAGAACGGAATAGTCGCTCTTTTTGTATAACTGCCCAGAATGACCAGAGGATCACATTCAGCGCATCGTTTTATTTTCTCCTTAGCTTCCTTAAATTCAAAGCCTTGGGAGGTAAGTTCTGAAATCACCGCCTGTCTATCCTTACCTAAGGGAAAATAGCGCAGAACTATTGGCGTGACATCAAATGGCTTGAAACGTTCTGGCTTTGAGGAGAGAATTTCCTCTATTAGTTTGCTTTGCGCCATGACACAACCCTGTAGAAAAATGAAAGCCGCCATCAGTGAAAAAACAGATTTCTTCACCATTAGATATCCTCCAAATGTTTGTCGTTGCCTACGTTGAGGGCGTGAACCGAGCTTGTGGTGATTGGGCAAGAGTGATCCAAATCAGCCCCTGCCTGGCCAGGAGTATCTCCAGCGCCGAGGACCTCCTTAGACTCCCCAAGGGTAGGCATTGGCACGATGGGGTTCAACATCATCCACACAAGCGTTGGGGCGGGTCGCCATGGGTTCATCACAACGATGCAAGCAGCTCAAATGAGAGTTACATCATTGATTGAGGCGCTATTGGCTAAACCAAAAATCGCCAAAGATTGGGACTAATAACCCAATTAGTTAAAATTTTTGAATGTCCCGCCAAAAACAGTGCAACGCAGAATTGATCGCTTGCGGTGCCCCTAGAGCTTTGAGGGCTATGGCAAGTAGAGCCTGAGCTCGGCTAGGCCGCACAGCCTAGAAACATTTCTTCATATCTATAGCTCTGGAGGTGCTTTGTTATGGCTTGGACTCCTTAGCACCGTTCGATCAAGGCCTTGGCCCATCGGCAGCCAGCGCATGGGATGACCCACTGCCTAGTCAACCTGATTCCGCAGCCCAGGAGCCCGGGCGGGACAGTGGCGAAAGCCTTGTTGGCTGGTTCGCTCGATCGACCAGTCAAGGCGCATGGGAAGGGACGTAGGGCCTGGCGACCGCAGCCAACCCTTGCCGAAGGGCTGTCCTGCCAGGCAATGGAAAACAAATCGCAGGACGTGAATTAAGCAGAGATCAACAAAGCCTTGTTGAAATTTTCAAAATCAGCGTATTTGGGTCGCACTGTTTGCAATCCCTTGATCTCCTCCACAATCCCCCTCCTCCACTCCCTTAGATCCCCTCCCCCAAATCCCACCAAACCCAATCACCCCACCGCCCCCCACACCCGCTCAGGCTCCGCAGCAAACAACTCCCCCATGGGGCGCCAGCCCGGAGCCAGGCCTGGGGCGGTGGGCGTCGGACCCTGGGCCTGGAAGGCCGCCAGGTGGGCCAGCAGGCGGCGACCGATGCCGGTTTCCAGGGCCGTGCTCAGGCACAGGTTCGGCGTTCCCGCCTGGAGGGCCGCCAGTAGGGGCCGGGGGTCGCCCTCGCTCGCCGGACGGCGCACCTGCCAGCCGCGCCAGCGCTGGGCCAGGGCCGGATCGGCCCGCAGGGATTCATCCAGCGCCACCGGTACCCGGGCCGCCAACCGCTCCAAGCCCTCCGGGTCCGCCACGGAGAGCGGTTGCTCCAGCCAGTCGAGGCGCGGATCACCGGCCAGGCGTTCGGCCCAGGCTTGGGCGGTGGCGCGGTCCCAGCCGCCATTGGCATCGAGACGCAGCTTGCAGCCGGCGGGCAAGCGAGCCAGGAGTTGCTCCAGCACGGCCCTCTCTTCGGCGTCAGCCCCGGCGGCCACCTTCCATTTCACGGTGAACGGCGCGATCCCCTGGCTGGGGGGCCGTTTTTGCAGCAGCGCGTCCAAGGCCGTCAGGGCCGCTGCTCCCGCTGGCAGCAATTCGGCGGAGGGGGGCGCCGCCAGCCAGCCCCCCTGGGCCGGGCTGCCGAGGCCATCGAGTTCGGCCAGGGCCAGGCCGAGGGCAAAGGCGAGGGGCAGTGGCAACTGGGGCAGAGCCTGCTCCAGCACCCTGCGTTCCAGCCGCGGCCCTAGGGCGGCGATCGCCGCCGCGCAGGCCCCATGCCCCTGGGGGTCTTTGGGTTGGGAACCCTGGGCAGTGGCCTCCTGGCCCAGGGTTCCCAGGACTTGAGGGCCCTGATCTCGAGGGCCCTGGCCTTGGGAGCCCCTCGGCTGGCTAGCCCCGGCACCAAGGGCTTGGGGCTCCAGCGGCGCCGCCTCCCCCCAGCCCAGGCGGCCATCGGCCGCCTGCAGCCGCAACAGCCAGCCGCGCTTCTCCACCAAGGCCCCCTGGGCCGTCACCAGCTGGCGGGGCAAGCGAAAGGCGAAGGGGCGCCAGGCCAGCTCGATCCAGTCGTCCATTAGGCCGACCCCAACAGCGAAGCCCGCCTACAGCCAGCCCAGCGAGGCGCACCAACCGGGAGCCAGCCCACCGGCGGGAGTCGTTCGGAGCCAGCCCACCCCTGGCAACCGCCAACGCGAGCCATCAGTTCAAGCCGGGCAGGGGGCCGCTGCCCAGGCGAGCCAAGGCTGGTGCCACCAGGGGGCCGAGGGCCAGGCCGGCGGCCAGGCCGAGGCCGTTGAGGGCCTGGAAGCGCAGGGCCAGGAACTTGCTGCCGCTGATCCGTTCGGGTTCGCGGTGGTGTTCGCGCAGCAGGCGGATCAGGGCCTGGCCCGCCGGCAGGCCGGCCGCGCCGAGCAGGGCCGTGAGTGGCCAGTGACCCACCAGCACCGGCGCCCACTCAAACGAGAGGGTGCCGGCCACGAACCAGGGCACCAGGCCAGCGGCGGTGCCGCTGCCGAGGCGCACCACGGGCGAGCGTTTGCCGTGGCGGGCGTCCTCCTCCACCTGGTGGAAGTGGGAGCAGAACAGCACCAAGGTGGTGGCTAGGGCCGGGCCGCTGCCCAGGCCGATCGCCGTGCGCCAGGGCACCGTGACAGCCTCAGCCGCAGGCGCCAGGGCCATGAGGCCAGCGGCGGTGGCCAACGGGCCAAAGGCGATCCAGCAGAGGGGCTCTCCCAGGCCCTTGTAACTGAGCCGGAAGGGCGGCCCCTGGTAGGCGTAACCGATGCCGCAGCAGGCGAGCACCAGGGCCAGCACGGCTGGACTGCTGCGTAGCGCCACCAGGGCCATCAGCAGCAACCCAAGGGCCAGGGCCCCGTTGGCAATCCAGGCCACCCGCTCGCGCCTGCCGGTGAGGTTCACGAGCGAATGGGGTTTGCCCTCCTGGTCCACGCCCGTGTCGGCGTCGAACACGTCATTGGCCAGGTTTTCCCAGGCGAGCAGCAACACGGCCGCCACCAGGAAAATCACCAGTTGATCGAGGCGCACCAGCTGGCCCTGGCTAGTCCGGTAGCCCGCCGCCAGCAGCACCGGCATCACCGCCACCGCATACATGGGCCACTTGATCGCCGCCTTCCAGAGGCGGCGCCGGTCCGGGTCGGGATTGCCCCCTGGGGCGTGAAGGCTTGCGACGACCTGGGGCTCGGACATGGGGGCCGGCGACATCAGGCGCGAAAGGGCCCATACATTTGAGCAGCCGACCCCAAGCCCCCGGGTCAGGGCCCCGCCATGGGGGCGCTGCCAAGGGAAAACCTGGGCCAGGCTGTCCCAAGCCTTTTGCCGATCGAACCGCTGATCGACCATCCGAGCGCTACCCGAATCGAGCCCCTGGGCTTCGCGGCGCTGTTGGATGCCGCGGCCGAAGGCGAGCGCCAGCTCGACGGCGAGGGGGTGCTCAGCCTGGCCCTGCCCCTGCTGGAACTCGATCCCCTGGCGGTCCTGAACACCTTGCCCGAGGCCGGTCGCTTCCGGTGCCTGTGGGACAGCGCCCCGGGCCTCTGCCTGGCCGCCAGCGGCAGCACCAACGTCCTGGAGCTGAGCGGTCCGCGCCGCTTTGAGCTGGCCCAACGGTTCAGCTCCGTGTGCCTCAGCCGCCTGGCCGCCCCCCAGGCCTGTCCGCCCCTGGCCCGGCCCCGGGTGCTGCTGGCCTTTGCCTTTTTTGATAGCCCCTTGCAGGAGGGCAGCGGCGTGGCCGGGGTGCGGGCCGTGCTGCCCCGCTGGCAGCTGAGCCGCCAGGGCCGCCACTGCTGGCTGCGGCTGCAGCGCAACCTGGGCGGCGAGGTGACATCCCGGGCCCTGGCCGAGGAGCTGTGGGAGCAGGCCCAACGCCTGCAGGCCCGGGCCGCCGAGGCGCCGGCGGGTCGGAGCGGGCAGAGCGGCGCAGGCTCTGACACTGGCGCCAAAGCGGACCTGATCTCCAGGGCCGACCCAGAGCTGGGCCGCCCGCTCCGCCAAGGCGGAGGCCCGGCCGGGGCCAGCCGCTCCGTCTGGCAGGCCGGCTACCGCGCTGCCGCTGAACGGGGCTTGGAGCTGGTCGAGTCGGGCGTGCTGCGCAAGTTGGTGCTGGCGGTGCGCCAACAGATCGAGCTGGATGCGCCCCTCGATCCACTCCAGCTCCTGGCCCAGCTGCGCCTGCGCCAGCCGGGCAGCTGCCGCTTCCTCTGGCAGCAGGGCGATGGCGCCACCCTGGTGGGGGCCTCGCCAGAGCGGCTGCTGAGCGTGCGCCAACAGCAACTGCGCAGCGATGCCCTGGCCGGCACCGCCCCGCTCGGGCCCGCCGCCGACCAGCTGCTCACTTCGGCCAAGGACCGCCACGAACACGAGCTGGTGGTGGAGGCGATCACATCCGAGCTGCGCAACGCGGGCCTGGAGCCGCGCCGGCCCCGCCATCCGCGCCTGGCCCGCCACGGCCAACTGGTGCATCTGCACAGCCCCATCACCGCCTGCCTGGGCGACCACCACCCCCTGGCCCTAGCCGCCGCCCTGCACCCCACCCCGGCCGTGGCCGGCCTGCCCCGCCGCGAAGCGATGGCGGCCCTGCGCAGCTTGGAGCCCTTTGAACGGGGCCACTACGCAGCCCCGATCGGCTGGATCGATAGCGACGGCGACACCGAGCTGCGGGTGGCGATCCGCAGCGGCACGGTTTGCGGCAACCGGCTAGAACTCACCGCCGGCGCCGGCCTGGTGCGTGGCTCCGATGTGGAGAAGGAACTCCAGGAAGTGGCCCTGAAGCTGGACGTGTTGCAGCAGCAATTGAATCTTCAAATCCAGCCGGCCTAGGCCACCGTCCAAGGTTGCCCGCAGGCTGGCCGGGGGGGAGCCCCCGAGGGCAGGGCCCCAGCTCAAGCCGCCAGCAGCCGCTCCATCGTGAGGTCTGCCAAGGGAAGGCGGCCCAGCCATTCGATCTCGCGCACGCCCGTGGGGCTGGTGACGTTGATCTCGCTGAGGCGGCCATCGATCACATCGATACCGACAAAGAACAGGCCCGCCTCCCGCAGGGCTGGTCCGATCTCGGTGCAGATCAGCCGTTCCGCCGCGCTGAGCTCGGTGGCCTGGGGGGCGCCGCCCACGGCCAGGTTGCTGCGGAACTCGCCCTCGCTGGGCACCCGGTTGATCGCCCCGAGGGCTTCGCCATTCACCAACAAAATGCGCTTATCGCCGGCGCTCACCCCGGGTAGGAAGGCCTGCACCATCACGGGCAGCTGCTGCTGGCTGGTGACCAGTTCCAGCAGGGCCCTTAGGCCCGGGGCGCTGGCACTACTGCGCACCACCCCCTGGCCGGCCCGGCCCCCCAGGGGCTTGAGCACCACCTCATCGTGGTTGGCGGCAAAGGCGGCCAGCTGGTCGGTGCTGCTGCTCACAAGAGAGGGCGCCATCAGGTGGCTGAAGCGCAGGGCGCCGATCTTTTCGTTCCAGGCCCGCAGGGACGCCGGCCGGTTCAGCACCCGCACGCCGGCCCGTTCGCCGAGATCGAGCAGGTGGGTGGCATAGAGGTAGGCCTCATCCACCGGCGGGTCCTTGCGCATCCACACCCGGGGGAAGTGATCCAGGGGCAGCAGCTGGGGTTCCTCAAGCCAGAACCAGGGCTCGGGCACCTGCCAGCCGGCCTCACTGGGGACAAACTCGGCCAGGCGCACGGGCTGGGCCCGCACCCAGGCGCCATGGCCGGAGTGCGGGGCGGCAGCCCCGCCCGCCCGGGGAGCGGCGGCGGAGAGGTCGCCCATGGTGCAGACCCACACCTGCTGGCCGGCCCGTTGGGCCGCCTGCATCAGGGCCACGCTCGAATCCTTGGCGGGCCGCAGCCGCGCAATCGGATCAACGATGAAGAGTTGGGGCTCCTTCAAGACTCAGGCTCCCAGCAGCGCATCGAGCTGGCCGGAGCGCTCGAGGGCGTGCAGGTCGTCGCAACCGCCCACGTGCTGGCCGTTGATGAAGGTTTGGGGCACGCTGCGGCGCCCACCGCTCTTGGCCGCCATCGCCGTGCGGGCCGGCTCATCGCCATCGATGGCGAACTCGGTATAGCTGACGCCCTTGCGATCGAGCAGGGCCTTGGCCCGCACGCAGAAGGGGCAGGCGCGCCAGGTGTAGATCTCAACCTTGGCGGACGGGCTATTGGAAGAGGTGGAACTAGCGCTGGCTGCGGCCACGGGGACATCGACTGGGTCCCTGAAATCCTAGAAGCGGCAAGGGGGCCGGGCTGGATTCGGGCTAAAAGGTCCCCGCTGATACGGTCAGAGCCACTGATTGGCCCCACCGGTGCTCGATCTCACCGACTTCAAGCGCGACCTCTCCGAGCTCACTGACCGCCTGGGCCATGCCCAGGACTGTCTTTGACGTCCCTGCCCTAAACGCCCGCCAGCGGGACCTCGAACAGCTGGCCTCCCAACCGGACTTCTGGGACGACCAGCTGGAGGCGCAAAAAAAAATGCGCCAACTCGATGACGTCAAAGCCCAGCTGGAGCAGCTGGGCTCCTGGCGCGCCGCGATTGTGGATGGCCAGGCCACCCTCGAGCTCTACGACCTCGAACCGGACGAGGAGCTGCTGGCCGAATCGAACACGGCCCTGCAAGGCCTCAAGGCCGACCTGGACCGCTGGGAACTGGAGCGCCTGCTCAATGGCCCCTACGACAAGGAAGGGGCCGTGATCTCGATCAATGCCGGCGCCGGCGGCACCGACGCCCAGGACTGGGCCCTGATGTTGATGCGGATGTACACCCGCTGGTCCGAAGACCACAACATGCGGGTCACGGTGGCGGAACTCTCGGAAGGGGAAGAGGCGGGGATCAAGAGCTGCACGATCGAAATCGTCGGCCGCTACGCCTACGGCTACCTGCGCAATGAAAAGGGCACCCACCGGCTGGTGCGCATCTCCCCCTTCAACGCCAACGACAAGCGTCAGACCAGCTTTGCTGGCGTGGAAGTGATGCCAAAGCTCGAGCAGGAGGTGAAGCTCGATATCCCCGAGAAAGACCTCGAGATCACCACCTCCCGCTCCGGCGGCGCCGGCGGCCAGAACGTCAACAAGGTGGAAACGGCGGTGCGCATCCAGCACCTGCCCACGGGGCTCGCCGTGCGCTGCACCCAGGAACGCTCCCAGCTGCAGAACAAGGAAAAGGCCATGGCCCTATTGATGGCCAAGCTGCTGGTGATCGCCCAGGAGCAGCGGGCGGCCGAAATCGCCGACATCCGCGGCGACATCGTGGAGGCGGCCTGGGGCAACCAGATCCGCAACTACGTGTTCCACCCCTATCAAATGGTGAAAGACCTGCGCACGGCGGAGGAAACCACCGATGTGCAAGGCGTGATGGATGGCGACCTGGATCCCTTCATCCAGGCGCTGCTGCGCCAGGGTGTGGACATGGGAGCCGCCTCTGATGACTGAAACCAGCCCGAACACCAGCCCTGAAGTCAGCGCGGCAGCCCCTGCCGGAACTGCCGCGCCCCTGACTGCCGCGCCCCCAACAGCTGAGCCCCTGACAGCTGCCCGCAGCCCCGAGCCGCCGCCCAGCTTTGTGAAACTGGCGATGCGCAACATGGTGCGCAAGGGTCGCCAGAGCCTGCTGCACTTCGGCCTTACGGCCGTGGGCTTCATCGGCTTCATCCTGCTGGTGGCCTGGTTTGGCCGCCCGACCCTGCCCCAATGAGCCCCAATAACCCAGCTGCCAGCGATCTAGCTGCCAGCAAGCCAGCCGCCAGCGACCTGGATCTGGCCTTCAGCAGCGACGACGACCTGGCCGAGGCGCTCCTCAACCTGGCCGGCCCCCTCGCCGACCCCCTCGCTGGCGCCGATCTTTGGCATGGATGCCTCAGCGCTTGGCTGGACGACCTGCAGGCAGACCTACCAGAAGCGCTGCAATCGGAGGCCTACAGCTTGGGCCTGCAGCTGGTGAGCGACGCCAGCATCGCCGCCCTCAACCAGGACTGGCGCAGCACCAGCGGCGCCACGGACGTGCTGGCCTTCGCCGCCCAGGACGAGGACCTGGAGGAGCCCTTCCCCATGCCCCTACCGCCCCAGCCAGATGGGCCCGGGCCGGGTAACGAGCCTAGCGAGCAGGCGGATGACGACGACTGGGGCCCAGCCTTTGGGTCCTTAGAGCTGGGCGACATCGTGATTTCGCTCGACACAGCCGCCCGCCAGGCCCCGGAGCATGGCCACAGCCTGGAGCAGGAACTGCTGTTCCTGGCCAGCCACGGGCTGCTGCACCTGCTCGGCTGGGACCACCCCGATGACGCCAGCCTGGCCGCCATGCTCGCGCGCCAGGAGGATCTGCTGGCCCCCCGCCAGTCCCCCGCAGGCGCCTAGGGCCTGGGGCCGCCAAAGGCAGCTGATCCCTCGCCTGGCTAACCGTTACCAAGGCAGCTTTCGCCTAGGGCGAACGGCGATAAGGTTCAGATCAGCGGCAGACCTTTGGGCGCCTATGGCGATGCTTGTTCCCCAGGATCCCCGTCCAGGTGCCGTGTCCTATCTCGGCGGCAGGAGCAAGGCCGCCGATCCTGCTGGCCGCAGATCCCATCGCAGCAGGGCCTGGACCGTGGCCGGCAACCTGGGGGTGAGTTTTCGCTACGCCGCCCAGGGCCTCAGCTATGCCTTCAGCAGCCAGCGCAACTTCCGCATCCACGTCGGCACGGGTTTTGTGGTGTTCGGCCTAGGCCTGTGGCTAGGGCTCACTGCCGATCGCCTGGCCGTGCTCGTGCTCACCGTGGCCGCCGTGCTGGTGCTCGAGCTGCTCAACACCGCCACCGAAGCGGTGGTGGACCTGGCCATCGGCCGTCGTTTCCACCCCTTAGCCCGCATCGCCAAGGACTGCGCCGCCGCCGCCGTGCTGGTGGCCTCCCTCTCCTCGCTGCTCATCGCCCTGCTCCTACTGATTCCGCCCCTGGCTGCCCGGCTCGGCCTTTGAATAGGGAGCAGGTGAGCGCCCCTGAGGCGTAGGGGACCCCATGCTGCTTGTGCTCGACAACTACGACAGCTTCACCTTCAACCTGGTGCAGTACCTGGGGGAGCTGGCGGCGGACCACCCGATTGCCGCCGAGCTGCGGGTGGAACGCAACGACGCCCTCACCCTGGAGCAGATCCGGGCCCTGGCCCCGGACGCGATCCTGATCTCCCCTGGCCCCGGCGACCCCGACCAGGCCGGTATCTGCCTGCAGGTGCTCAAGGAGCTGGGCCCAGAGCTACCGATCCTGGGGGTGTGCCTGGGTCACCAGTGCCTGGCCCAGGTGTGCGGCGGCCAGGTGGTGCGGGCGGCCGAGCTGATGCATGGCAAGACCTCACCGGTGCTGCACGCCGGCCAGGGGGTGTTCCAAGACCTGCCCAATCCCCTCACCGCCACCCGCTATCACAGCCTGATCGCCGAGCGCAGTTCCCTACCGGCCTGCCTCGAGATCACCGCCTGGCTCGAAGACGGCACGATCATGGGCCTGCGCCATCGGCACTACCCCAACCTGCAGGGGGTGCAATTCCACCCGGAAAGCGTGCTCACCCAGGCGGGCCACCAGCTGCTGGCCAACTTCCTGCGCCAGGCCGCAACCCAGGCCCCAGCGAGCCAGGCCGCAGCAACCCATGCCCCAGCGAGGCCGGCAGACTGAAATTCAGGCGTGCCAGGCCAGCGCTGCTAGGTTCGCGCCACCGTCACCGCTTCGGACGCCCATCCGCCATGGCCCTGTTTCCTGGCCCTTTCCGGCGCCTCCCCTCGGATCGAGCTCTTGACCAGAAGGCCCCGGGCCCCGGCCGTCTGGCCAGCGGCCTGACCGCCTGCGGCCTGCTGCTCGGCCTGGGCGCGCCGATCGCGCGGGCCGATACGGGCGTGACGATCACCAGCTACGGCCACAGCGCCCTGCTGGTCCAGGGCGGTGGCACCAGCGTGCTGCTCAATCCCTTCAAGGCCGTGGGCTGCGCCGCCGGCCTGACGCCGCCGCGGCCCGCCGCCAATGTAATCCTGGCCAGCAGTCGCCTGGCCGATGAGGGGGCCGGCGGCGGCGGCGGCCGCTTCCTGGTGAGCCCCGGGTCCTATCGCATCAATGGCCTGGCGATCGAAGGCATCGCCGCCCCCCACGACCGTCTCGGCGGCCGCCGCTTCGGCCAGGCGAC
>CAMCMT010000057.1 GCA_945875915.1 Synechococcus sp. UW140 | reverse complement strand
GATCAGAGGATCCCGGATCCATGGCAGAGGACCGGGCAAGGGTGGCTCACTTTTCGCTGTCGCCTCCCCCTCCCATGGCAGGGGGAGGACCCGGGGTAACCCGCCTACGTAATTGACGCGACCCGCCTAAGTAGTTGACATCGGGCACCCAGCATGTCAGCCAAAGGCTGCTGCTGGGATAACGCCGTGGCGGAAAGCTTCTTCTCCACCCTCTAGCCGAAGGCTTCTGCGAAGCAGTGACACGAGCTTGATCTTGACGACAACGCCAAGACCTTGAACACCCCACAGCAACTGCAACGCCAAATGGCCTTCTAGATCGACGGTTACTACAACCGCGAACGCCGTCATTCAACGATCAGTTACGTCAGCCCGATCAACTACGAGCAGCAGTTCATTTCTGCCTCTACACTCACGCCCGTGGAGCCTTGAGACCTGTCCACCGAGTCGGGGTAAGCCCATCGGTCAGGATGCCGTACCTTAGGCAAGCTTTCCTGGGGATCACAGGCAGCATCGAAACTATGTCTGAATGTGACTCACCCTTAGCGCTCCCAGCCCAAATCGCCCTAAGGGAAAGGGGTTTGCCATGCTCGGCGCAAGCCATGCTGGAGAGCGTGGCTGCCATGACCTAGGCGGTTGTCCCTCTAGGACTGCTATTCTTAGGTGCGCCCACCCTGGGGGGCAACCACTGGCTCCTGCCCTACTTAATACTTAAACATCATGTCAAAAGTTAAACATACCCCCTTCATTGATCCCTCCCTTGCCGAGCAGTGGAGCCTCCAGTCCGGCTGGAGCCAGCAGGATGGGATGGGTTCAAACCTTAGCCTTGATGCCAATCAGGCGGAGCCGGCAGCTGGGATCTCGGGCAAGCGCACCTATGTGGTGAGCCTGGAGCGGGCTCCTTTGCCCCAGAATCTGCCGGCGATGGTTCGAGCCCTCCTAGACGACGTTTCCCAGGAATTGCGACCACGGCAATTGTTTGACCAACTGGGTGCCTTCAGTATTGATCTAGGCGATTCCCAGGCCGAGTCCCTGCGCCAGCTACCAGGAATCCGCAGTGTCGAAGCCGATCGACCGGTGCCGATGATGCCCCCGGTGAGCGTTGGACCAGACCAGTCCAACCAGGACGATGGCACCGTATCGCTGGCGTTCAAGAAACTTCTCTGGCAGAAGCCAGATCGAGCCGGGCAAGCCTTCAATTCAAGTTACAGCCTCGAAGACATCGGGCTTAATGCCACCTCCTACGGTGACACAACTAGCGTTAGCGGCGAAACCCTGCCCTGGGGAGTCAAGGCTGTTTGGAATGGATTTGATGTCAGCAGCAAGGGCAATATTGGCATCGGCAGTACCGTTTTTGTCATCGATTCAGGTGTTCTAAACACCACTGGCGATTTAAATCTCAATAGCACGTGGTCGAAGAGCTTTATCGCCGGGGAAAGCGCCTTCAGTGACGGCGTCGGCCACGGCACCCACGTCGCCGGTACCATTGCAGCCCTTGCCAACGGCATCGGGGTTGTAGGGGTTGCCCCCGGCGCCCAGGTGGTTTCCCTCAAAGTTTTTGGCAATAGTGGCGGTGGTGCCACGATCACCTCGATCATTGATGCGATTAACTACGCCGTGGGTGTCATCAACACCAACGGCCTGGACCGCTCCAAGGTGGTGATTAATATGAGCCTGGGCGGCGGTATCAGCAATGCGCTGAGCAACGCAATCATTACTGCCGCCAACCAGGGGATTCGTTTTGCGATCGCGGCTGGCAACAGCGGTCAGGATGTCGATGGTTTTTCACCGGCCAATGCCGGTGACCATCCCAATGTGTACACCGTCTCCGCCGTTAATTCGGCCTACACAATGGCCAGCTGGTCCAACTGGGATCGGATCGATGCCAGCGACTCGGTTGACGACGTCGATCTGGCGGCACCAGGTGTGGGTGTGCTGTCCTATTTCCAGGGCGGTCAACTTGCCTACCTGAGTGGGACCTCGATGGCGGCCCCCCATGTGGCCGGTCTGTTGCTCACGGATGGCGTTAAAGCCGGCTCCCTGGTAACCCCGGTCCTGGCCGGCACGGCCGACCCGTTTGCCTTAGCAGGCCCAGGTGGGATTCCAACCCCGCCAACCTTCTCCCTCCAGGCACTAGCGAGCATCAATGAAGGCGGGAGCCTCGCCATCGCGGTGACCACCACAAATGTTGCTGCTGGAACAGTGCTCAGCCTTCAGTTTTCAGGCGGCGGCATCAGTGCTGGAGACTTTGCATCGGGGAGTCTCACGGCCTCGATCAGCATCGACGCCAGTGGCCGTGGCAGCTTCAGCACCACAGTGCTTGCCGACAACATTATTGAAGGGAACGAAAACTTGCTGGTAACGCTATTTCAAGCCAATGCCCCCGATCAGCCAGTTGCCCAGGCCAGCATCAACCTGATCGATAGCCCGCTGCCCCCGGCAGCCGATCGGGTGCTGTGGGGAACCACTGGCTCCGACATCATCACCGGCAGCACTGGCAATGACCGCATTAGCGGGGTTAAGGCCAGTGGCACTTCTATCAAGGCGATGGGGGGTAGTCAGATCGATGGGCTCACGGGCGGCTCCGGAGCTGATGTGTTCGTGCTGGGTGACACTCGGGGAGTCTTCTATGACAACCGAATCAATGGCAACTTGGGCCTCGGGGACTATGCGAGTATTCTGGATTTCACAAGTGGTGTTGACAAGATTCAACTCTTTAGCGCCAACTACCTAACGTCAGCAAGCCAGGGCAGCACCTCGCTTTACTGGGACCGCAATGGCAATGGCAAGTTAAATCTTACCGGCTCAAATCAAGATGAGTTGATTGCGATCTTTACCAATAGCAGCCCCACATCAGCTGATGTCGTCTGGGCTTGATTTAACCTATCGGTTCCCGGCTGCTTGTTCAGCCTCGTGACTTGATCGCCTTGGGCCACCACCTTGTGCGAGGTGATGGCCCCTTGATCTTGTCTGCGGCGGCGCGTGGGTTCGCCATCGCGGTTCGCCATCGCTTGGTCCGCCACTGTGTGCAGCTCATCCGGCGCCTGCCGGGCCAGGGGTCTGCGCCATGGCCCCAGGCAGCAAAGATGCCAAAACGCCGCATGGGGGCAGGTCTATCACCTAAAAAACCAGGTGATAATTAGGCTCTTCGCCTGCTATTGCCATGGCCGAGCCAATGGGCGTCGAGCGTTTTATCGATCGCTGGCAGAACTATCGCTCCCAACCTCAGCAGATTGCAGCGATCAAGCTCCTCCATACAGCCATCGCTTCCCTAGGGGGAGGCCAGATCATCCTTGATGGGCAGGCGCCCGCTGGGCAAAGGAGTTCAGCAAGCTACTGGCGCCGTTAAAGCCAAAACCACTGCCCCTTCTGCCAGCAGCTGGGACCGTCTCCCTGGCCTTACCCTTCCTTGAGCAGACCTACGATGGCCCCGATGGCTGGCGCCGCTGCCAGTCCTGTTCGGTTGCCATGAACCTGGCCTTCCTGGGGGTTGCTGGTATCAGGGACGAGCTCGATTACCTAAAAGTTGTTCAGCGCCATGGTGACACCACCCAGCAGGCCGCTCGTACCACCGCCCTGGCGGAACTGAAGGTCCCGGGACGGTTTACCACCTCCTGCAGCATGGAGGTGGCCAAGGCTGAACTGGATAAGGGCTTGGGCCTGGCGTTTTGGATCCTCCACCACGGCCCAGTCACTACCCCAATGGCGGCGGCCATTACATCGCCATTCGCGGCTATGACGCCACGGGCTGGCTCGTCCATGACCCTTACGGCGAGCTCGATCTCACCAATGGCGGCTGGGTCCACCAGGGCTGGGGTGCTGGCCGGAACCAGCATACTCCTTTGCCAACACCAATCCCCGCTGGCTGGCGGAGGGGCCCAGCTCAGGCTGGGCCTGAATTTTTGCAGCTGAATGCCATGGTCGTTGTGATCACCCCAGCAGGATTAGCCTCTCTTTTGGCCTTATGGTCTTGCTGGGTGGCTTGCCCTGCAGTCACTTTGATCGCCTCTGATGGCATTGCATTGGCTCAGGAAGAATGGGCAGTTAGGCATGGAAAAACTGGGGACTGGGGGGGGGCAGGGGGTTTTGTCTGCCGATCGCAACCCCTGGGTGACTAGCAGTGCTGTGGAGTCCCTTGGTGCTGCTTGTTGCCTAATGGCCAGGCGACGGGGCCCGTTGAGGGTAAGGACTTCAGGCATTGGCCGGAGTTTACGGATCAACCCTGTAAATTGATCAAACCTTGGCTGCAGACAGTCCATGACGATGGCTTACCAGAGGTGGCCCAAGCCAATCGGATCTGCACTGGCGCTTTGCATCGCCACGCTGCCGATCAGTGCTAATGCTGCAGCAATGCTCACCCTCGAGCGTACAAAAGGGACCTATCGCAATGGCGATCCGATCTGGTTGCTGAAGCTCACCGATGGCCCCAAGCCGGTTGCCAGTTGGCAAGCAGCAGCTGGGGCCAGCAAGCGCCAACGGCTGGACCGGCGTTGGTCTCCAGGCAATGGTTCCCCCTTACCACCAGGCAGCTATCGCCTCGGTTCGCCAGAGCCCTTAGGCCAGGACCTCTGGATTGATTTACAGCCCCAATTCGCCACCAGCCGTTCGGGCCTCGGTATTCACAACTGCTTTCCGGGCGTTGGTTGCCTTTGTATTCCAGATCGCCAGGCCCTGAACAGCCTGGCAGCCGCAATCCGGCGTTGGCAGATTAAAAGCCTAAAAGTGATTGATTAGGTCCCCAACAATCGCTGCCAGCTTGACAAGCGACTTAGCAGTGTTGGAAGCCTTTAGCCGCTCACCAGGGGACCACCATCGAGGCGCCGGATCGCGACAACCCCGGGCCTGGGCGGCCTACCGGGCACGCCAGAGGGCCAGTTGGAGCCGAGCGGCACCCAGCGCAGCTGGTCGAAGCGTTTGCCTTTGCGGTCCACTAGGGCGTGGGCCTGGCCTTCCACTGTCTTGCCCTGGCGCACCCCCTGGCCCTCGCCGGGGTGCTGCACCGCCAGGAAGAGGGTACGGAACTCACTATCGAAGCAAGGGCCACAGAGTTCACACTCCACCGGACCGATCGCAAAGCAGAGGGCCTGGCCTGCCAATGCACCGGCTCGCGGCAGCACCCAACAGCTGTTGTTGCCGAACACGTCGAGGCCTTCCCCCCCCGGGTGATCGGTCACCAGCCAGAGGTTGCCGGCTGGGTCGAAGGCCAGGTTGTCGGGATGGCTGAAGCCGAGCCCGCCCTCCCAGGGCAGCCCGCCCGAGGCCACCATCCGCCAACGGAAGCCAGATCCCCGGGCGGTGCCGCCATCACTCAGGCGCATCACCCAGCCGTGGGGCCAAAGCGATTCGCCCTTGGGCCCGCGGAAGATCGCCGGATCACTGCAGCCGCCCTCGTCCCGGCCAGCCGCCGTGAAGGCGATCAGTAGGTCGCCGTTGGTTGGATCGATGTCGGTGTCCTCTGGTCGCGGACAGGCGGTGGCACCGGCAGCGTTGGCGGCCAGGTGTGCATCGATCAGGATCGCCCCCTGCTGCCGTAGCTGGGCTTCCCCGTCATCGCCGGCTAAGGGGTAGAGATCGCCCAGGATCCGGAAGCGACTGCCATAGGACTGCACTTCGGCATCGCTATGGAGCGCTTCACTGCCACTGCGCTTGCGGTCGCCGTGGGGCAGCAGGGTTGGTTGCTGCAAGCCAAAACGTTCGTAATGGCTGGGTTGGTGGGGCTGCACCACCGTGTCGGCCTCCAGGGGGACCCAGGTGCCGCTGCCATCGGCGTTGAAGCGGGCCACCTCAAGGCGCCCGGCCCCAAACAACCGCGAATTGGTTCGATCGCCCGGGTCACGCACAACCCCCTCACTGACAAAGCGGTACACATGCCCGCCATGGCGATCGCAGCCGGAGTACACCACTAACGGCTCGCCGGGCCGGGCCACCACGGCGACGGCCTCGTGGCGAAAGCGACCCAGGAGGCTGTGCTTCACCGCAGCAATAGTCGGTTCACGCGGATCGATTTCCACCATCCAGCCGTACTTGTTGCCGGCTAGGCCGAAGGGATTGCCGAGGCCATCGAGCCGTGATCCATCCCAACGGAACGGCCGCGCCGCTGGCGGGGCCGCCGATCCATCGGCATGGACGGCTTCGCTCACCTGGGACTGGAAGTTTTCTTCGGCGCTGAGCACCGTGCCCCAGGGGGTGCTGCCGCCAGCGCAGTTGGCAAAGGTGCCGATGATCCGCTCCCCCAGGCCGTCGCGGTAGCCCAGCAACTCGCCATGACGAAACACCGCCGCCGCCGGGCCGCTGCAGCGCAGGGCCAGCTCCTGCTGGCTAAACCCAGAGAGGCCATCGATCCGACGTTCGTAACGGCTGCCATGGATGCGGAGCCAACCAGCACTCCCCTGTTCGAGCTCGAGCACGCCGATGCCCAAATCGGCCATGGCGGCTTGGGCCACAGCCTGAATTAGGGGGCGCAGGGGGTCATCGGGCGCCAGGCTCGACACATCGACGCTGCCGCCGCGGCTGGCCAGGGCTTGCTGCAGGGGTTCTAGGGGCAGGGGGCTGCCCACCGCTTCGCCGAAGCCAGCGGCCCAGATCTGCGGGCTGATGTATTCGAAGTTGACACTCAAGAGGGCCTTTCCGTCAGGGAGTGGCTGGAACGCCAGGTAGTCGTTGTTGAACCCGAAGCGACCCGCAGCAAGACCATCCCCCCAGACAGCAATTAACTCGGCTCGATATCCCTCGGGAACCAGCAATTTGTCTTCAACACTGAACGTCTGGTACACCCGCCGCTGCTCAGCCGCGCCCAGTCCGTCGTTCGCTAAGGGCAAGGGGGCCCGCACCGGCTTAAAGGGCAGCCCCCCCTTTGCTGCCGTGCTGCTGTGGGCATCCAGCAGGGGGGAGACCAGCGCTGCTGCGCTGCTGCCTGCTCCGATGCCAAGCAACTGCAACAACTGGCGGCGATTGAGCGTGGAGCCGTTCATGGATGGGGTGGGGTTGAACAGCCCGGTTGCTGGCGGGGCACCAGCCTGGCCAGGTGGGAGCGTTGCAGGAGATTGAAGTTGTCGTCGGTCGCCACCAGCACGCTTGAACGGCCATCGCCAAGGGGCGGGGCTGCCAGCAGCACTTCCCAGTTGTCGGGGGCTAGCCCGAGCTGCAACAGATTCCAGCTGATCAGGGGCTTGACGGGCTGGCCCGCAGAACCGTTGGCGGGCTTGGAGGCCATGGCGGCGGCGGGGTACAGCACCAGCCTGGCCTGCCATTGGTCGGGCGCTGTGAAGCGGCGCCACAGCCCCAGCAACCCTTGATCGGTGGCCAACAAATCAGTGAGCCCCCAGCCACCGGGCGGCAGGGCAAGGGGCCTGAGTTCGGCCGGCTGGAGCGTGCCAGTGCCACCGGGCTGCCAGTGCAGCAGCCGAACTTGGTCAGGGGGATCCTGCAACAGGGGTATTTCTGCCGCCATCAGCAGCGCTCCGCTCGCCGGTAGGCGCGTCAGCGATTCGGGCCCACCGTTGCTGCGCAGGCCCTGTTTGGCCTGCAGCTGCCAGGCCGGCGGCAGGGCCTTGGTCTGCTTGAGCTGTCCCGTGCTGAGGTCGTAGCGCAGCAGGCCCGCGGGCCTTAGCGGCTGCAGGCGCCCCTCGCTAGCCAGCCAGAGGTTTCCGCCTTCCAGCACGAGGCCTTCGCCATCCATCGGTTGGGGTTGGTCCAGGCGAAGGGGCGGCAGCGGATCCAAGCCCCTGAGCCCCCGTTCCCGCAGGCCCCGCCAACGGCTGATGCTGCCGTGGGGCGCATCACTCAAAAGCCACAACTCATCAACCTCGGGGCGGTAGGCCCCAGCCGAGAAGCCGCCCCCCTGGCTGGGTTCGATCAGCCGTTGCTCGACCAGCTCCCAGCCGGCGGAGAGGGGGCAGGGCAAGGCAACGGTGGGAGGGATGTCCAAGGCGAGGCTTCAGAACACGACCGCAATCAGATTGCATAACTGATGCGATCTGGGGCTCATTGAAACAGACCCTTCCATCAGTGCGCCATCAGACCACTGCGGGAGCCAGTGGCATTGCCGTTGCTCCCACAAGGCATCCCTATCGCACCAAGCTTGCGGGCACCTTGGCAATCGAACTGCTTGACCGTGGCTTCCGCCTCTGCCTTAGGGGCCAACATACCTTTGGAGCCCGCCTGAGTAACTCCTGAACCCGGGCAAAGGAGCCGAGCTGCTTGGAGGGTGTAGGGGCCCCTCATGCCTGCTGGGAGAAGGGGCTGACGCTGCACGCAGTTGGGGTCGCAGCAGCTGGAGTTGCCCCTGACCTCCCCTGCCCCGCTCCCCCATGCCGGAAGTCCCAAGGCCGCATAATCACCCCCGGCACCACCCACACCCCAGCCGCTGGGCCTGGACCATCGCCAGATTTATGGGCCCCTTGCCGATCACCTCAGCCAGCATGCGTCAAACCCTTCCTCAATGCGGTCATACTTCCGCTCATCCGTTTAACAAATAGAAGCGCAATAACGCTCCACCACGGCATAGGCCCCATCGGCTGGAAAAGCCTTGGCCGGTGATGGCGCTGCCGGGGCCACTAACCCGTAGGATTCTTCAACAAGGCACCCCTGGGCGAGGGCCGTCCCCATTAGTTGCCGATCTTGCGATCCAACCATTGGGTGATCACATAGACCCCAACAAACATCGGCAGATAGGCGACCCACATGTTGGGCAGGTCGAGCTCTGAGTTATTAATCATAGTAAGGCCGACGTAGCTGACCACTCCATAGATCAATGCCCTACGCAGGGGTGCGGTGATCTTTTTCAAGAGAAATTGAATGGATGCCGACGTTCAGAGTAGGCCCGGCAGACGCCTGCTGCCCTTGGAGGCACCCGAGTCGATCCTGCCGTCATCACGCCACAAACCGCTTGTAGAGCCAGCGCACAAAGCCACCCAGCACGGGCACGGGCTCAAAAGTGGGGCCTACGAAATCAAAATAGTCGCGATGCTCAACAATCTTTCCGTCGGCACCGATGCGTAGGCGAGTGGTGCCGGGATAAACAAACTCAATCCCCTTGATCTTCAGGCCCATTGTCCACTCAACGAATGCGATCTCGCCGCTAAGAGCTATAGCACCAGGAACAAGGAAGACATCATCGCAGCGGCTCATCAATCCCTCCTGGGCAACAATATAGGCTTCTAAGCCACGTCTCTCTTGAGTTGGATCTTGAAAATGCACCGATTCGTCATAGACAGCCCGCCACTGGTCCGCCCTGGGCCCTGGAGTTCCGTAGGGCTTGGTGAAGAGGGCCTTGAGCAACTCCTCGGTAAGTGGTGGGGTGATAACTGTGTTCATGGTGTCTCGGTAAAGCGGCTGACAAATGGATCAAAAAGGCGGCTAAAGCATCAGTCGATCGACTCCCCCTCTGCCAGTGGGGATCGGGCGCAGAGCTCGATGCTGCTCAGATCGGCCAAATCGCAGACGGGAGTAGGGATCGGACCGCCCAAGCGCTCATCGCAGGCTCGCCCGCACCAGCAAACCATCCTTCGGCGAAGGGCTGGGAATAATCCTGAGGCTCAGGTCTTGATCTGGCTCTAGGGCCAACGTCAGTTGCTTGAGCAGCCCCACCGCTAGCAGGCGTATCTCCAGCTCGGCCAACGCCTTACCCAGGCACACGCGTTCACCACCTCCAAAGGGCAGCAGGGTGGCGTTGGTGCCGCCGGCCAGATGGCGCTGCGGCCGGAACACCTCCAGATCCTCGTTCCCGCTTGCATAGCGATGGCTGGCGGTGATGCTCACCTGCACCACCCGATCAGCCGGAATCTGCACATCCGCCAGCACAATCGGCTCGCGTGTGCGGCGGAAGAAGCCCCCCACCGGCGGGGCCAGCCGCATCACTTCTTTCAGCACTGCATCGAGCCGCGGGGCACGGCTGCCGTCGTAGGCCGTCCCGGCCTCCCCCGGTGCTGGCGGCCATTGCAAGCCGTCTAGCTCCTGCTGCAGCCAGGCCAGCTCGGCTGGATGTTGCAGCAGGCTCAGCAGCAAACAACTCAGGGACGACGCGGTAGTTTCGTAGCCGGCGAAAAGAAGCAGAAGCAGCTGCTCTGTCACGTCAGCGTCGCTCAAGGGCAGGCCCGCCTCATCCAGGCCACCAGCCAGCAGATCGAGCCCACCAGCGGCGAGGGGCTCGCCAGCTGCAGCAGCGCGCTGCGCCTTCTCGAGCACGGCGCCTAAGCAGCGCAGCAGGCGCTGGCGGGCCTGAAGGGCTCGGGCGTAGGGACTGCCGGGTAGGGCAAACGGCAAGGAGAAAAGGCCCTGGCACCAGGTTTCGAAATCAATGAACAAAACCTCGCGATCAACCGGATCGAGCCCCAGCACCGTGCTGGCAATCACGCTGAAGGCAAAGCGCCTCAGCTTTGGCACCAAGGCCAGCGGCGATGCATCAGCCAGCAGCTCCTCGTTGAGTTCATCGACCAGCGCCACGATCGCCGGGCTATGGCGCTTCAGGGCAGAAGCAGCAAACAGCTGGCCCACCACCCGACGACGGGCCTTGTGGTCGGCACCGTTGCGGTTAGCCAGGGACAGGGGCCCCAGCAGCTTGCGCACACTCTCTGGCCACCAGCCCTCAACGGCATCCCCCTGGGCGAATAGGTCATGGATGGCCTTCTCCCCCCGAATGAACACGGTGCGTTGGCCCAAAAGGGTGGTGCCATACACATCGCCGTAGCTCTCGAAGCGAGAACGGGCAAAATCCGGATCCCGCAGAAAGGAGAGGGTTTCGAGAACTCCGCTCACAGCAGGCGTGGTCGGCAGGGGCCGAGGGGTAACGGGATCGGGAGGCAACCAACCGTCTCCAGGAGGACTACCAGGTTGTCGGATCGCCGCCGGCACCGCGCCAAGGCGGATCTTCTATGACCGCTGCAATCCCCGCGTCCAACACCAAGTCCACCTCAAACCAGCTGCTGACGCTGCCCATACGCCGATTGAGCCCAAGCCGAAAAAAAGCCCTAAGGGTTTGGGCCGAAAGGGACTGCGGGGCTGGCAGGTCTTTCAGCCGCAGGGAGCTCTTCCAAGTGAGTTGCAGTCACGGTGTGCTGTTGCAGCCACCAGCATGGGGAGGTCTATTAACCCGTCATGCTGCTGAACCCCTTTTGCCCCTTCACCACGGCGAAGGTTCTGGCCCTCAAGGCCACCATCCTCGTGCTGTTGACGCTGGTTATCAAAGCCCGGGTCCAGATCGTGACAGGTTCAGCCTTGGGCATTGCTCTGTTGCTGCTCCAGACCCTGGTGTTCCTGGCCGTCAGCGGTGGCTTGGTGCTGGCTGTTGGCGCTGCGGCGCTTTACACCACCCAGCAGCGCAAGGGCGTTGCGGCGTAAGCGTGAACCGTGACAGTTGAAGTCGCCCTGGCGACGCTGCAATTGAAGAACGGCTGGTTGAAGCAGCTCCGTGACGGGACCCCCTAGTTAGGGGCCCCCTTGCTGGGGCTGCTTGGGGAGCAACTCACCTAGGCAAGACGCCCAAGCGGACCTTGCAGCGCCACCCAGCGCTCGGCCCACGTTTTCTTGCCTTAACTCACGGTGCTTCTGGAGCAACGGGCTCCTTGAGGGCCAGGTGTCAAGTAGGAGATTCCGTTGGCTCAATGCATCAAATTCACTGAAAGTGTGCTCTGCGTATCGGTGGCCAGCCAAGCAGCGCAGCTAGCATCATCAAGGATTAAACATTACAAAGCTCTTCTTCGCCCCAATGTTAGTTCTCAATCGCTCGCTGCGCGTAGGCGTCGCTGCCCTGTCCCTGAGCCTGTTGGCTTCCACAAGCGCTCTCGCAGGTGGCACCAAAATGCCCTCAAAGGACATCGTCGAGACGGCTGTTTCTGCGGGCAGCTTTAAGACGCTCACAACTGCTCTCGAGGCGGCCGGTCTCGTCGGAACCCTTAAGGGGAATGGGCCATTCACCGTTTTTGCCCCCACTGATGAGGCCTTTGCGAAGCTGCCGGATGGCACCGTTAAATCGCTCCTGAAGCCGGAGAACAAACAGAAGCTAACGGCCATTCTTACTTATCATGTCGTTGCCGGAAATGTTAAGGCAGCCGATGTGACCAAGCTGTCGAGCGCTAAGACATTAAATGGCCAGTCGGTCACGATCAAGGTCGTAGGAGGCAAGGTCTTCATTAACGGCGCTACCGTCGTCAAGGCCGACATCGCAGCGACCAACGGCACGATTCACGTTATTGATACCGTACTGATGCCGAAGTAAGCTGCTTTTAGGCGGATTGAATGGGTGCCGCGCCTGGCCGTGGCACCCCGGCAAACAGCTTCCTTTGAGCCCCATGGCAGCATCAGCAGGAGGTTGTCCCCAGGGTTCAGTGGTTAGGCCTCGGCACCGAACGGTTCCTGGCGCGGCGCTTCCTGCACAGAGGCGCCTAGCTCCAGGGCCCTGGCCGTCCCAATGGCGAGCAGCACCATGGTGCCCGCTCCCACCACCAGACTTTGCAGGCAGAGGGCCAGACGACCCTGCTGGTTAGTGCTGCTGAGGTCAGGTTGAGGCTCATCACCAGGCATGGGGAGAATGATCGATTAGGTCACCAAGAATGATCAAATCGACCCCGCTTCCAAGATGTTGAGCAGCCCCTAGGGGTAACTTTGCAGGGGCGAGCGGCAGGACGTTAGGGGCATTCCTGGCGCATTAGCAACGCTGCTTCCACCGTGAGGCCCGGACCGAAGCCCAAGGCCAGACATGGCCCGGAGCCAGCCCTGGTGCGCAGCCGCTCCAGGATGAACAAAATCGTTGCTGATGACATATTGCCGAACTGGCTCAACACCTCGGTGGACAGATCGATCTGAACTGC
>CAMCMT010000056.1 GCA_945875915.1 Synechococcus sp. UW140 | reverse complement strand
GCAGGAGCACTCCGTGGTCCTCATCCGGGGCGGCCGTGTCAAGGATCTTCCTGGGGTGCGTTACCACATCATTCGCGGCACCCTCGACACCGCGGGCGTCAAGGATCGGCGCCAATCCCGCTCCAAGTACGGCGCCAAGACTCCCAAGTCCTGATCTCCCCCTGTTTCCTCCCCGTCCCTGACGTCCACCCTCCTGGTTTATGTCCCGCCGCAACGCCGCTGAGAAGCGCCCGGTTCTTCCCGATCCCCAATTCAATAGCCGCCTGGCCTCCATGATTGTGGCCCGGTTGATGAAGCACGGCAAGAAATCCACGGCGCAACGGATCCTGTCCGACGCCTTCAGCCTGATCAACGAGCGCACCGGCTCCGATCCCCTCGAGCTGTTTGAAACTGCCGTCCGCAACGCCACCCCCTTGGTGGAAGTGCGGGCCCGCCGGGTCGGTGGCGCCACTTACCAGGTGCCGATGGAAGTGCGCCAGGAGCGGGGCACCGCCATGGCCCTGCGCTGGCTGGTGAATTTCTCCCGGTCCCGCAACGGCCGCAGCATGTCCCAGAAGCTGGCCGGTGAGCTGATGGATGCCGCCAATGAGGCCGGCAGCGCCGTGCGCAAGCGCGAAGAGACCCACAAGATGGCCGAAGCCAACAAGGCCTTCGCCCATTATCGCTACTAAGACATCTGCCGGCCGCTTGGCGGAGCCCACCAGAGCCCGCCAAAGCCGACCTGTAGAGTCACCTTCGCTTTTTCAAGACAAAACCTTCGGAGATCTTCCCCGTGGCCCGCGCCTATCCCCTGGAACGAGTCAGAAATATTGGGATTGCGGCCCATATTGACGCTGGCAAAACCACAACCACCGAACGGATCCTGTTTTATTCTGGGGTCGTTCACAAGATGGGCGAAGTCCATGACGGCGGCGCCGTCACCGACTGGATGGCCCAAGAACGGGAACGTGGCATCACGATCACAGCGGCTGCCATTTCCACCAGTTGGAAGGATCACCGCATCAACATCATCGACACGCCTGGACACGTCGACTTCACCATTGAAGTGGAGCGTTCGATGCGGGTGCTCGATGGTGTGATTGCCGTCTTCTGCGCCGTTGGTGGTGTACAACCCCAGTCGGAAACTGTGTGGCGGCAAGCCGACCGCTACAAAGTGCCACGGATGGTGTTCGTCAACAAGATGGACCGCACCGGCGCCGACTTCCTCAAGGTCAATGCCCAGATTAAGGACCGCCTGCGGGCTAATGCGGCTCCGATCCAACTGCCGATCGGCGCCGAGGGAGAACTGATTGGCATCGTCGATCTGGTGAAAAACCGGGCCTTCATCTACAAAGATGAGCTAGGCAAGGACATCGAAGAAGTCGATATCCCAGAATCGATGGTGGCCGAAGCTGCTCAATGGCGCGCCAAGCTGATGGAAAGCGTTGCCGAAACAGACGAAGACCTCGTCGAAGCCTTCCTCGAAAACGGCGAACTTACTGAGGCCCAACTGCGCGTTGGCATACGCACCGCTGTGCTCAAGCACGGCCTAGTGCCGATCCTCTGCGGTTCCGCCTTTAAGAACAAGGGCGTGCAACTGCTGCTCGATGCGGTGGTGGATTACCTGCCTGCCCCCAATGACGTGCCACCGATCCAGGGCTTACTGGCCGACGGCACTGAGGCCCTGCGCCCCTCTGAGGACAGCGCACCCTTCAGCGCACTCGCCTTCAAGGTGATGGCCGATCCCTTCGGCAAGCTCACCTTTATCCGCATGTATTCGGGCGTGCTGCAAAAAGGCAGCTATGTCTTGAACTCCACCAAGGATAAAAAAGAACGCATCTCCCGTCTAATCCTTCTCAAGGCAGACGAGCGCGAAGAGGTCGACGAGCTGCGGGCTGGTGATCTGGGCGCCGTTCTCGGCCTCAAGGACACCACCACCGGCGACACCCTCTGTGTTGACTCCGACCCGATCATCCTGGAATCCCTGTTCATTCCTGAACCTGTTATTTCGGTGGCTGTCGAGCCGAAGACCAAGGGCGACATGGAGAAGCTGGGCAAGGCCCTGCAATCCCTTTCCGAAGAAGATCCCACCTTCCGGGTTCGCACTGATCCGGAAACCAACCAGACCGTGATTGCCGGCATGGGCGAGCTCCACCTGGAAATCCTGGTGGACCGCATGATGCGCGAATTCAAGGTGGAGGCCAACATTGGTGCTCCCCAGGTGTCCTACCGGGAAACCATTCGCGGCAAGGCCAAGGGCGAAGGCAAATTTGCCCGCCAAACCGGTGGCAAGGGCCAATACGGCCATGTAGTTATCGAAATGGAGCCCGGTGAGCCTGGCACCGGCTTCGAATTCGTCAACAAGATTGTTGGCGGCATCGTGCCTAAGGAATACATCGGACCGGCTGAGGCCGGCATGAAGGAAACTTGTCAATCCGGCGTGATTGCTGGTTTCCCGATGATCGATATCCGGGTCAGCATGGTGGACGGGTCGTACCATGACGTTGACTCCTCGGAGATGGCGTTCAAGATTGCCGGCTCCATGGCCTTCAAGGACGGCGTCAAGAAGTGCAACCCCGTACTGCTTGAGCCGATGATGAAGGTGGAGGTGGAGGTTCCTGAGGATTACCTCGGTTCCGTCATCGGAGACCTGTCCTCCCGCCGCGGCCAAGTCGAGGGTCAATCCGTCGACGATGGCCTGTCGAAAGTCCAGTGCAAGGTACCCTTGGCTGAGATGTTCGGCTACGCCACCCAGCTCCGATCCATGACCCAGGGTCGGGGTATTTTCTCGATGGAGTTCAGCCACTACGAGGAAGTTCCTCGTAACGTTGCTGAAGCCATCATTTCCAAGAATCAGGGCAATTCCTGATCTTTCCCCAACCCAAACCAACCCCCCCGATTCTTTCCTTCCATGGCACGCGAGAAGTTCGAGAGGAACAAACCTCACGTCAACATCGGCACCATCGGCCACGTTGACCACGGCAAAACCACCCTTACCGCCGCCATCACCAACGTGTTGGCGTCCCAAGGCATGGCAAAAGCCCAGGCCTACGACGAAATCGATGGTGCTCCCGAAGAGAAAGAACGGGGCATCACGATCAACACGGCCCACGTTGAGTACGAGACGACCAATCGTCACTACGCCCACGTGGACTGCCCGGGTCACGCCGACTACGTCAAAAATATGATCACCGGTGCCGCCCAGATGGACGGCGCCATCCTAGTGGTGGCCGCCACCGACGGCCCTATGGCCCAAACCAAGGAGCACATCCTGCTGGCCAAGCAGGTGGGCGTGCCCTCCCTGGTGGTGTTCCTGAATAAAAAGGACATGGTCGACGATGAGGACATCCTCGAGTTGGTCGAAATGGAAATGCGTGAGCTGCTCAGCAAATACGATTTCCCCGGCGATGACATCCCCGTAATCGCCGGCTCGGCCCTCAGGGCCCTCGAGTACATCCAGTCCGGCAAGAAAGCTGTGCGTGGTGAAGACGAGTGGATCGATAAAATCCTCGACTTGATGGATGCGGTCGACGTTTCGATCCCCGAACCTGAGCGCGAGATCGACAAGCCCTTCCTCATGGCTATCGAAGACGTGTTCTCGATCACCGGTCGCGGCACTGTGGCCACCGGCCGGATCGAGCGTGGCAAGGTGAAGGTGGGCGAAACGGTTCAAATCGTGGGTATCCGCGACACCCGCGAAACCACAGTCACCGGCGTCGAAATGTTCCGCAAGCTGCTCGATGAGGGCATGGCTGGTGACAACGTTGGCCTGCTCCTGCGCGGTATCCAGAAGGAGGACATCGAACGGGGTATGGTGCTCGTGAAGCCCAACTCCATCAAGCCCCACTCCAAGTTCGAAGGCGAAATCTATGTGCTCAAGAAGGAGGAAGGCGGCCGCCACACTCCTTTCTTCGCCGGCTACCGCCCCCAGTTCTACATCCGTACCACGGATGTGACCGGCCAGATCACCGCCTTCACCTCTTCCGACGGCACAAACGTCGAGATGGTGATGCCCGGTGACAACATCACGATGACCGGCGAGCTGATCTGCCCGGTGGCCATCGAGCAGGGGATGCGCTTCGCCATCCGCGAAGGCGGCCGCACCATCGGTGCCGGCGTAGTCTCCAAGATCCTGGATTGAGTCTGATCTAGCCGCCCGCGCGCTGATCTGACTTTCCGTGTTGGGGCCCATCGCCTCAACACGGATCTTCCTCAAGTTCACTCGTACCTCGACAACCCAAGCCGATAGCTGTCCTGCGCCACGGCTGCAGCAAAACTATCCTCCCGCTCCCTTCTGAAGTCTTCCCATGTCCAGCTCCATCCCCCAGCAGAAGATCCGCATTCGCCTGAAGGCGTTTGATCGCCGCATGCTGGATCTGTCCTGCGAAAAAATCATCGAAACTGCAGATCACACCGCTGCCACGGCCATCGGTCCGATTCCCTTGCCCACCAAGCGCAAGATCTATTGCGTGCTTCGCTCGCCCCACGTGGACAAGGATTCCCGCGAGCACTTCGAAACCCGCACCCACCGTCGCATCATCGACATCTATAGTCCCACGGCAAAAACCATCGACGCACTGATGAAGCTGGATCTGCCCAGTGGCGTGGATATTGAAGTTAAGCTCTGAGCCCAAGCTAAGGGCCAAAGCCGATTACAAGGCTCTTTGCAAAACTTCAGGCTGGCTCTTCAAAGCCAGCCTTTTTGTTGACAAGCAGTTGCGGCCTTTGCTCTAAATCCCTGGCAGACCCTAACCGAGTCTAAATAGATCAATAGAGCTGCTGGTGCTGAACGCCGCTGGGCGGGACCTGGGGATTGGGCCAACTGACGCCGCCAGCAGCCCGATGACTGGATGATCGTCCTAGGATCACGCTAAGCAATTACCGCCTTAACTGGCTCTGCTTCATCCACCTCTTCCACCCCAGGTTGCCACCGTGACCCATCTGGCCGTGAGGGAACTGCCACTCTTCCCCCTGCCGGATGTGGTGCTGTTCCCCCAAGAAGTCCTGCCCCTGCATATCTTTGAGCCGCGCTATCGCATGATGCTGCGCTCCGTGCTGGAAACGGACCGGCGCTTTGGTGTGGTGCGCTGGGATCCCCAGAGCAAAACGATGGCGACCGTGGGCTGCTGCGCCGAAATCCTGCAGTGCCAGAGCCAGGACGATGACCGCAGCAACATCGTCACCCTGGGGCAGCAGCGGTTCCGGGTGCTTGAAGTGGTGCGGGAAGCCCCCTTCCGGGTCGCCATGGTCAGCTGGATCGAAGACGAAAGCGCCGACAGCCTCCAGATGCTCGCCGATCTTGCCGTCGATGTGACCCAAGCCCTCAAGGATGTGGTCGATCTGACCGGAAAATTGGTAGGCAAGCCCACCTCCCTACCCCGCGACCTTCCCGACTTGCCGCGGGAGCTCTCCTTCTGGATCGGCTCCCACCTCGGCGGTCCAGTGGCAGACCAGCAGCAGGCCCTACTGGAGATCACCGACACCGGCGATCGTCTACGGCTCGAATACGACCTGCTCGACCAGACCCGGCGCCAACTGGCCGCTCGCACCGTGCTCAAGGACACCTTTCAACAGTTTGGTGAGCATGGCCAAGGCCCAACCAGGGACGAGCTCGCCAACGACCTCGGAGAAGCCCTCAGTGACGAGCTCATTGACGACCTCAATGACGAACTCGGTGACAGCCGGGGCGATGGGGTTGGCGCCGACGAGGACTGGAACCGCTAAACCCAACCCGTTTCGCTGCTCGACCGGCTCCCAGTTCCCCTGCCCATGTCCGCATCACCCCTCTCCCCCTGGCTGCTAATCGCGGTCCTGCTCTTGGTTCTGGGGCTGGCATTGCGGCTGTGGCAGCGGCGCGATCGCCATTTCGTTAGCAGCGCCACCGTGGCCGAGGCCTACGACCGCTGGACCGCCGATCGGCTGCTAGAGCGGCTTTGGGGCGACCATGTGCACCTCGGCTATTACTTGCCGTCCAGGGGTAGGGCCGTCGCGGCCGTCGATTTCCGCCAGGCCAAGGTGGACTTTGTCCATGCCCTGGTGCGCTGGAGTGGCCTCGACCAGCTGCCCCCCGGCAGCAAGGTGCTCGATGTGGGCTGCGGCATTGGCGGCAGTGCCCGAATCCTGGCCCGGGACTATGGGCTCGATGTGCTGGGCATCAGTATCAGCCCGGGCCAAATCCAGCGGGCCCGAGAACTCACAGAGTCAGGCCTGAGCTGCCGGTTTGCCGTCATGGATGCCCTCGATCTCGACCTGGTCGATGCCAGCTTCGCGGCGGTCTGGAGCGTCGAGGCCGGGCCCCACATGCCCGATAAGCAGCGCTATGCCGATGAATTATTGCGGGTGCTGGCACCCGGAGGTCGTCTGGCCGTGGCCGACTGGAACCGGCGCGACCCGGCTGAGCGCCCCCTTGATCGCCGTGAGCGCTGGGTGATGCGCCAGCTGCTCGACCAATGGGCCCATCCAGAGTTCGCCAGCATCGCCGGCTTTGCGCGCAACCTGTTAGCAAGCCCCTATGGCAGAGGCGATGGGGGCGCCCAGGGCCCCCAACTGGCCGTCGAAACCGCTGACTGGACCGCAGAAACCCTGCCCTCCTGGATCGATTCGATCCTGGAGGGGATCCGTCGCCCGGGCCAGGTGCTCAGCCTGGGGCCAGCCGCCGTATTACAGGGGCTCAGAGAAACCCCAACCCTGCTACTGATGCATTGGGCCTTTGCCACCGGCATGATGCAATTCGGCCTGTTTCGCACCGTCAAAGCCCCGGCCAACCGCCCTGGGGTTTGATTCGATCTGGCTTCACTCCCCTAGTTCTGAACCTCGTTGACCTGATCGAGCGGATAGGCACCAAAGAAGGCCAGGTGCTGGCAAAGGGGCTCCAGCACGGCCAAGATCTCCTGTAAGGCATCCCCAGATCCTGCCGGCAACTCCAGGTCGACAAAGAAAATGTATTCCCCCATTTCCCGCTTGGAGGGCCGTGATTCGATGCGGCCCATGTTCAGGCCTAGGCGGGCAAAACAACCGAGAGCCTCCAGTAGGGCGCCGGGCCGGTTCGACTGGAGCGAGAAGGCCAGGCTGGCCAGGGGCCCCTCCAGGGGACTGGCGCCCCGGTTGAGCAGCAGAAAGCGGGTGCAATTGCCTGCCACATCATTAATCGGATAGGCCAAGACCTCCAGACCGTGCTTGCTAGCAGCCGGCAAGGAGGCAATCGCCCCCCGGAAACCACTGCCGGCCACCATGCGGGCCGCCTCCGCCGTGGAGGTGGTGGGCAGCTGCAGGGCCCGGGGCAGGTGGTCGCCCAGCCATTGGCTGCATTGGGCCAGGGCCTGGGGGTGGGAGAGCACCTCACTGATGGCCTCGATAGGGCCAGTGCCCACCAGGGCATGGCGAATCGGCAGTACCAAGGCCCGGGCCACCCGCAGCTCAGGGTGCTCCCAGAGAGCATCAAGGCAGGCCGTCACCCCACCCTCCACGGAGTTTTCGACCGGAACAACGGCAGCATCACAGCCGCCCTCGGCCAGGGCCTGGACCACGGCGCGAATGCCCACCTGGGGAAGCAACTGGGGCTCGGACCAACCCTCCAGGGCCGCCAACCGCACGGCGGCCTGCTCGCCATAGGTACCGGCCGGTCCGAGAAAGGCAAGACGCATGGGCGGAAACGGGGACCGGGCTCGGTAGGATCATGCCGCGCCGGGCCCCTGTTATGCCTCTGGCATTCCGTGCCTGCCAACAGCTCCAATTACCCGTCGACAGCGATGCCGACCGCCTGCCCTCCTACCTCAACCAGGAGGATCGGGTGGTGGGTGCCCTACTCGATTCCAGCCAGCTCCAGCCCCTGGGTCCCGGCCATTACCGCTATACGGTCACCAAACTGCAGGTGTTCCAACTGCAGATCCAGCCCGTTGTTGAGATTGTGGCCACCACAAAGCCCCACACCATCCTGTTAGAGGCACGGGATTGTGAATTGGAGGGCCTGGGGATTGTCGATGATTTTCGGCTCACCCTCGAATCCCACCTGGAAGCCTCGGCCAGGGGTCTGGAGGGGGAAGCGCGCCTATCGGTGAGCGTCAGCCAGCCGCCCCTGCTTCGACTGATCCCGGCAGCGGTGCTGGAGGCCACCGGCCGCACCCTGCTGGCCGGCATCCTGCTCAGCATCAAGAACCGGGTCGGCCTGCAACTCCTGGCCGATTTCAAGGCCTGGTGCCTGGAAACTCCGGCCTAAATCAGGCGTTATGTCCGGGCACACCAGACCCTGAACCGCTGGCTTGGTCCCAGCCTTGCGGCTGGGCCGCCCACACGTTGCGCAGAAACGAACGGCGATGCAGGGGCGTCGGCCCCAGCTGCTCCAGGGCGCTGCGGTGCAGGGCCGTGCCGTAGCCAGCGTGGCGCTCAAGGCCATAGCCCGGATAGCGCTCGGCAAGCCGCCCAATCAGGGCATCGCGAGCCACCTTGGCGATCACGCTGGCAGCAGCAATGGCTGGGCTGTGGCTATCCCCCCGCACCAAGCAGCGCTGCAGGCCCGGCCAACAGCGCAACGGCAAGATCCCATCCACCAAAACCAGCGGCGGTTCAGCCCCAAGCGCCCCACTGAGGCGCTGCAGGGCCCGCAACATGGCCCATTCGGTGGCCAGCCGAATGCCGTGGCCATCAATCTCGGCCGCCGAGGTCTGACCTAGGGCCCAGCCCGAGGCCAGCGCCTTGATCAGGGGCACCAACTCCTGGCGGCGTCGGGGCGAGAGGGCCTTGCTATCGGTGAGGCCGGCGGCGCCGAGGGACCCAGCCGCCCGAGCAGGCAAGACCACCGCCGCCGCAAAAACCGGGCCAAACCAGCAGCCGCGACCGACCTCATCCACCCCGGCCGCCCCCCGGGGATCAGGATCTAAGCCAATCGATACCTGGCCGCCAGCGCGCCGCGACCGGGACCTAGCTGGCAGCCCGTCTGCCGTCATCGCAGCCGGGGGCTGGGGACACAAGGGAAGGGAAACAACCCTTGCAAGAAGACGACGCTGGCCAACTCAGTCGCTGGCGGAGGAGCGGCGGCGGCGGCGGCGGGGTTCTCCGCTGGCATCCACCTCCGCCTCAGGCTCAACCGGGGGGGGGACCGCCGCCTCCTTGGGTTCGGGCGTGATCGACACCGTGAGTGGGATTGGGGGCCCCTGGTCATCGGCACCAACTGATCCAGCGGCAGGCCGATCAGCGACCAGGGAACCAGCCGCATACAAGGGGCTCCCATCAATCACCACCGGGGCTGGGCCAGGCTCGGCGCGATCGCTGGATTTCACCGCCTGGCGCACACGACTACGGCCAACCCGGGCAGGGGCGGCGGACCCTCCACGCTCGTCCACCTCAGAGCCATCGATCCCGCCGGCGCCAACAAGGACCGCAATGGGGGCAAAATCATCAATGGCAAAGGGGGTGATCTCCACCATGGCCGGTTCCCTCGTGACCGGCACCCGGCTGGGGGCACTCACCGACACCGTGATCTCCTCGCGCTCCCTGCCATCGGAGCGGCCTAGGGATTGGGAACTGGCTTGGGCATACACATTGGCCTGGGCGTAGGGATTGGCCTGATCAAAGGCACTGTCTGGGCCAGACCCACTGGCTTGGGCTGCGGACTCGCCGGCACCGCCGCGACCGCGGCGGCGCCGGCGGGAGCCGGAGGAGGCCAGCTGCTGGCGGGCTTCCTCCAACACGAGCTCGGGATCCTCGCCAGGACGCACGACCCGCACCATCAGGTTGTCGCTGCTGGGGCTTGGGTCAAGCAGCAGGGCGGGGTTGAGACCCAGCCAGCCGTAGACGAGCTCCTGATCGGGCTCCATCTCTACAGCCACCAGGTCAGGCTCCTGCCTGCGGCTAGGGGCATCGCTGGAGCCGCCAGCCCCGGCGCCGCTACCGCTACTGACACTGACGCCATAGGCGGGCGTTTCTGTAGCAAACGCTGGCGTAGTAGCGGTTTCGAGGCTGATTGTCTCGGGGAAATCGGAGCCGCCACGGCCACCGCGGCCCCCGCGACGGCGGCGGCTGGAGGCATCGGCTGGGGCCACCGGGCTGGCCACCTCGGCGCGGGCAGAGGCGGCCGAACGCACCAGCCCCGTGGCGGTAGCCAGGGGTAGGAGCGAATCTTTACCCGGCAGCACGGCCACATGGCCCAGGCCACCGCAGCTGGGGCAAGCCCGCCCGAACAGCTCGTAGATGTTCTGACCCTGGCGCTTGCGGGTCAACTCAACCAGCCCCAGTTCGGTCAGCTGGGCAATTTGGGGACGGGCCGTGTCGTGACGCACGGCCTGGGTGAAGTGCTCGAGCAGCTGCAGCTGGTCGCGGCGTGACTCCATATCAATGAAGTCGATGATCACAACGCCACCGATGTTGCGCAACTTGAGCTGGCGGGCAATCTCAATTGCCGCCTCACAGTTGGTCCACAACACCGTTTCACGTGCATTAGCCGAGCGGGTGAAGGAGCCCGAGTTGACGTCGATCACGGTGAGCGCCTCGGTGGGCTCGATGATCACGTAGCCACCCGAAGGCAGATCAACCCGTGGTTTGAGGGCATCGCGAATCGCGGCATGCACCCGGAAATGTTCGAGGATCTCGGTGTGGTCGCTGTGGTGCTCCACCAGCAAGTTGGCCTGGTCAGCGCCAAGAAAGACATTCACCCGGCCCACGGCCTCGGCGGTGTCGACGACAACGCGCACCACCTCCGGGTTATACAGATCGCGCAACACCCGGTGGATGAAATCCTCATCGCGGTTGAGCAACACGGGCGGGCTGGCCGTTTCCGCTGCCTGCTGAATCGACTCCCACTGACGCAGGAGCATCTCCAGGTCATCGATCAGCAGCTCTTCGCTCACCGACTCGGCCTCGGTGCGGATCAGCAAACCGGCGCCCGGGGGCTTGATCAACACCCCGAGGGCCCGCAGGCGGTTGCGTTCGTTTTCGCCGTTAATGCGGCGCGAAATCGTCACCCCCTGGCCGTGGGGCTGCAACACCAGAAACCGGCCCGGCAGGCTGAGATTTCCCGTCAGCCGAGGGCCCTTGGTGCCCGTGGGCTCCTTCATCACCTGCACCAGCACCTTCTGGCGCGGTTCCAGCAATTCTGTGATTCCAGCGGCCCCTTTCCTCAGGCGCAGGGGGCCTAGATCGGTGACGTGAATAAAACCGTTCTTTTCGCCTTCACCTATATTGACAAAGGCGGCATCGATACCGGGGAGAACATTTTCGACGGTGCCCAGGTACACATCACCAATCTGGTAACGACCCTGGGCAACCACCAACTCATCAACCCGTTCGTCGTTGAGAACTGCAGCGATGCGCAGCTGCTCGGCGATGACGATCTGCTGGGGCATGGAGAATAGGGGGATGGCTCAGCGAACCTGAACCGGGGTAGCGGCAGCGCTCCTCAACAACGCGTCCGGGCCAGCGAGCAAAGCCCCGCAGGCGATGGCCTGGGGTCGGGGGGAGCTGGGGCCAGGAAGCGGCTCAGGAGGGCAACCGGAATTTGTGGTGAAGACGGATCAATGGGCTGGAATGGAGCTGCAGCAAAGCCACAACGCCGACTCGGAAGGGCCGTGCCTTGACCGCAAGGTTCAGGCGTCAGCAAAAAAACAAGAATTCCAGGTCTGGATCAAACCCGTCTGAACGGCATTGCAACCTTGGCTCTAAGGAAGCTCGGCTCTCAGGAAAGTTGATTCGAGAAAGCTGTTGCGGAGAAGGAAAGCAGACTCGGATTTCTTGGAAGGACGGGTCTCGGAAAACCGATCAATCGAAGAGTCCTCTGCAACCCAACGGCCGTCTTCGCAAATTAGCACGCAGATCAGGCCACCGTTTTGAGCTCCAGGCGATCGCGACAGAAGCGGCGAATCAGCAACGGCCTCCCCAATCGGCTCGCAAACCAGTGCTGCAGCTGCTCGGGCCTCAAACTTCGGCCTGAACTATCAATCCTGGCCCCCACCCGAATGGTGACCGCCGCGCCCCGGGGCTCCACCTCCAGCCAGGCCAGGGCGCTGCGCAGGTCCCTTTGCCGGGGACGGCCCTTCTTGTCGGTGTCGTCCCAGATCCACTGCGGCGCCGCCAGCAGGTCCGCTGCGGCCATCTGCCAGGCCGCCGCCGGCGGCGGGGCGCTGGAAGCGGCCTCCTGGCCCGCTGGCAAGGACAAGTCGGCTGGACCTGGCTCAAGCACCAGGGTCCAGCTGGCGGCGACCAACTCCTGGGAGAGGCTGGGCCCAGCCAAGGGCACCTCGACCACAGACTGCAGGTTGAACTCGCTTGTCAACTGGGCCTGCAGCCGCTGGCGCACCCAGGCAGGGTCCTGCCATTCGGCCATCTCCAGATCCAGCCATTCCCCCTGGGCCTCGGCCCCGAGCGGTAGGGCCAGGGCGAACTGGAGCCTCGGCAAGGGGTGGAAGCCGCCGGTAAAGCTCACGGGCAGGCCGCTGCGGCGCAGGGCCCGCTCCAGCATCCGCACCAGATCGAGGTGACTGAGCAATCCCAGGCTGCCGGTCTTGGCAAAGCGGAAACGCAGGCGCTGCAGCCGTTCACTGTTGGGCGGCTGCTGGGGCCGCTGCTGGGGGATCGCAGGCGGTGGGATCACCACGTTGTGGCCCAAGTCCGGACCGCAAACCCCGCAGTGACTGCAGCCCTCGAAGGAGCAATCGGGCACCACGGCCGCGGCCAGCGCCCGCTGCAAGTCTTCAGCCAGCCAACGCTTGTCGACGCCGGAATCGATGTGGTCCCAGGGCAGGGGCTGGGCGCAGAAAGCCTCCAGATCGGCCTCGCTCAGGGCCAGGGTTGTCGTCCATTCCCCCATCTCATGGGCCCGATAGCGCCCCCCCAAGCCGGCCGCCTCAATCGCCCCGGTCCAGGCGGCGTAGGTGCGATCCGCCGCCTCAAACCAAGCATCCAGGCCGGCACCGGCCCGCCAGGCGGCCTCAATCACCGCCGCCAGGCGCCGGTCGCCCCGGCCGAC
>CAMCMT010000055.1 GCA_945875915.1 Synechococcus sp. UW140 | reverse complement strand
GCGGACGCCGACCCCTGCCACCAGGGCCACTTCCGCCTGGGTCATCCCCAGGCGCAGCCTCTGGGCCTTGGCTGCCTGGCCCAGGGCCGCTGCCGACTCGACCCGAACCAGGTGATCTTCCCGATCGGGATGAAACCCCACGCAGCCCCTGGCGGAGATCCCCAATCTTACCGAGCGGGAAGATTGGGCTGCAACGGGGGCCTTCGTGCCCTGGGCGAGGCCGGGCAGGCCGCTGGCCGCCAGCCAGCCAGCCAGCATCTGGACTGGCGAGACCAGCGGGACATCCCAGCCATCCGCCGCGAATGTAAAAGCTGGCAGCAAGCCAACCCCCTGGCTAAGCCCCTGACCATGCCCCCTAAGCACCATCTGGTCCTGGCTGGCGGCGGCCACAGCCATGCCCTGTTGCTGCGGATGTGGGCGATGGACCCCAAGCGCCGGCCGGCCGGCAGCCTGATCAGCCTGGTGAGCCGCCACAGCAGCGCCCTCTATTCGGGCATGGTGCCCGGCCTGGTGGCAGGCCTGTACCAGACCGGCGAGTGCGCCATGGACCTGCGCCGGCTCTGCGCCCGGGCCGGGGTGGCGTTCGTGCTGGCCGAAATAAGCGGCCTGGACCTCGAGCGCCAAGAGCTGCTGCTGGAGGGGCGGCCAGGCCTGCGGTTCAATCGCCTCAGCCTTGATCTGGGGGCTGTGACGGCCAGCGATCCCGGCGGCGCCATGCCTGTCAAACCGCTGGAGCCATTTTTGGCCTGGCTCAAGAGCTTGCCCCCCGGCGCCCCGATCCGCATCCGCGGCGGCGGCCAGGCGGCCGTGGAACTGGCGTTAGCCCTGGCTGCCCGCGGCTATCAGCCGGAGCTGCTGCTGCGGGGGGAGAGGCTCAACCTGGGCTCTAGTTCCGCCGACCGGGCGGGCGAAGGCCTGCTGGCGGCCGCCTCGATCCCCCTGCAGCGCCTGGTGCCCGGCGACGCCCCCGCCGACCTGGCCTGCACGGGCAGCCGGGCACCGGCCTGGCTGGCGGCCAGTGGCCTGCCCGTCGACGCATCCAGCGGACGGGTGCTGACCGAGCCCAGCCTGGAGGTGCTGGGCCATCCAGACCTCTTCGCTGTTGGCGACTGCGGCCTGATCGCCAGCGATCCCCGCCCCGCCGCCGGGGTTTGGGCCGTGCGGGCCGCCCCAACCCTGGCCGCCAACCTCAAGCGCAGCCTCGAGCAGCCCGGGCGGCCCCTGCGCCCCTGGCGCCCCCAGGCCCTGGCCTTGCAGCTGCTCGGCGATGGCGGGACGAGGAGCGGCCGACCCCAGGCCCTGGCCCTCTGGGGGCCCCTGGCCCTGGGCCCCAGCCCCTGGCTCTGGATCTGGAAAGAGCGGATTGACCGGGGCTTCATGCAGCGCTTTGGCGCCCTGTCGCCCATGGCTGCCGGGGCCGCGTCCGAACCCATGGCCTGCCGAGGTTGCGCCGCCAAACTCGCCGCCAGCCCCCTGGCCAGCGCCCTGGCCCGCCTGAGCGGGAGACCAGCCAATCCCCCCCAACCGGAAGACGCCGCCCTGGTCACCACCACCGCCGCCGGGGAGCTGCTGCTGCAGAGCGTCGATGGCTTCCCGGCCCTGATCGACGACCCCTGGCTGAACGCCCGGCTCACCACCCTGCACGCCTGCAGCGACCTCTGGGCCTGTGGCGCCCGGGTGACCAGCGTCCAGGCCCTGGTGACCGTGCCGGAGGCCGGCGGGCCCCGGCTGCAAGAGGAACTGCTGCTTCAGAGCCTGGCAGGGGTGCGCTCCGTGCTCGATCCGCTGGGGGCAAGCCTGATCGGCGGCCACACCCTGGAGGGCCGCGATGGGGCCGGCCTGGCCCTGGCGCTCACGGTGAATGGCACGGTGGCGCCCCAGCATTTCTGGCCTAAAGGACCGCTCCAACCGGGCGACCTGCTGCTGCTTAGCCGGCCGATCGGCACGGGCGTGCTGTTTGCAGCCGCCATGGCCGGGGCGGCCGAGGCCAGCTGGCTCGATGGCGCCCTGGCGCTGATGCAGCAAAGCCAGGCCGAGCTGGTGGCGATCCTGCGGGCCCATGGCTGCCGCGCCTGCACCGACATCACCGGCTTTGGCCTGCTGGGCCACCTGGGCGAGATGGTGGCAACGGCGGGCCCGGGGATCGCCAGCGCCGGCGTGGAGCTGGACGGCTCAGCAATCCCAGCGCTGGCTGGGAGCCTGGAGCTGTTGGCGCAAGGTCACGCCAGCAGCCTGGCCCCCTCCAATGCATCCGCCCTCGCCCTCCTGGACGGGCCGATCCAGCTGAAGGCCCCACTAAGCGCCGCCCAACTGGGCCTATTGATTGATCCCCAAACCTGCGGCCCCCTGCTGGCTGCGCTTCCCGCCGAGCAGGCCCCGGACGCCCTGGCGGCGATGCGGGCCGCGGGTTTTGCCCAGGCCACCGTGATCGGGCGGGTCTTGGCAACTCCGTCCTAAGCAAGGGCGGCTGGGGCAGGTTTTGGAGCAGCAGAACCCCTCGCAGGTCAGAGCCGCTCCTGATCAAGCCGTTCGGCCCGCAGGGCCCGCAGGCGCTCGCCCAGTTCCGGTCCAGGGCGTTGGCCGGCCGCGATCAGATCGGCGGCACTCAAGGGTGCCTTGAGCTGGCGCCAACGCAGCCACCAACGCAGCAACGGGCGGCGCGGCCCGATGCCTGCAGCGATGGCCAGGGCAACAGCCTCAGCGCTCAAGCCATGGCCTTCCAGCAGGGCGCACCAGCGGGACACACTCCAGGCATCGGTGGGCCCGGCCGCCTCCAGCCGCTGAGCCAGCTCCGCCAGCTGGGCCAGGAGCCGGTGCTGGCGGTGGGGCAGTTGCAGGCGCTCTGCCAGAGCCAAGGGCTGGGCGGCGCCCGCCACGAGCGCCACCAGGGGCGGCAAGCCCAAGCGTTGGGCCCAGGCGATGCGGCGGCGCCAATGCTGGTCGGCCTGGAGGGCGGGATCGAGCAGCAGCAGGGCGCCCCAGGCCTGCAGCAGGGCCAGGGCCTGGCGCCAGGGTTCGCGCTCGAGCAGCAGCTCCAGCTCCATGCGCAGGCGCGTGCCCAGGGCGGGCGGGGCGAGTTCAGGTGGGTCTCCGTGGCGCCAGCGCCAGGGCCAGGCGGCCAGGGTGGAGTTCACCTGCTCCAGGCTCGCTGGGTCGAGGCAGAAGCCCAGCCGGGCGCCGTAGCGGGCGCCCCGCACCAGGCGAGTTGGGTCATCGGCGACGCTGCCTCCATGCAGGAAGCGCAGGCGCCGGCTCCCCAGGTCGGCCAGGCCGCCATGGGGATCGAGCAGCTGGCCGCTGCTGCCATCCAGCACCAGGGCCATGGCATTGACGCTGAAATCGCGGCGAGCCAGGTCGTCCTCCAGCACGCCGGGGCCCACCACGGGGTTTTCGCCGGGCTCGGGGTAGGTCTCGCAGCGGGCCGTGGCCAGATCGAGCAGCACGCCATGGAGCTCCAGCTCCACCGTGCCGTAGGCGTCATGAAAGTGGCAAAAGCCCAGGGCCGCGGGATCTTGGGCCTGCAGGGCTAGGGCCAGCCGCTGGGCGGCTGGGGGGGCAATCTCTGCCGGTGCGGCGCCATCCCGGCCGGCGCCTGGGGGCTGGTGACCCAGCTCGGGCGGCCCATCGGACACGACCAGATCGAGGTCCAGCAGGCCGCGCCAGGGCTCGCGGTGGACGCGATGCAAGAGCAGGTCGCGCACGGCGCCGCCGACCAGGGCCAGGCGCTGGCCACGGGCCTGGGCCGCGGCGGCCTGGATCAGGGCCTGGGCTACAGGGTCGGGGATTGGCAGGTTGCTGTAAGTCAGCGACACAGACCTCAGCTGGCTAGTCGTTGACGGATGGATCAAGCCGTAGGAACTCTAGCCAGGCCAATCCAAGAGCCATGATTCAATTGATGGCGCCGATGGATTGGACTCCACCGTGAAGGCAGTGATCCTGGCTGGGGGCCTCGGCACCAGACTTTCAGAAGAAACAAGTCTCAGACCCAAGCCGATGGTGGAGGTGGGTGGCAAGCCAATTCTTTGGCACATTCTCAAGCTCTACAGCCACTTCGGCATCAACGAATTCATCATCTGCTGCGGCTACAAGGGTTACATCATCAAGGAGTACTTCGCCAACTATTTCTTGCATACCAGTGACGTCACCTTCAACATGGCTGATAACAGCATGGAGGTGCATGCGCGCAAGGCCGAACCCTGGAAAGTGACCCTGGTGGATACCGGTGAGTCGACCCTCACAGGGGGTCGCCTGGCCAGGGTTAGGGAGTACGTGGGAGATGAACCCTTTTGCTTCACCTATGGCGATGGCGTTGCGGACGTTGATATCGGGGCCCTGATCGCCTTTCATCAAGCGGAAGGGCGCAAGGCCACCCTCACCGCTGTGCAACCGCCCGGACGCTTTGGCTCCCTGGCCTTTGAACGGGGGCGGGTGCTTGCCTTTGAGGAGAAACCCCAGGGCGATGGCAACTGGATCAACGGGGGCTTCTTTGTGCTGGATCCATCGGTGATCGACCTGGTGGACGGGGACCAGTGCACCTGGGAGCAGAAGCCCCTGCAAACCCTGGCCGAAACGGGCCAGCTCTCGGCCTTCCACCACAGCGGCTTCTGGCAGCCGATGGACACCCTGCGCGATCGCACCCTGCTGGAGGAGCTGTGGCAAAGCGGCCAAGCCCCCTGGAAGCTATGGAGCTAAGCCCCACCATGGCGTCTTCTCGTTTCCTGGCTCCCGATCCCGCCTTTTGGCACCAACGCCGGGTGTTGCTCACCGGCCATACGGGCTTTAAGGGCAGCTGGCTGGCCCTTTGGCTATTAGAACTCGGCGCCCAGGTGAGCGGCCTCTCCCTGGCTCCTGACACCAGCCCCGCTCTGTTTGAGCAGCTAGGCCTGGCGACACGGCTGGATCACCGGCTGGGAGATATCCGCGACGCGGCGGTGGTGCAGAAGCGCGTGGCCGAAACCAAGCCCGAAGTGGTGTTGCACCTGGCCGCCCAACCGTTGGTGCGCCGCAGCTACCAAGAACCCGCGGCCACCTGGGCCACGAATGTGATGGGCACGATTCACCTGCTGGATGCCCTGCGCAGCCTGGAGTCGCCCTGCGCCGCCGTGCTGATCACCACCGACAAGGTGTATCGCAACAACGAATGGCTTTACGGCTATCGCGAAAACGATCCACTCGGCGGCCACGATCCCTACAGCAGCTCCAAGGCCGCAGCCGAGCTGGCGATCGCCTCCTGGCGGGCCAGCTTCTGCGGTTCCCAGGTCCACCAAACCCCCCACCTGCGGATCGCCAGCGCCCGGGCCGGCAATGTGATCGGCGGTGGCGACTGGGCGGCGGATCGAATCGTGCCCGATGCCATGCGCGCCCTTGGCCAGGGCCAACCGATTGGGGTGCGGAACCCCGCTGCTACCCGCCCCTGGCAACACGTGCTCGAACCCCTGAGTGGCTACCTCTGCCTGGCCGAGCGCCTCAGTGGCCACGGCAGAGCCGAAGGGGCCGGGGACGCTGACCTGGCCAGCAGCTTCAATTTCGGACCCCAGCTGGAGGCCAACCGGCCTGTGCGCTCCTTGGTGGAAGAGGCGTTGCGCCATTGGCCGGGAAGCTGGGCCGACCAAAGTGATCCCACCAGTCCCCATGAGGCCGGCATGCTCAACCTGGTGGTCGACAAGGCCCATCACCAGCTCGGCTGGGCGCCCCGCTGGAGTTTCGCCACCACCGTCGAGCGGACGGTGGCCTGGTACCGGCGGGTTCAAACCGGTGAGGCCCTTGCAGTTGAATGCTGCCTAGACGACCTCTCCTCCTACAACGGATCCCTGCAAACGTGACGACTCCCGCTGAGCTGAAACAGCAGATCCTGGCGCTCACTCGGGAGTACTCCAAGCAGGTGCATGCAGGCTTCCGCCCCGGGGCCGATAGCGAGCGGCCGGCCTATGCCGCAGGTCAAGCAATCCCCTACGCGGGGCGGGTGTTCACGGAAGACGAAGTGGAAGCGGCCGTGTCGTGCACCCTCGACTTCTGGTTAACCCTGGGCAGCGAAGGCCAGGCCTTTGAACAGGAACTGGCCGCGTTCCTCGGCGTGCGGGCCTGCCTAGCGGTGAACTCCGGGTCCTCTGCCAACCTGATTGCCCTGAGCGCCCTCACTTCGCCGCTAATTGAGGACAAGAAGCGCCTGCGCAAAGGCGATGAGGTGATCACCTGCGCCGCAGGGTTTCCCACCACCGTGGCGCCGATCCTGCAAAACGGCTGCGTGCCGGTGTTTGTGGATAACGATCCGATCACCAGCAATCTGCGGGTTGATCAGCTGGAAGCGGCCTATCGCCCCGGCAAAACCAAAGCTGTGATGGTGGCCCATGCCCTAGGCAATCCCTTTGATGTTGCTGCGGTTTTGACCTTCTGCCGCAAATACGACCTGTGGCTGGTGGAGGACAACTGTGATGCCTTGGGCTGTAGCTATTCGATGCCCAGGCCCCAAGCCGAAGCTCTCGGCTTTAAGGACAACAGCCCTGGCCTCGATGAGGGCCCCGATCGGGTCGTGCGTTGGACCGGCACCTGGGGCGACATCAGCACCCAGAGCTTCTATCCGCCCCATCACCTCACCATGGGAGAAGGGGGCTCGGTCAATATCGTGAGTAGTGCCAAACTCAAACGGGTGGCCGAAAGCTTCCGCGACTGGGGCCGGGATTGCTGGTGCCCATCCGGCAAGGACAACACCTGCAACAAGCGCTACGACTGGCAATTGGGCGAGCTACCAGCAGGCTATGACCATAAATACATCTATTCGCACCTCGGCTACAACCTCAAGCCTTTGGATCCCCAGGCCGCCATTGGCCGGGTGCAACTCCGGCGCTTGCCTGAGTTCATCGAAGCCCGCAAACAGAATTGGGAGCGCCTGCGCCTTGGCTTAGCGGATCTGGAGTCTGTATTTGATTTCAGCCTGCCAACCCATGCCACGGGTTGGAGCCCCGCAGGCTTTGGTTGGGATGGCACGGAATGCAGAACCACCTGCAGTTGGTTTGGCTTCCTGCTGAGAGTTAAACCGACAGCTCCATTTACGCGCGCTGAATTTGCCCGCCATCTCGATCAAGAAAAAATCAGCAGCCGCATGCTATTTGGCGGCAATTTACTTAAACAACCGGTGTTCGTGGGGATTCGCCAAGAAACACCGGAGACCCTACGCGTGATCGGCGAGATGACCGGGGCGGATCAGCTCATGAATGAGGCGATCTTCCTGGGAACCTATCCAGGTCTCACTGAAGCAATGCTGGATCGCGAAGTAACTGTGATTCGCGACTTTGTCGCCAAATGGACCCTGGGATGAGGGAGGCTCTGGTTTTTGGTGCAAGGGGCGCCCTCGGAAGCGCGGTTGTCGATGAACTCCAAGAACGTCACTATCGAGTGCACACCCTTGGCCATGACGAATCGATCGTTGCCCTCGATACCCTGCCAGGCCTGGATGCGGTGGTTTGGGCCCAGGGAATCAATGGCGCAGATTCAATTGCAGACGGCTTTTCAGAAGCCACCTATACGGCCATAATGGAGGCCAATGTGACCTTTGTGGCCCGCAGCATGGCCCAACTTTTAAAAACCGGCCGCATCAACAATCCAGGGCGATTCTGCGTATTGAGTTCAATCTGGCAAGACCAAGCCAGAACCAACAAATTCTCTTACACCATCTCAAAAGCAGCCGTGGGCGGCTTGGTGCGCTCATGCGCCGGTGACCTTGGCAGTCGCGGCATTCTGATCAATGCCGTGCTTCCAGGCGTTGTTGACACACCGATGACTAGAAAGAACCTCTCAAGCGAACAAATTGATCGCATCACAGGGGCATCGGCCCTAGGCCACCTAGCAACGCCAAAGGATATTGCAACCACCGTTGCCTTCCTAATCGGCCCTGAGAACCGTTCGATTACGGCCCAAAGCCTGGCAGTCGATGCCGGCTTCAGCCTAGTAAGGGGACTTTAGGATGAAGATCCCTGCCAGCGCCTCGTTCCTCAAACCCAGCCTCACGATTAAAAGCAGCAGCCACAGTTATGACGTGGAGTTTCCTGCCGTAGGGTCGTTGCTAAACTGGCAGACCGAAGCAGATCTGCTGCTCGTTGATGCCTACTTCCGAGGGCAACTGGCAGAGAGCCTGGAAGGTCGAGTAATCTATATCGAGGCCACGGAAGCGGCCAAGTCGTTAGACGAAATGGGCGATATCCTGCTGCAACTTAAACAACGGGGCATCAATCGGTCGTCAACCCTGTTGGGTTTGGGAGGCGGCGTTTTACAAGACATCACCACCTTTGTCGCCTCTGTGTACATGCGCGGCATCCCATGGATCTTCGTGCCAAGCACGTTCCTGGCCATGGCTGATTCCTGCCTGGGAGGCAAAAGCTCAATCAACGTAGGACCCGCGAAAAACCTCGTCGGCACCTTCCATCCACCCCGCTCCATCGCCATGATGGCGCCGCTGGCCCGCAGTTTGCCGTTGGTTGAAATCCGCGGTGGGCTGGCGGAAGCTGCCAAAATCTGTTTTTGTCAAGGATCCAGCAGTTTTGAACGCTATCTAGACCTGGCGCAGCCAATCATGGCCGGCCACTGGAGTGACGAGGAACTGATTGACTTACTGCACCATGTATTAGAAGTCAAACAATGGTTCATTGAAACCGATGAGTTTGATCAGGCAGAACGCCGCCTGCTCAACTACGGCCACACCTGGGGCCATGCGCTGGAATCAGCCACGGCCTATGCCGTGCCCCATGGCCTAGCCGTGGCGATCGGCATGCTCGCCTCCCATCAATTCATGGAGAAGCCACAAGCGTCAGAACAGTTAGTGAGCCACAGCAAGGACCTGCTGGCGGGCGTAGTATCAGCAGACCAGCTGGCTAGGTTCAACGAAACAACATTCCTTGATGCCTTCCGCGGAGACAAGAAACACGGCCGCCACCACTACAACCTGATTGTTCCTCCCCAATCAACGGAGAACTCGCGCCTAGGGGTGGTCGAACTCTCCCTGGCTAAAGATCATGGGCAGGAACTGGCTGTGCTGGCAGCCATGACACGTTGCCTTCAGGAGTTACGCCAATGAAATACGCCGAATGCCTGGTGCAATGGCTGAAGCAGGAGGGCTATGGCACCTGTTATTTTGTCGCCGGCGGCAACATCATGCACCTGCTCGATGGGGTGCGCAAGCAGATGCGTTGCATTCCCGTTGTGCATGAAGTCGCAGCCGCGATTGCCGTGGAATACCACAATGAAGTGCTAACAACAGGCCCCACTAATAACAAGGCGTTTGCCTTGGTGACAGCTGGTCCAGGATTGACCAATGCCCTCACCGGATTGGCTGGGGCCTATCTAGAAAGCAGGGAGCTGCTGTTAATCGGCGGCCAGGTGAAACGGGAGGATCTAGCCCCCGAGCAACTCCGCCAGCTCGGGATCCAGGAAGTGGATGGCGTGGCCATGGCCGCTCCCGTGTGCAAACAGAGTGAATGCCTGCTCGAAGCCTGGGATCAACGCCGGTTCCTAGAGGCGGTTCGGGTCGGTTATACAGGCCGCCCGGGGCCCGTGTTCTTGGAACTGCCACTGGATGTGCAGGCCCTGCAGGTGCCAGACGAATGGGCAGAGGCGGATTCCCACCTGGCAGCCGATCCACCAGCCGGAGTGGATCGGGCAACAGCGAAGCTATTCAGCGAGGCGCTTCTGGAGCAAATCCGGGGTGCTGAACGCCCCCTGCTCTTGATTGGGGGAGGCGTCTCACGGGAACACTGCCAACAGCTCAGAGAACAGATCGAACGTCTCAACCTGCCAGTGATGACCACTTGGAATGGAGCAGACCGCATCAGTGCTGAACAAGAAAACTATTTTGGACGCCCCAATACCTGGGGCATGCGCTACAGCAACCTGCTGCTGCAACAGAGCGATTTACTGATCGCCCTTGGCACCCGCCTTGGTTTACAGCAAACCGGCTTTAACTGGCAGGCCTTCCTGCCTATGGGCCGGGTGATTCAGGTTGACATTGACCCTGAAGAACTAGCCAAACCGAATCCCCATGTTGATCTACCCATCTGCGGTGATGCCAACCAGGCCTTAGTGGAACTAACGACAGCCGATCTGGGCCAGCACTCGGAGTGGTTAGCTTTTTGCCAGCAGGTTAAAGCGGCGCTGCCACTCTCAGAAGCCTGCAATACTCGCACCCCGGGATTCCTCAACCCCTACGACTTTGCGATCGACCTTTCGGCCCTCAGCAGCCCAAATGATGTGGTGGTGCCCTGCAGCAGTGGGGGTGCTTTCACCGTGATGATGCAAGCCTTTGCCCAGAAACAAGGGCAAATCCTGGTGACGGATAAGGGCTTGGCCAGCATGGGCTATGGCCTTTCCGGGGCGATTGGCGCCGCCATCGCCAAGCCCGAATCGCGCGTGATCTTGGTGGAAGGGGATGGCGGATTCACCCAAAACTTACAAGAGCTGGCGACCGTTGCAGCCAACCAACTCAACCTCAAGATCTTTCTTTTTTCCAATCATGGCTATGCGTCAATTCGCATGACCCAGAAAAACTATTTCGGGGGTGCTTACCTCGGTTGCGATGAAGAATCAGGCCTAGGTTTCCCAAGCTGGCCCTTGTTGTTTGCTGCCTACGGCATCCCCTTTCAACAACTTAAGGCCGGCTGGCACCAGGATCAGGCAACTGTAGGGGCCTGGGCAACGGCTGGTCCGGCGGCCTTCGAGGTTCCCTTAGATCCCGATCAAACATTCTTTCCAAAGATCAGCAGCCGGGTCAAAGCCGACGGCGGCATGGAATCGAATCCGCTCCATCACATGAGCCCAGAACTAGGGGAAGAAGAATGCCGCATATTGATGCGTTATATACATACAGTCGAAGAATAGATCAGCCCAGCTTATATGCTAATATGCCATGGTCTGTGAATTTCGAATGAACAGCTACGAGAAAAAAATGGCCACCCTGCTGCGCAGGGGTAAAGAGATTCATGGCGTGGTCGCCACCAAAGCTGAGTTTGAAGCGGAAGGCACAAGGACAGATGAATTGTTACGGTTGCTAGAAATCGCCCATCGCGCAGATGTCGATATTGCTCTCAAAGTAGGTGGCTGCGAAGCCATTCGCGACCTCCTAGAGGCCAAACAATTTGGCGTGCGCTACATCATTGCACCCATGGTGGAAACCCCCTACGCGCTCAGTAAATATATTAGTGCCATAGACAAGGTATTCACAGCAGACGAACGTAGCGACACAGATTTCTTATTCAATCTCGAAACAATCACCGCCTACGACCATCTCGATGAAATGGTGCAGTTGGCCTGTGGTGAGCCTGGATGTAATGGTGTAGTTTTTGGACGAGTTGATTTTTCCAGCTCCATCGGCGTGGGTCGGGCCGGCATTGAATCAGAAGCCGTCACAAGTCGCGCCGAAACCGCTGCCAAAGTGTGTAAGCAAGCCGGCTTGGATTTTGTTGTAGGGGGAGCAGTTTCTTTTGATGCCCTAAAGAATATGAAACGGTTTCAGGCAATCTATCTTACTCGCTTTGAAACCCGCAAGGTTGTTTTCACGGGCAATGCCCTCTCCAGGCCAGAGCTGGAGCAGGCCCTCAAGGATGCTGTCCATTTTGAGTTGCTTTGGCTATTAAACAAACGTGACTACTATGGCTTTATTCATAGGGAAGATGAAAGCCGGATCCAGATGCTGGAAGATCGCTGGAAAGTGCTCGGCGAGGATTGATGGCGAGCCTAACGGAAGCAGCATCGCCGAGGCAGCGGTGGTTGCTCACGGGAGCCGGAGGCTGGTTTGGCAAAACAGCACTGTATGAGTATGAGCAACGCCATGGACCGGAGGCCCTGCGCAAGGACGTGGTTGCCTTTGCATCAAAATCCAGGTGGGTTGACTTTGGTAGTGCCCATGGGCCGATCCAGGCCTGGGATCTGCAGGAGATTGGTTCGATTGAAGCCCCAAGCGGATTACTCCATCTTGCCTTTCTAACCCGTGACCGCATTGGCGAGGTGGGATTGAATGCCTATATCGAGACCAACCGGGCGATAACATCGGCCGTAAGAGCTGTCTTACAGGCCAACCCAACAATCCCAGCCATCACCACCTCTTCTGGTGCTGCCGCTGCCCTAGATGGGCTCCCTACAAATCTGGAAGGCAATCCCTATGCCAGCTTGAAGCAGGAGGAAGAAGCCCTGTGGCAAAAGGAGGCTAAACGCAGAATGGCCGTGGTCTTTCGGGTGTATGCTGCCAGCGGCAGGATGATGGCAGGCCCGGAACGCTTTGCCTTAGGCGACTTTCTATTGCAAGCGCTAAATGGCAAACAGCTACAGATCAAGGCGGGCCATCGCGTGGTACGCAGCTATGGCCATGTGGGCAGCCTGATGCAATTGAGCTGGGCACTGCTGAAACAACCCAAGCCAAACGGCTTCTATGGAGTGGATGCCTGTGGGGACTGCATCGACCTCCTTGAGCTCGCCCAAGCCATTAGCGATGCATTTGGACTGCAAGCCCCTAACCACACGATTAACCCAGATTTACCAGTAGATCGCTATGGGGGGAACGGAGCGGCCTTCTGCCAACTTCTGGAAGACTACCGCTTAGTTCATCCCACACTAGAGCAACAGATTGCCGATACATTGGCTGGCCTACGCAAGCAAATCCAGGCCTAGTCGTAAACAGCTGACTGCTTAACAGTACGGGAGGGAGGATCGATGCGCAGCAGGATTTGATCGAGACGATCAAGGATCACAGCGATAAAGGCCAAAATCAATGAAACGAACAAGAAAACAATGATCAACACAGTTGCGATACCTGGGGCAAATGCCTGCCAAGCCACAAGCTTGGCCATCACCATCAATGGCACCGATCCGATCGCAAGCAAAGCCATAAAACCCGCCAGCTTGCCTGTTAGATGGGGCAAATTCCTGCTGTTACGGACAATATTTTTAATCGCTTCTCGGGAATAGCCATAGACAGAGTAGGAACTCTTGCCCTGATGGCGCTGTTGATGCACATAGGGAAAGGATTGAATTGATGTGGCATTACGAGGCAGGAGCACACGCATGGACGGCTCGCTGATCCGATCGGCTCGGAATGCTTCGACCAAACGGCGTGAGTACAAACCAAAGCCGCTATAGCGCTCCGGGATTGTTGTCATCCCCAAGCACTTCATCAGCCAATAGTAGCGACCCCGCAGCCACCACATGGCAGGATTCTCTCGCGAGGCCTCTTTATAACCAATCGCCGCGTCATAGCCCTCAAGCAACGCTGGCAAAAATTGTTCCAGCAGCTCAGGCGGTTCCTGCAGATCAGCGGCAATTAGGAACACGGCATCACCCTTCGCCTTCATCATGGCATCGAAGGGAGAGGCGACGGGGCCATAGTTTTGGTCATTGACCAAGACCTTGACAGCTGGATCTTTGCTGCGGAGGCTTAGGGCTACTTCTACGGTTTTATCGGTGCTGCAGTTATCGATGACAATATATTCGTAATCAGACAACTCGCCATACAGCGCCCTAAGGCGAACAAATGTATTAAAGCATGCTCGGTGATGCGCCTCAAGGCCTTCGGCCTCACAAAAGGCAGGAATAACTATGCTGAGAAGCATCTGCGATCTGATAGCGTGGTAATCTTAGGATAC
>CAMCMT010000054.1 GCA_945875915.1 Synechococcus sp. UW140 | reverse complement strand
GAGGAGGAGCGCTGCCTCACCCTGTTGGAAGGGGCCGCCCGGCGCCTCGGCAACCGCACCCTGCTGGCGTGGGATTTCATTACGGGCTTGAGCGGCATGCCCAGCCGCCAGGGGGAGGCCAGCCGTAATCCTCTGGCGGCCCTGGATGGCCTCAACGCCCTATCGCAAGGGGCCGCCGCCATCTTGGTGCTGAAGGATTTCCATCGCTACTGCGAGGACGCCAGCATCTGCCGCCGCCTGCGCAACCTGGCCAGCGACCTGCGCCAGGTGCCCCGCACCCTGGTGATCACGGCCAGCCAGTGGCAGGTGCCCACCGACCTGCAGGACTGCATCACCCAGCTGGAGTTGCCCCTACCGGAGGCTGCTGAGATCCGGGCCTTGCTGGCCAGCATCGCCGTGGCCTGCGACCAGCGCCTCGATGGGGCGGTGCTCGACGAGCTCAGCCAGGGCTGCTGCGGCCTCAGCGAACAGCGCATTCGCCAGGTGGCCGCCCGCGGCCTGGCCCGACGCGGCCAACTCGGCGCCGAAGACCTGGCCGAAGTGCTGGAGGAGAAGCGCCAGGCGATCGCCCGCAGCGAGCTGCTGGAGTACTGCCCCAGCGGCGCTACCCCAGCCGACATCGGCGGCCATGGAGCCCTGAAGCTGTGGCTGGAGCAGCGCCACCGGGCCTTCAGTGAGGGGGCGCGCCGCTACGGCCTGCCCCTGCCCCGGGGGGTGCTGCTGGTGGGCCCCCAGGGCACGGGCAAATCGCTCACGGCCAAGGCGATCGCCCATGGCTGGGCCATGCCCCTACTGCGCCTCGATGTGGGTCGCCTCTTTGCTGGCCTGGTGGGGGCCAGTGAGGCCCGCAGCCGCGAGATGATCCAGCTGGCAGAGGCCATGGCCCCCTGCGTGCTCTGGATCGACGAGATCGATAAGGGCTTTGGCGCCGGCCTGGGCGGCGATGGCCGCAGTGATGGCGGCACCAGCCAGCGGGTGCTGGCCAGCTTGCTCACCTGGATGGCCGAAAAGACCAGTGCTGTGTTCGTGGTGGCCACCGCCAATGGGGTGGAGCGCCTGCCGGCCGAGCTGCTGCGCAAGGGCCGCTTCGATGAGATCTTCCTGCTGGCCCTGCCCGATGCCAGCGAACGGCGCGCCATCCTCGATCTCCAGCTCAAACGGCGCCGCCCCGAGCACGGCCTGCCCCTGGAGGTGGTGGTGGATCGCACCGCCGGCTTCTCGGGCGCCGAGCTGGAGCAGGTGGTGATCGAGGCCATGCACCTGGCCTTTGCCGAGGACCGGGAGTTTGGTGAAACCGATTTGATCGGTGCGGCCGCCCAGCTGGTGCCCCTCTCGCGCACGGCCCGCGAACAACTGGAGGCCCTGGAACAATGGGCCAGCAGCGGCCGGGCCCGGCCGGCGGCGAGTCGACCCGCAGATTGCGGCAAGTAACGAACACCAACGCCAGGTAACGATGCTCCGGTTCTTGCAAGTCTGCAGCCGCAACCATCGTTAACTTCAGTTGATTCGTGGACCCCTAAATGAACAGCCGCCCCTCGATCGTGACCCAACTGGCCGTGGCCTGTCTTGGGGCTGGAGTGATCACCACCTTCGCCATGGCCCAGGGCCAGAATCCGATCACCGCCCTGGGCATCACCGTGTTTTCGGCCGTGGCGGCCATGGCCCTTGGCCAGGTGCTTTGAGGTTGGAGTTGTAAGGTCTGCCCCAAGTTGCTTGGACTGCCCTGACGATGGCGGGCCAAGGTGGCCTGGCAAAAATGCAGATTTTCCACATAGTTCGCCCCCTGGGAATCTTCTTCCCTTGGGGCGGCTTCGTCGGTTCTGCCGGAGCGCATGCTCGCCCCGGGTTGTCATGGTTGCTGAAGTCCGTTGAACGAACTCAGCTGCTAGCGCCAAGGCTCTGTGCGTTGAAGACTTGAAGGTATTGCCACCTTAAAGTCCCGCAAGAGTTCCAACATTAACGCCATGATTAAGCGTGTTTGGACCCGTATTGCCCCGCAATGGGGCCAAACAGGCTGGTGCATTTTTTATGAAAGTATCGCAGAATACACAATGTGCGACCTGGGTAAGGCAAGATTAAGTTAATAATAGCTATCCATGGTTATGCCCACTGCAAGTAGTGCCAAGGCAAGGAGGCTCGTTGTCATCATAATCAGAATATCGATTGCTTCTGCTGGCTTCGTGCTTCTTAGGGCGCTTGTCCATCAACTAGGACTTGATTTCCTGGAGTTGAGTCCGCTCCTGTCGTCTTTAGTCGCAGCAACCGTATTCCTGTTGGGCTTTCTCCTTAATGGTGTAATTAGTGATTACAAGGAGAGCGAAAAGTTGCCTGGCGAGCTTTCGACGTCACTTTTTTTGCTTGCCAAGGAAATCAAGGCCATACCCATTCATGCCCCTGGCGCTCCGATCAAGGAAGACGTTGAAGCAATTTACTACCTTTGCGTCAGCATTATTCGCTGGATCAAAGGGGAAATAAGCACCGATCAGGTCATGGCTGTCTATAGCTTGACCCATGATCATTCGGTTCAGGCTAGCTCTTGGCTCAAAGACTCCACGCTCAAGGGGCGTCTCATGGCCGAAATGGGGGTGATTTTGCGGGCTATTAATCGCATTGAAGTGATCCGCGAAACCGACTTTGCTACCATTGTTTACCTGCTTGCCTACGCAGCATCAGGTATTCTCTGCACAGGACTGACATTGATCAAAAGCGATTCATCATCGTATTATAACACCAGCTTTTTCTTATTCTGTCTTTCCTGGATACTGATTTTCATCCTTCATCTTATTAGTGATCTTGATAATCCCTTCGGCTTTAGTGATGATTCTTCCGCCGAAGATGTCGATTTGGCAATTCTGGAGTCAACGCAGTCAAGGATTAAGGGCTTGTGCTTTGATGGGCCCTAGGCTAAGCATTGAGTGAGTTCATCTTGTCCATCGTTTTCTTCCTGGGCCCGATCAATCCAGATTGAATCCTGGGAAGAGATTGAATTGGGTAATGCTTGTGGCATCCCTGAATTTTTGGCGCCCAGCGGAGTGGGTGCGACTTAACTCGTTGAGCGTATTTATTCATTCGCTGCCCAAGTAATTTCCAGGCCACCAAGATATTGGCTGGTTGGCACACTCAATTTCATAGCAAGTTTGTAAGCCACCACCCAATCCACTCACGGCCCTTAGCCGCTCTCTGCAAGGCCGCCTGCGGGATCCTGCCTGAAGGCCACCCTTGGCCCCAAGATAAGTCACACCTAAATCGCGAGACCACAGATGCGCCAAGGAGAGCTGCGGCACCTGATGCCCGCCCTGGCCAATAAGACCTACTTCAACTACGGCGGCCAGGGGCCCCTGCCCGAGCCCTCCCTGGAGGCGATCACCGCCAGCTGGCGCACGATCCAGGAGTTGGGACCGTTCACCTCGGCGGTGTGGCCCTTCGTTGAGGCCCAGGTGGCTGCGGTTCGTAGCCGGTTGGCGGCGGCCTGTAGCGTGGGTCTCCATCGCATCGCCCTCACTGAAAATGTCACCAGTGGCTGCGTGTTGCCCCTCTGGGGGCTGCAGTGGCAAGCCGGCGATGAGCTGTTGATCAGCGACTGTGAACACCCAGGCGTGGTGGCGGCCTGCCGGGAATTGGCCCGCCGGGAAAGCTTGAGCCTGGCGATGTTGCCGGTGATGGCGCTCAGTTGCCAAAGCGCTGCTGCTGATCTTGATGGGGCCATCCTCGACGCTCTAGAGCAAACCCTCACCCCCCGTACCCGCCTGGTGGTGCTTTCCCACCTGCTCTGGAACACGGGCGCAGTGATGCCCATCGCCAAGGTGGCCGAGCGGCTGCGGGGCCATGGCCGCCGGCCCTGGCTGCTGGTGGATGCAGCCCAATCGATGGGCAGCATCCCCGTGGCCGAGGCCGCCGCGGCTGCCGATATCTATGCCTTCACGGGGCACAAGTGGCTCTGCGGCCCGGAAGGCCTGGGCGGCGTGGCCCTGTCCGAGCGCCTGCTGGAGCAGGCCCAACCGACCCTGATTGGTTGGCGCAGCCTCCGCCATGAGGGCAGCGCTGGGAGCTCCTGGCATGGCGATGCCCGCCGCTTTGAGGTGGCCACCAGCTGCGTGCCCCTGCTAGCGGGGCTAGCGAGCTCTATGGACCTGCTCGACGACGCAGGCAGTGCTGAGTTGCGGTTAACCCAGATCCACGAGCGCAGTGGCCAGGTTTGGCAAGGTCTCCAGCAGATCTGCGGCTGCGAGACGTTGCTGCAGGAGCCACCGCCCGCCGGCTTGGTCAGTTTCAGGCTCACCGGCAGCGGCGTTCCCAGCCCAGAGGCCCTCGTGGCCCAGCTGGGGGAACAGGCCATTTGGCTGCGCAGCCTCGACGATCCCCATTGCCTGCGGGCCTGCACCCATATCACCACCACAGCGGCCGAAGTGGACCTGCTGCTGGCGGGGCTTCGGGGCTTGACCTAGGGAGATTGGCTGGTGAGCTAACGCCTGTTCAGGGGTTGTTTGTGCCACGGCTATTAATCCTGGTGGCCGCCAGATCCCCCCTAATCGCGAGAGAGGCATCTTGATTCGGTGAGGCGACGTGATCACCAAGGAGATCCGATCAATTCGACGCCAGCCCAGAAGTAGGGGTGCTTCAATCCATCACTGACGCGCCGCTGCTGCTCCTTGGTGAGATTTTGTAGGAGCACGGCTCCATTCGGGCCCAAGACCCGATCTCCCTCAAGATGCACGAATCCCCGCAAAAATGCCTGCCGAGTTAGTTGCAGTGCTTCGGCTTTTGGCACGCCTTGATCGAGATAGCGATACATTTGTTGGAAATAGGCGGATGAGGCCACATCATCCACATACCAAAGGGTGCCAGCGGCACTGCGGGCTCCAGCTTGCACTGCCAATCCCGCAAAGCCCAGCTCACTATTGGGATCGCCGAGGGCCGTGCGACAGGCGCTAAAACTGATCAGATCCAAAGGCGCGCCTTTGCGATTGAGCCGTAGTCGATTGAAGGCCGAAAGGGGAATGGGGCCTAAGCCCGAGAAGAGGTAGGAAGCACTGGGCCCCCCCGGGAGAAATTCGGCATGGGTTGCGATGTGGATACGGCTATAGCGAGGATCAGCCGCCTTCTCCAATAGCACTTCTGGGGTGAACTCGCGATTGAGGTAGACACTGGCATTCTTCTTGTTACCAATGTCCTGGATTTCTTGGGGTACTAAAGGCAGCGGCGCCAGTCCCTCAAACTGGGACGCACCAGCCACCAGCATGGTTTTTTCTCCTGCTCCGGACGTGCCGAGATTCGTAAGGGCCAGCGAAGGTGTGATGGAAAAGCCAAAGCGCTCGCCAAAGTACTGGCTGCCGTCGTGGAGGGCTGCAAATGGAATCGCCTGGAGTCCACGATCTGCAGAGATCAGCAGAGTGGTTGCACCCTTAGCCTTGAGTTGGTTGGCGATGGGACCGATCAATTGATTAAACAGTTGACGCGCTGCAGACTTTGAGTTCGTATGGTCAACGGGATCTTGACGCGACAGGTTGCTATAGAGCTCACGCAACTGCTCTGAGAAGCGTTTTTTGGAGATCTCAACGCGTCGTCCCTCGACGGGGCCCTCTAGGGGGATCAGCGTGATATCAAGAAAGGCATCGTTACCCTTGGCCTGGGCTATTGAGGAGGGACGCTCCTCCGAGAAACGGATGTGAACAATGGCCGGCTGGAACGTCTTGCGCTGGAAGTTGGGCAGGGCAGGCCCGGTTGAGATCAGTGCCGTGGACGCAATCCAGCCGGACTCATCGCTGCGCTGACTGCGCAGCTGACCGGAGGACACTCCATCCGCATCTGCACGAATCAGTTGGACCTGGCGCCACATCTGCTCTTGGAGTTGCTGGGGCGTGGGTGTGGCTGGGATGCCGCCGTTTAGGAGTTCGGGGGCCAAGCTTTTCAAGGCGGCTTCGGTGGCATTGCTATCAGAAGTGCTCAGCATGGCGCTAGCTTGTTCGGAGCTAACGGAACTCACGACTGAATCCGTTAATCCGGGGCCGATGCCATTACTCTGGCCTTGCGGACTAGGTCCCTGCTGATCTTGAGGACCTTGATCAGTACTTTCGGGAGGTTTTTCTTCGGAATCTGTCATTGCAAATGAATTATTGATAGCCACATTCACATTCAGACCCGGGGCTTTTAGCCGACTTTCGCCCTTTTGCTGATCAAAGCTATTGCCCTCAGGTCCCCCGGCCTGCGCCCGAGGAGGATCACCGCCTGGCTTCTGTCGCTCCCCACGACCTGCACCTTCGCCAGGCCCCGGTCCATTTCCAGGTCCCAGTCCAAGGACGATTTGAACGGTCGCTGCCCCGAAATCCATGGGGTTGTTGGGTTCTGGGCTGCCCGGATTGGGACCTCCCGGCGGGGGAGGTTGGGCGCTGCAGACGTTTGAATTGCCCCCACCGGAGCAGCTTGCTGAAGCCGGAACAGGCCCATCCACTTGTAGGGTACCCCCAAGCACATTGGTGGGGCCGGTGTAGGAATTATTGGTACTGGTAAAGGTGAGGTCTCCGTCGCCTAGCTTGGTTACGCCGCCTTCCCCGAGGATGATCGCTCCATTAACCGTGGCCTCAGCATCCTGGGCAATATCAAACAGTAGATTGTAGGCGTCAAATGTTGCTCCCCAGTTGTTAGTAGGTTCGTTATTGGTGTAGTTGGCGGAAATGGCGATATTGGTATTAGGGGCATCATTGATTTGCAGGGAGCCGGCTTGGACCTCAATGCGCCCTGGCCCAAAAAGCTCAATCCCTCCGGACACCGTGTTATTCCCAGATGTGCTTACCAGGTTCGCAAAGGTGAGCGTATTAGCGTTCTCCCAGCCATACAAGCTCACCAGAGCGGCTAGGTTGATATTGCTATTCCCCGTAGCCTCGAGTTTGAACTCAGATCCGGGTCTCACCGCCACGGGTGCGGCCCAAGTGAGCACGCCAGATTCAGACTTAGCAATCAGGCTGGCCGTGCTCCAAGCGATCTTGGCGCTGTCCCATTCCCCTAGGTTAAAAGCGCCACCGATTATGCCCGTATTTGAGGTCCCGAGGGTCACCGTACCCCTCACTTGGATGGGCGCCAGGGTTGCTGGAGATTGGGGATTGGAACTGGGTACCAGTTCTGCCATCCCTAGAGCTTGATCTACGACTAGGGTTACGGACCCGCCTGTGTCGCCGTCTAGGAGGATCTTTCCGTTTACGTTGGCAAGTGCAGTCAAGAAAGTGGTTTGGGGGTTTGCAGAACCGTCTGGGTAACCATTGCCAGCCGTGGTTGGCACAACAACTTCAAAGCTGGTCGGTGTGTTTATTGAATTATTGGTAAAATCGAGTTTGTTGGCAGTTGTTAAACCTAGTCTTGGTAGCGGGGAAATAGTTCCAATTGTTGAGGAGCCTACGCCAAAGCTAGCCCCGCCCGTTAGGACAATGCCATAGGGTGACATGAAGATTAAGTTGGCCGATTGGGACAGTACAACGGGTGCCGATATCAGGGAGCCTGCTGTTGAAGAAACCCCAACAATAAGAGTTTGTGTTGTCGGGTTGTTTACTAGATTAAACAAGACACCGGTGAGGCCGGTTGTATTAAATTCTGAAAATCGATGATAAAGATTTGTCCCTGATTGGATGCCTCCAGTGACTGCGGCTTCGTTGCCGATTGGGTTGACGATTGTGTTGACGATTGTACCGGTGCCATTTGCCGAAGTGTCAGCAGTGACTTGGCCATACGCCAATCCCGGAGCCAGAAGGGCGGCACTAAGGCCTAGGGATACCAGCCTTGGCCGGTGCAATGTCCGGGTCGCAAGGGGCTGTAGTAAGGCCATGGGAGCTGAATGAAAAGTCGGGTTCCCTTCGGACTTCCGCCCATGGCCAGTGCGCCGGAGTCGCATGGACAGGGTGAGCCTGGAAACTCTTTAAATCAACTCTAGGCTTTTTTCGGCATTTAAGTTGCCGAGGAGCTTTCTCAGTATTTAAACGTTGCGGCCCGTGCCCCCCTTCCCTGGCTAGCGCTTGCCTGGCCAGCCATAATGGCGCACATCAATTTCAGATAGAAGGCATCCGTGCCGTTTCCTGTCCTCCTTTTTGCCCAGTTGGTGGCCCCTCCCCTCCAGCAGGGTCCCGTGAGGCTGCCCGAGGCAGCTCCCTTTGACCGGCGGCTATCGCCAGGTCGGGACAGCGAACCTGTCTTGCCCGAAGCCAGCCCGAGCAAGCCAGTGCCGCTGCTTCCAGCGGCCGCCGCCCCATCCCAGCCGGTGGGCGGAGCAGGGCCTGCTTTGCCCGTGATTCAAGGAAGCACGCCCTATGGCCTTTCCCAGCTTGGCGCGATCTTTGCAACTTGTTTGGGCGGTAAAACAACCCAATTGGATCCTAAAGAAGGGATCAAGGCTTGCGCCGCAGCGTTGACATCCCGATTAATTGCCGATGGCTATATCAATAGCCGTGTTTACATCACAACCAGTCCGAGGGGTGATGCCTTAGAGGTGGTTCAGGGCCGCATTGCCGAAATCCGGGTCCGCTCCAGTGACCCCAAGCTGGCGGCGACGGCCCGAAGCAAGATCAGTTCGTTAGTTGGCAGCGTTCTCTATTTGCCAACGTTACAACGCCAGCTCCTGCTGCTCAAGGGGCTGACGGGTGTGGGCCAGGTGCAGGGCAACCTCGGCAAGCTTGGGAGTGATCCAACCCAGGCCGTGCTCACCCTCACTTTGGTGGCCGAAGCACCCCCATGGCAGGGCCTGGTCGAAGTGCGCAACGACGGCGATGGCGGCACGGGCGAATGGCGCTCCGTGGCCACGCTCTTGAAAAATGACTTACTTGTGCGCGGGGACACGTTCCTGGTGTACGGCGAAGTGGATGGCACCTCCACACCTGAATTGGGATCGAGCGTCGGTTCTATTAGTTATACCTTACCCCTCGGTTCCAAGCTGCGTTTTACCGATTCCTTTGGCTTCAGCCGACGGCAGCTGATTGAGGCAAGCGGGGTTCTTCGCAACGTGTCCTATCGCCAAGTCCAAAATCTAGCCCAATTGGAATGGGTGTTTAAGGACAGTCTCACCACGCGTTTGTATGGTTTTGCCGGCGTGAGCGCCAATCGTAATGATGGTTTTATCAACAATCAAAGTGCTCCGGTGGTGTTGGGTGGTGGTTCCGAAGGCTGGCTCAGTACGGGCTACCTCCGGGCTGGGCTTGGTTTTAGCCGAATTGAGAACCAGTTCACCCTGGCCGGATCCCTCTATGGCATCCAGGGATTGGAGGGCTTTAGTACGTCGCGGCAACTTTCGGAGCTGGCTTTCTGGGGGGTGAATCCGGGCCAGGCCAGGGCATTGGCAGGCCAATTGGGCCTCAGTTGGGCACCCTTTAGGACCTTGCAACTCAATATAAGGGCCGCGGGGCAATGGGCCTTTGCACCCCTTCCCTCCGACATGACCTTTTCGGTGGGCAGCAACAACGGCATCAGGGGCTTGCCCGGTTCCCTGATTAGTGGAGATAACGGGTTACTTGGCAGCGCCGAAATGAACTGGACGCTGTGGAGGGACAGCCGCAATGCGTTGCAACTCGTGCCGTTCGTGGGCGCTGGCGCTGTGCGGTCCACCCGGCGGGGAACGACGCTCAATGATGGTGTGGGTTCTGCCGGCCTGCTGGGTCGCTTGATTGCAGGCAATCACTGGTCCTTGGAGCTGGGTTGGGTACAACAATTCAGTGTGGAGAACAACGTCGGCTTTTGGAATAATTGGCTGCTGGGCAGTGGCTTGTATACAAAGTTGCAATACAGGTTTTAGCCCTGGCGTGCTGCCACTTGTCGTTGAGTCGGAAAAGCACTGGTTGGCTGAATGAATTCCAGAGAATTGTTGGCTAGGCGTTATACGGGCTTCTGATCTGGCTGCTACTGGTGAATTAACTTTGCTTGACTGCGGGCTAGCGCTACCAGCTTTGCCAAGGGATGGGGAGAGCCACCATGGGACAGGCTTGGGGCGACCACAAGCCACTGACCCCTCCTAGCCCCCATCCCCTAGCTCCAATCTCAGCCCGGCTCGGACTGCAGCACCCGCCCATACAGCCAGCCGGCCAGCAGGGCGCCCACGATCGGGGCCAGCCAGAACAGCCAGAGTTGCTCCACGGCAGCTCCTCCCACCCAGAGGGCCACGCCGGTGCTGCGGGCCGGGTTTACCGAGGTGTTAGTGACGGGGATGCTGATCAGGTGGATCAATGTGAGGGAGAGGCCGATCGGCACGCCGGCAAAGCCGCTGGGGGCGAGCCGGTCGGTGGTGCCTAAAATCACCAGCAGGAAGATGAAGGTGAGCAGCACTTCAGTGACTAGGGCGGCGGCAAAGCCATAGCCGCCAGGGGAATGGGCGCCGAAGCCATTGGTGGCCAGGGGGTTGCTGCCCACCAGCTCAAAGCCTGGCCGGCCGCTAGCAATCAACCTCACCACACCACCCGCCATCACCGCGCCAATCACCTGGGCGGCGATGTAGGGCAGGAGGCCGGAGCTGGGAAACTTGCCCGAGGCCCAGAACCCAAAGGTCACGGCCGGATTGATGTGGCAACCGGAGATGTGCCCAATCGTGTAGGCCATGGTCAGCAGGGTGAGGCCAAAGGCCAGGGCCACGCCGAGGAAGCCCAGACCCAGGGGGTTGGCGGCCGGGTTGTCGTAGGGGAACACGGCCGCCAGCACGGCACTGCCGCAGCCCCCCAGCACGAGCCAGAAGGTGCCGATTAACTCGGCCAGGAATTTTCTAGGCATAAACGCGTAATCAATCCCAATCGGGATAGACAAAGGTGCCTAGGAAGTTTGGCGGCGTTAGGGCGGAGTGCAAGCATTTGACCCGAAATGACATCGAATCCAGGGCGCGTTCTGGCCCTGCTAGGGGCTGCTTGTCAGCGGTTGCTCGCTAGCCCCATCTCTCCAGCGGCCCAGGGCCAGCTCCGCCTGCTCCCGGTCATCGAAATGGATACGGCCCGTGGCCAGGATCTGATAGTCCTCGTGGCCCTTGCCGGCGATCAACACCAGATCCTCGGCTTTGGCTGTGGCAATCGCCGCGGCGATCGCTTGGGCCCGATCCGGCTCCACCCGCAGGTCGGTTCCCGCCGGAATCCCGGCCACCACATCGGCCAGGATCGCCTGGGGCTCCTCGCTGCGGGGGTTGTCTGAGGTCACCACCACCCGATCGGCCAGGCGGGCGGCGATCGCCCCCATCTGGGGTCGCTTGCCCCGATCCCGATCGCCGCCGCAACCAAACACACAGATCAGCTGCCCCTGGGTGAAGGGGCGACAGGCGGCTAGGGCGTTTTCGAGGCCATCGGGGGTGTGGGCGTAATCCACCAAAACGGCGGGTCGCTGCCCTGATCCGGCTGGGGCACCTGCCCCTGGGGCCAAGCCCACCCGTTGCATGCGGCCGGGCACGCCGGGGAAGCTGGCCGCCGCCGCCAGCAGGTCTTCCAGGGGCAAACCCTGCTGCAACAGGGCCGCCACTGCCTCCAGCAGGTTCATCAGGTTGAACCGCCCCAGCAACGGCGACTGGAAGGGCCCCTCACCCAGCGGGCTCCAGAGCGTGCCGCGCACCCCATTGGGGCCGATCACCAGGTTGCGGAAGCCCAGCTCGGCCTGCTGCAACGAGCTGGCCTCCAGGGAGCAGCGCCAACAGCCTGGCCCCAACCGCTCCGCCAGCCGGAAGCCCCAGGGGTCATCGCTGTTGACCACTGCCTTGGCGGCCAGGAGGGGGTTGGCCCGGGTGCTGGTGTCGGGCTCGCCCAGCAGCGGTGGGGCGAAGAGCTTGGCCTTGGCCTCGAAATAGGCCTCCATCGACCCGTGGTAGTCGAGGTGGTCCTGGGTGAGGTTGGTGAATACGGCCCCGGCGAAGCGGCAACCGGCGCTGCGCTGTTGATCCAGTCCATGGGAGCTCACCTCCATCGCCCCGATCCGGGCGCCGGCGGCCACCGCCTGGGCCAGCTGGGCCTGCAGTCCATCGGCGAAGGCCGTGGTGTGGCTGGCGGTCTGGCTATGGCCGGGCCAGCGGTTCACCAAAGTGCCAAATAGGGCCACGGGGGTGCTGCAGCTGCTGGCAAGGTGCTCGATTAGGCAGGTGGTGGTGGTCTTGCCGTTGGTGCCGGTGACCCCGATCAGGCCCAGCCGTTGGCTGGGCTGCTGCCAGAAGGCCGCCGCCAGCTGGCCGGCCCAGGCCGCCACCGGATCGGCAACCACAACCACCGCATCGCCCGGGCCCGGGGGTTCGGCTGCCGCCGCCGCGGGACCGATCACGGCCGCCGCGGCTCCGGCGGCCAGGGCCTGGCGCCAGAACCGGCCGCCATCCACGGCCCCGCCCGGCAGGCCGACAAACAGGCTGCCCGGAGCGATTCGGCGCGAATCACAGCTCACGTCGCCCACTTCCGGGTTGGGCAGACCCGGGGGCACGGCCACGCCGGCCTGACGCAAAAGCGGATGCAGCAAGGGATGCGGCAACGGGCTCATCGGGGGGCCGGGGCGCTGGATGGGGCCAGTTCTAAGCCGCCAGCGCCTGCAGACCTGTACGCCGCAACCAGTCCGCCAGCCCCGACCCCGCCAGCCGTGGGGAGACCCGCGGCAGCTCAGCCAAGCTGCCATCCGGCCTGCGGATCGCCAGCACGGGCACGCTCAGGCCATAGCGGGCCTGCAGCTCCAGATCCCGATCCACGTCCACGCACTCCAGGGGCGGTGCCGGTTTCAGCGCCCTTAGGCGCTCCTCCTGCCCCTCACAGAGGCAGCAGCCCTGGCGCGTGAAGAGCACCAAGGCTGGAACAGGGTCGATCTGGGCTGGGGTGGGCATCGGGGAAGGGGGTGGGCTGGTCAGCGTCAATCCGGCACGGGATCGCAACCGCAGGGGGTGAACGGGTGGCAGCGCAGCAGGCGCCTGATCGTCAGCCAGCCGCCGCGCCAGGGGCCATGGCGGCCGATCGCTTCCAGGCCGTAGGCGCTGCAGCTGGGGATGAAGCGGCAACGGGGCCCCAGCAGGGGCGAGATCCATTGGCGGTAGGCGCCGATCAGGGCCAGCAGCAGGGCCTGTAGGGCCCCGGACAGGGCAGCAAAAACCTGCGCCATACCGGACGTTAGGATCGTCTGCTGGCGTTGCAAGGGCTGGGAGAGGGGATTGCGATCTCCAGCATGCTCCCGAACTCGCCACGCCGGCGTTTCAACCCTCGATTTCCTCCCTTATGTCTCGCTACCGCGGCCCTCGCCTGAGGATCACGCGGCGCTTGGGGGACCTTCCCGGTCTCACCCGTAAGTCCGCCAAGCGGGCTTATCCCCCCGGTCAGCACGGCCAAGCCCGTCGCAAGCGCTCCGAATACGCCATCCGCCTCGAAGAGAAGCAAAAGCTTCGCTTCAACTACGGCATCTCCGAACGTCAGCTGGTTCGCTACGTCAAGAAAGCCCGGGCCCAAGAGGGTTCCACGGGTACCAACCTGCTGAAACTGCTCGAGAACCGTCTCGACAATGTTTGCTTCCGTCTGGGTTTTGGTCCCACCGTCCCCGGCGCCCGTCAGCTGGTGAACCATGGCCACCTGACCGTGAACGGCCGCGTCGTGGACATCCCCAGCTACCAGTGCAAGGCCGGCGATGTGGTCGCCGTGCGCGAGCGCAAGCAGAGCAAGCAATTGGCTGAAGGCAACTTGGCCTTCCCGGGTCTGGCCAACATCCCGCCCCACCTGGAGCTCGATAAGAACAAGCTCGTCGCCAAGGTGATCAGCAAGTGCGAGCGCGAATGGGTCGCCCTTGAGATCAACGAACTGCTGGTGGTTGAGTTTTACTCCCGCAAGGTGTGAGCGACTGGCTGCTGCTGCGGCCCCGAACTCCCCAAGCCCTCGCCCAGTGGCGGGGGCTTTTTGTTGCATTCATTTTTG